>JAUYCY010000006.1 GCA_030692055.1 Candidatus Omnitrophota bacterium | reverse complement strand
ATTGGTTTGTACCCACTTACCATTTTACCCCGTGGTGGTCTTTTATGAAAGAACGAGTGCTAGCCCAGCAGGGCACCCTGTTGGGTAGGGAATTATGTCCCAGCCTTGTAATCAGGGACTGTTGCGTTTTGCAACAGTCCCATAATAGAATGAGAAAAGCGTCCTATTTTGCTTCTGCCCAAAAATGGTACCTACGTGCCGACTGGATATCTATGACGATATGTTTATCAGGAGCAAATTTAAGTACGTCATTAATATTTAAATCAAACGTGTAAAGTTCCACCTGCTTGCCATACATCTCTTTTATGCCACTTATAACCTCTACAAAATCAGAATCGCCTGAAACTAAAGCTGCTACGTCGTATTGACTTGTAACTGCCTTGGAAAACATATCTACGGCAATTTTCACATCAAGGCCCTTTTGGACCCAATCCTCGCGCACGCGTACAAGCCTTCCCAACCTAACCTCAAAGTAAGGAATACTTAGCTTAAGTTTTTTTAAAAGTTCTTGCTGTTCATGAAATGTCTTTTGATTTTCTTCTCGGCTAAACTCCGCGGAATAATAATAACAGCGAACTAAGTCCCTGGGGCCTGCTATCCACTTAATTAGATTTCTCCACTCAATGTCTTTGCGGCCTATGGCTCTCCTAACCCCCAATTCTCTTATCTTCTGAACTACGTATTCGGCGTCAATAAATATCATTATACGTTTCATTATAACCCCCCTTTAATGAACACATTATTTTTTTCAAGTGCCAAAGGCACGCAGAAAAAATAATAGTGTCGTTTGATTATTATATCTGATTTTTAGTGATTTTAAAAGTAATTCCTTTCTTTCGCTAAATTATGCGAAACACTGTTTATCTTTTCCCTGCATGCCTTTGACCCTTAATTGATTTTAATCCTCTCCGACGTTACCCATTCATTCCAGCTATTATCATAATCATCATACTTGATGAGATGAAAAATGCCCTCTCTTTTAAAAACGACGGCAGGATACCAAGTTTTATTCCATTTCACCAGCACTTTAGTGTTCACATTGTAAGTTTTAAATTCAATATCTTTTAATTCATTATAGTCGCGCCATTCATCCCATTCGCTACCCCAACCGAGATAATGGATTCTACAGCTATTGTCATGCTGGTCAATAATTCTTACTTTATAGTCCTTGCCATTGTATTGTGCTAATTTATATTGACCTATATAATTTTTATCAATAAAGTCTTTTGCCTCATTCTTGGCTAAAACGAAGTCTTGAGGAAGGCGGGCGGTCATATATATATTTGAATACTGGTTTTCTTCATACGCCATGTTATAGGTAATATACTCCGCTGCATTTTTTACAGTGATGTCATTCTGCGTTAAAACCATCAAAGGAGTGCCTTTAAGAATTTCAACAAGCGATTGCGTAAACGTCCATGCGCCTGTCGAAATATTTGAGGCGCTGGCTGAGCTAAGCACAAGCGTTTCAATACCTGCTTCTGATAATTCATCGGCTATTTGATTTAAAGTACCTGAATAACAGCAATCAGCGGTAAGTATAGCTTCCCTGCCTTTAAAATTTTCTTTGAGAATCTTTGCAATGTTGTCCAGCATAAAAGCGGTGAGAATCGGACTGATTATTGGATTATAATCATAATTTAAGAAGTAAGCTTTCCTGCCATCTTCCGATTTCTTTCCATGGCCTGCGTAATAGAAGAAAAAGGTGGAATCTGTATCCCCTTGACGCGCAAGGGACTTAAATGTTTCAAGAATTTTTAAAAGCGTTGCTTCTTTATCTTTTAAAAAGATTATGTTTTCTTTTGGCACTCCCCGTTCTATGAGCGTTTCAAATAGTTTTTGATCTTGACGGTTCCGCGGATCGTAGGTCTCCAATGTTTGATCTTGCCACTGCAACACGCCTATCAGAAGTGCAATCGTTTTTGTAGGTTGCCATACATGCATGGGTTTTTCTTGGGTTATTGTCCGAGGCTCCTCGGGAGTAATCTTCTGATGTGTTTTTGTACCAAAGATTGCATCAATATTTTCTATTTCATCGGTAAAATATGTCAGAATAACGCCCTGAAAATCAATTTTTATATAGGTATCGGTTTTTTCTATAATTTTACCCTCGACTTCTGCTCCCGATTTTAACGCTATCGTTTCAGCCAAGACGGTAGTTATCAAACAAAAACTCACAAGGCAGATAATAGCTTGTTTTTTCATGCTTCAGCGAAATTATACCTAAAATTTGCCATTTTTAAAGGAATTTGTATATATGTTTAGGCGTTTACTTTTTTCGTTTCTATCTACCGCAGGTCATCCTAGCCTATTTCAAAGGGTAGGAATCTGGCTATAGCCTTACGTAAAAGTAGAAGACGCTATACTGAGCTTTATTTTTATGCTTGTAGAAATATGGAAATATGGTATAATTTGAAACCTGTAGGAGAGAAATATGGCGGAAGTAAGAATTGACTCCAGAGAAGATTTCGAGAAAGTTCGCTTGCCAAAGAAGTTGGCAAGTTCACAACTTCGAACTTCCTTGCGGTAGCTACGAAACAGGGGCAACCTTTCGTTGGTATAGCAAAAACCTTTTTATCCATGGGGATAGACCTTCCTAATACCTTTAAAGGAAGGGTCTTATACTTTCCTATACCGCAAGAAAGCGCTGTGCAAATTCATAATGCAGTGTAAGAAAGAAAGAATAGTAAGCGATTTTCGGGAACGGCAACATTATACAAAACCATCTCAAAAAAGGAGGGAAAAGAAAAAGAAACGTTCGTAGGGGCGCCTTTAGTAAGGTAAAAGTTTGTAAAGGATAATTTCAGTAAAAGGAGAATGCGAAAATGGAAGAGGAAAAAAAATTATATGTTGGGAATTTAGAATACGGCGTAACCGATGCTGATCTAAAGAAATTTATTGAAGAAAAAGGAATCACTGTCAAAGAAGTAAAAATCATAAGGGACAAATTCAACGACAGATCAAAAGGGTTTGGGTTTGCAGAGTTTGAAACCGAAGAACAAACCCAACAAGCTATAGATGCTTTGAATGGCCAAGATATGAACGGTAGAGCTTTACGCGTAAGCAGAGCACAAAAAATGCGTCCCCGCAGAGAAGGCGGTTTTGGCGGCGGTTCTGACCGCGGCGGCTACGGCGGCGGATTTAGAAAGTAAACCCCGTTAGAAAGGGTAGGATTTCAACCCTACCCTTTCTATAAGGAAAATAACCCTTCTCTAATATTATCCCGTGTTAAAGCATGAAACTTTCTAACGGGGTAAATAATCCCAGAGGGTAGAAAAGATTGCCGTTTCCTTTTCTACCCTCTTTTCTTTTTACCAGCCTTCATCCTCGACTACTATCTGTCATCCTCACGTCAACTTTACGTTTTGCGCGTTAATATCAGTTGTCTATCGTTATACGGTTGCGCAACTCGTATCAGTATACCTCAAACGTTAATCGTCTTTATTCTTAATGACATTTTTGACGCAACCGTTATACGTTAGACGTAACGAGTTGCGTCCTTCGACAGGCTCAGGACAGCCCTGAGCGAAGTCGAATGGGCGCAACAACCGTTAAACTTTTAACATAATTAACTTTTCGATATCTTGGAAGGCTATTGCGCAAAAGAATTACTAAGGGTAGCTGTGCTTATTTTATTAGATTTCCGCGTCTTTTATCAATTTGCGGTAATAATCAATGCACTCTTTACAGGTAGGTTCTTTATGGTACCAATGAGGGTGGTCTTTCTTAATAAGCTTCATAAGGTACTCTTCTGCCTTGATGTGCTCTACGGCATGGACCTCGTGCACAATTCTTTCACATATCTGGCATTTATATTTTTTACCTTTTAATTTATCCGCTTCATTATCTGCCTGATTATTTATTTGTTTTTCCACACACTTACTGCACACCTGAGAATCATGGCTAGAAGGCTTAATATTAAAAAGTGTTTTTCCAATAATACTTAAAAAGCCAGTAAGCGGGACCTTGCATACTTTGCACCTTACCATACGTTATCCTCCTTTATTGCTAATACTATTGACCTTACCTACTTAAATCACCGTTAAAGTTGAAGTTATTTTTCTTCAGCTTGATTTTTTTTCAGAAGCCATTTGAAGGGGATATCTACATTAAAATATAGTTCAGATACCGCACCTGTCTTTATATCCTTCACCGTTAAGATATCAAATTCGCTACCATTTATCTCAGCGAGCGATTGCTTACCGGTCCATTCTAGCTTTAACACCATCAATAGGGCATATTCCTCAGCAACACTTATTACCTTGAAGGCGATTTCAGGGGATTTTCCATCGCCACTCGCCATAATTGAATCCACAAGCCCCATCCACAGTATCCTGTATTTATTGGCGTTTTCAATATCCCCAAGCTTCCTGTAGGCATTTGCTAATGCTATCAACAACTGAATATTATATTTGTCTTTCTCCAATCCCCTATTTGCTTTTTCAGCGACCTCTTTAAATTTATTTTCGATTGTTAACTCTGCACACTCTCCTCTAATGTCGCCAACTTCTGAATCATAAGGATTGTATTTTTTTGATTGTGAATAGTCCAAACGCATTTTTAAGTACTTGCTAATATCTTTAACTGCGTTTGATTTATTCTGTTCTTCGGCAAATATATTTTCTCTCTGTTGACTGCCTACTAACGTGAAGACGCAAATGAATAATATCGAAAAAAATATTACCTTCTTTACCATAATATATTTTTTTTAAAAATTTATCGCAGGCAATTACCAGTTAATCCATTATCTTAAGGGCCTCTTGCATCAAGGGCAAAACGGCTGTAGCCTCTTCTTTAGACATTCTGCCTAACTTTGTAAAACGCATCTCCCCTTCCCTGTCTTTATTTTCTCTGGTAATCTGCAACTTCTTATGTCCTTTGTTGTAAGAATAGACACTTACTGTCAGACGTTCTACTTCGGTTTCATAAGACTTTTTGAAAAGACATTCATCCAAATTCGCATCGTACGGCATATTCAACCTCCTTTAATGACGACACAACTTATGGAGTTATTACTAACATAAGTTGTTTGTCGGAATTAAACCCCGCCCTTTTGGCGAGGCTATAAATAAGGCTGCTTAAAACACCTTAAACCTTTTACAATAATTCATGCTGCGAACTATCAATCTACTCCGCCATAGGGGCGGGGCGAATTCGACAACGCACCTTTCTGCGCCTTCGGCTTGAAAAGATACTGCCTCATTTGACCTCCTTGCTATACAATATAACCAAAAACATTTCTCTGTCAATAAACTTAATAAAATTTTCATATTTTAATTGTTACGAATAGCTGCCCTTTGTATACTTGAGTCGCCGAATTTTTCTTTTATCGTATCGATGGCTTTATATATATTTTCTCTTTTGGTATCTTTAAAAATACTGTCTTGCGTATCAGCGCAAATAAAATTACTTAACCGCACGCCCAATAGCCTCAAATTTTTGCCTTCCGTGTCAAAATTTTTATAAAGTTTTTTTACCGCTTGATATACCACATCGTCAAAATTACTTGCCTGACTTAACGTCATAGCTCTTGTATATGTATAAAAGCCCTCAAGGCGAACTTTTAATGTAATGGTTTTGGCCTTATAGCCGCCCAGGCGTAAGCGCCTCGAAACTTTCTCGCAAAGAGCAAGTAATGTTGCTTCTATTTTGCTCTTATCGGCAGTATCCCTATCAAAGGTAATCTCATTACTGATAGATTTTGTTTCATCCTGGCGTTGGACTTCGCGCTCATCTACACCGTGCGCAAGAAGCCAGAAATATTCTCCGTTTTTGCCAAAAAGCGATGCTAAGTCTTTCCTGTCTCTCTTTGCCAAGTCGCCAATAGTGTTTATTCCTAGAAGACTCAAGTTTTCTTTTGATTTTTTGCCTAAACCCCAAATTTTATCTACAGGAAGCGGCCATAAAAAACTTAAAAGCTCCTCTTCTTTTACCTCCAATAAACCATCGGGCTTATTTAAGTCGGATGCGATTTTCGCTGCCATTTTTGTAGGAGCAAGGCCAACAGAGGCAGTTAGCTGAGTTTCCTTTTTTATTTTTTGTTTTATGGACATACATGTTTTAAGGGGTGTGCCAAAAAGGTGGTAGCTACCGGTTATATCTAAAAAAGCTTCGTCTATACTTATCGGCTCGACCTTAGGAGTAAACTCATCAAGTATATGATAAATTTGCCCGCAAATCCGTAAATATTTTTCCATATTCACGGGTAAAAAGATTGCCTTGGGGCATTTGTTGTACGCTATAGAAATAGGCATGGCGGAATGAATGCCGAATTTTCTGGCTTCGTATGAACAGGTAGAAACGACACCGCGACCTCTGCCTCCTTTAGGATCTGCGCCAACAACCACAGGTTTACCGGCTAACGCCGAGTTATCGCGTTGTTCAATAGCAGCGAAAAAAGCATCCATGTCAATATGGACTATGAATCTTTCTTTTTGCATAAAAAGGAGGGGAACAAAAAATGGCTATTTAATAATAGGCTATTTTATTTCTCTGAATTCTGCATCAATAATATTTTCTTTTTCGTAGAATTCATGGTGGTTGTTTTTGGTTTTGTTTCTCATTCCTTTATAAATAGACCGCTTTAAGGAAAAGCCAATCAGCCATAAGGCGAGGCGAAAAAATAAAATAAATAAAAAATAGAAAAATAAGAGTCCAAATAATATACTAAATATATTCATATAAAAATTATTTTATAATAAAAAATTAGCTACATTAGCTAATCGCATCTAATATCGTTTTAATTATTTCCAGCCTGTTAAAAGTAAAGAAATGCAGGTGCTTATGTCCATTTTTTATTAAATCTTGGCATTGTTTTATGGTAAAATCCATTCCGACTTTCTCCATATCTTTAGGGCTGGCGGCGAAACGAATCATTGACTCCTCTATATGTTTAGGTATGGTAGTTCTAGCAACAACACAGAATTTTTTAAGTTTATTTATGTCAGTTAAAGGAAAAATTCCGGGCAGCACAGGTATGCTAATTGCTTTCTTCTTCATTCTTTCTAGCAAGGCGTAGTAATAGGCATTATCAAAAAACATCTGCGTTACCGCAAAATTGCCTCCGGCATCAATTTTTTGTTCTGTATATTCAATATCCTCCTCTAAAGATGAAGTTTCAATATGGCCCTCTGGATATACCGCGATACCTATACAAAAATGCCCATATTTCTTTATCAAATTAACTAGGTTTTTGGCATAACACAGCTCTTGGTTTTTAAAATTAAAATTAGGTATTTCCTGAGGCGGATCGCCTCGTAACGCCATAATATTTTCTATACCCTTTTGCTTATATTCGTCTAAAAGGCTCTTTATAGAGCTTGCCTTTGCGTCGATGCAAGTTAGATGCGGCATGACTACAAAATCTTTTTCTTTTAAAAGCATATAAGTAGCCTCTTTAGTGCGTTCTTGCGTCGAGCCTATTGCGCCATAGGTCATAGATATATAAAGAGGCTTATACGCTTTTAGAGCCTTAGCGGTTAGTTCAAGGGACCTCATCCCGCCTTCGGTCTTCGGGGGGAAGAATTCAAAAGAAACCCCTTTATCATGTTTTTTTATAATTTCGCTTATTTTCATGTTTATATCGTTAGAATAGTTAAATTGAGGTTGATAACAATAAAACGGGGTCGAACTCTCTTTTTATCTAAAACTCACTTCTTTACCATCTATGAATAATCTACACACAGATGCATAACCTTCTTTAGCTATAGAAAGCTCTACTTTTACTCTTTTTTTGGAAATCTGGCTTTCAATGCGCTTTCCTTCTCCCTCCGGAACAAAATAACTTTCTATACCGTATTTAATATTAATATACTTATTTGGCCCAAAACCTCCAAACCTATCCACTGTGCCTACAATAACTATCTCATCTGATTTAATATCTTTTATCGGTTTATCGCCCACAAAAGCTATGCCCCAGTCTTCACCTATATTTGCAAGTTTAACAAATACTTTATCTCCATAATAAAAATATTTTTTAGACGCGTTAACTTTATCTAAGTCTATGCGCGAAAATTCATAGTTCAGAATAATATAATCTCCTCTAAAAAGGCTGCGCGGGTCTACGGGGACAGTTTTTACGATTATTTTTCTGCCGCTGCGCACTTTTACTTCATTCAAAATCATCATAGAAAACAACACTGTAATCTGTAAAATTATTGCCCCTATAAATACCAATACTATTTTCTTACTAGTCCTCAATGATAACCACCTTATCTTTATTTTTTTCAAATGCCACGCCCACAACCAAAACTATTATTCCTGTAATGATAAATAATATCGCTTTATAAAGCAGGCTCCACTCCATTTCAATATAGCGCGTGCCTACAAGTAGTATTAAAAAAATAAATGTAATCACTTTCAAATACAATTGTTGGCGCCTGTAGCCGGCGGCTAAAAAAACAATCAGCAGGCACATAAAGAGTAAATTTACAAGAAAAGTATACCAGAAACCAGTAAGCCTATTCGAAATAAGGATAAAGAAAATCACGGATACGGTGGGTAAAAATGGGGCCAGCGTTCTTTCTTCCGCTAACAACCCCTTTTTAGACGCGGGGTAGTTGAAAGAAGAAACGTAGCACGTATACAGCAAAATAATTCCAAGATACAGCAAAATTACGATATACCAGAACTCGTAATCTCGAGGAAAAATATAACCTCTAGCAAAATATTTTCCTATTGAACCAAAAGAAAAAATATAGAGGGAAAAAAACATAATTGCCAGGCCAAAAGCTTTGCATAGATTGCCAGCTAAGTAGTCTTGGAATTTTACGATATAGGCCCAACCCAACAGGTAACAAAAGGGGCCATATATCAGTATTAACAAAAAAAACATAAAAGGCTGCTTCCATGTAATTAGGCAGAAAGGAAGCCAAATGAAAAAATAAATAAGAGCGAGGTTAGTAAGAATCCTTGATTTGGTATGATACCAATAAGAAAAAACAATAAATAGCACCGGAAGTAAATTAAAAAGCAAAGACTCTTTGAATGTAGGCATACAGATGATGAATAACGCTGCCGACAAAAGCGATGGCATCATCTGTTTTACTACTAATGCTGTTTTTTCCAATTGGGTTTTAGAAAATAGCAATATACATACAAGAATGCCCGACAAAAGAATAGCATTGCACACCCAGAAAGAAACTGACAGGTTCGCCATGGGCAATACATAGTAAAACTTCTGAAAAACTCCAAAAAATGGTAAGAGAAAAATGACGGCAGAAAATACAGCTATACCCGTATAAAGATAGAGTTTCTGATAAACGACGTAAGGCGCCTTTAGAATATGCACATTGGAAGCGGCTATCAAAAGTACGCCGTAAAGAGTAAGCGGCAGGAATAAATGAACTGAGAAATTTTGGCTAAACCAAAATACGTTATTGATTAAAAGCCAAATTGCGCCTGTTATTATACAAATGGCTAGGCCAACTTTTGATTTTAAATAATAAGCAAGCGGCAGCATCAGCCCTAGTAAAATAAAAAGAAAAGATAAATGCGGCTTTTGGTAACTTATGGACTCGGTTAAAGTCCAAAGAATAAATAAAGCTATGGCTAAAAAATAATTTAACCGAGATTTGATGATATAAGCAAAAGGAATGATACCAAGAGCCCATAAAAAAATACCTGTGGCAAAATTGGCGTGTATATGGTAGGCCTGGGCAACAAGCCATATACCTGCGCCATATAATAAATTTGCCAGAAAAATCAGGCTGAAGCCTGCTTTTTGAATATTTGGTTTACGGGTCAATATAAAAAACCCAACCAGATGGATAAAAATTACAGCGAACGCAATAACAACCAACTTAGTGAAATTGGGAATTTTCGGCCAATTAAAAGCGATGAGAGAAATCACGCCGATACCTATCAGTAATGCTCCAATAGTTTCTATAACGCTTACGAGTTTAAGAGGTGATTTTTTGGCTGGGACAGAGCTTAGTTCTTGCGGCCAAAGATATAAATTCTTTATATTTTCTTTCTGCTCTTGGCTTAAAATTCCCCGGCTACACCAAAAATCTAGCTGGGTTTTTAACCAAAGCGCTATATAGGTAGCAAGTTTGGGTTTGTTTTCTGGGGGTTTATTTTCCATCTATCTTACAGAGATTATATACTTAATTTTCAAAAATACAACTTTTATGCTTTTTGCTAAATCTTTGGGCTATCTTTTCGGCTTTATATTAAAAACAGTAATCTCTGGCCTAGAAAAAAACCTAACCCTGGGAGCGAAACCACCCTCCATGCCAATACCTCTGTTTACATATAACATAGTATTACCTATTATATATTTACCGGATTCGTATTTTTTGCCATATTTGGAAAGCGTAACCAAGGCGCCATAAAAAGGCAAGGCCACCTGGCCTGCGTGAGTATGCCCACAAAGATATAAATCCACATTCAGGCCTTTTAAATCTTCGGCTAATCCTGGGCTGTGGTATAAAAATATACTATAGTAGCCGGAAGGAATTTTCTTTAATAATCCATTCAGTTTCATATAGCGGTCGCGGCTTAATCCGGAGACAAAAAATAGCTCGCCGTCTTTTTCCAGTTGTATGACTTCCTCATCCAATACCGTGAAATCGGTACCAGAAAATAAATCTAATTTGCCCCAATCCCAAACATCAAAATTGCCTTTAACGGCTAATTTAGCAATATTGGCTTTTAGTTTTCTCATGGTGCTTTTGAACAATGGCAGAGCTTCGGGCGTATTTATGGTATCGCCGGTAAAAACAATTATATCTGGCTTCAAAGCGTTGATTTTCTCTATTAATTTATACTCATTTCTTATCTTGATATCGCAATGTAAATCAGAAATCTGCACCAATTTAAGCTTTGCATTTTTAAACTTTTCCGTAAATACATCAATTTTTTTAATTTCAACCCGATAAGGCTCAATAAAATAACCATACAAAATACAAAAAACACCGACTAACGCCAAAAGATGCAAAATAACCGCGCGTTTTGCGAAAAAATAGGGTACTTCTTGTTTTTTCCTGAGTCTATTGTAGATAAATCTGGTAAGTAAGTGTATCTCTTTGAGGTAGATGACGCCAACAACGATTAAAAATATTGAAACAGCTATGGCTTCGCGTAAAAACATACTTTATTACACCTATATTTAGCTTTAAAAATATTAGTAGTGGACGAAAGTTTATTTTATCAAATATTTATTATTTTTAAACAATTTTTTCTTTAGCGTAGAAATATTTTAGGGTTATAAGCGAGGGTGCGGTGAGTTTAAAAATTGCGGTGGCCAGCAAGACTACTTTTTAGTTCTTTCCCAAGTTTGTTGTAAAAGGAAAGAACTTAATCAGAAGCTTTCTTGCAATCAAGAGGTCAAAAATAAAGATTTTACAGAGAAGACATTGAATCTAAATTAGTTATGAAATATTTGTGCAATAAAGTCGAGAAAGCTTCTAATTTTTGTCTTTATTCTCTTTTGCCTCTTCTATAATCTTTTCTGCGATTGCCGAAGGAACTTCTATATATCTTTCAAAATGCATAGAGTGTATAGCGCGGCCTGAGCTTAAAGAACGTAATGTTGTGGCATAACCGAAAAGTTCCGATAGCGGCGCCTCCGCGCAAATTACTTGCTGTCCGACCTTAGACGCTTCTATGCCTAAGACTTTGCCTCTACGGGCGCAAAGATTACCCACAATATTTCCCACGTATTCTTCGGGAGTGACAACCTCAAGAGACATATACGGCTCAAGCAATACGGGAATTGCCTTTCTAAACGCTTCCTTGAAACACTCTATGGCTGCTATTTTAAACGCGATTTCAGAAGAATCAACGTCGTGGTAGGAACCGTCCACTAAACTCACTGTTACGTCCACTACGGGATAACCCGCCAGCGCACCTTTTTGTAATGCGGCAATAACCCCTTTTTCTACCGCGGGGATATATTCTCTGGGTATAGCTCCACCCACAATATTATTTTCAAACTCAAAACCCTGTCCCGGCTCTGAAGGAAAAATTTCAAACTCCACATGCCCGTATTGTCCGTGGCCACCGGTCTGCTTTATGTGTTTATATTCTGCGTCAGCCGAATTTAAAATCGTCTCTTTGTAGGCAACCTTTGGTTTACCTACGATTGCATCTACGCTAAATTCGTGCTTTAGCCTGTCAACGATAATTTCTAAATGCAGTTCCCCCATCCCTGAAAGTATGGTCTCAGTAGTTTCTTCATCGACATGCACGTTAAAAGTAGGGTCTTCTTCAGCAAGTTTCATCAGGCCTTTACTGAGCTTATCCCCCTCGGCGCGGCTTGAAGGTTTAACGCTGATTGAAACAACCGGCGCGGGAAATTCTATCGCTTCCAGAATTATTGGATGCTCTACGTCACACAAAGTATCTCCGGTTACCGTATGGTCTAACCCTACTGCCGCGGCAATATCCCCGGCGCAGATATCTTCCCTATTTTCGCGCTGATTAGCATGCATTTGCAGTATCCTGCTTATCCGTTCTTTTCTGTCTTTAGTGGAATTAAGTATATAGGAACCGGCGCTAAGCTTACCGGAATAAACCCTAAAATAAATAAGCTTACCCATATGCGGGTCTGTCTGCACCTTAAAGGCAAGAGCCGAAAAAGGCTCGTTATCATCGGCGCGCCGCTCTAAAACTTTTTCCGGATCATCGGGCGAAACGCCCTTAACAGGGGGCAGATCAACGGGAGAAGGCAGATAAAAAGTAATGGCATCGAGCAATTTTCTTACACCTTTGTTTTTAAATGCCGAGCCGCAGACAACCGGCACCACTTTATTGCTAATTGTGCCTTTACGAATTGCGCTTTTTAGTTCTTCCTGGTTAAGTTTCTCTTCCGACTCTAAATATTTTTCCATCAAATGGTCGTCTAATTCAACCGCTTTTTCAACCATAATATGGTGGTATTTTTTAGAAATATCCAGCAAATCCTGAGGAATTTCCTCTATACGAAAACCATTCAGGGAAGAAGCTTCTTCGCTAAAAATATAAGCCTTCATTTCTAAAAGGTCAATTACACCGCGGAAATTATCTTCCGAGCCTACCGGAATAACCATGGGGATAGCGTTTGCGCCAAGGTCGCTTTCGATACTTTTAAGGACGCTGTAAAAATCCGCACCCACGCGGTCCATTTTATTGACAAAGGCAATTTTAGGGACGTTGTATTTTTCGGATTGCCGCCACACCGCCTCTGACTGCGGCTCAACCCCTCCCACAGCGCAAAAGACCGCGATAGCACCGTCTAAAACCCTTAGGCTGCGTTCCACTTCCACGGTAAAATCAACGTGACCGGGAGTATCAATTACATTTATCCTGCAATCATTCCAAAAACAGGTGGTTGCGGCCGAGGTAATGGTAATGCCTCTTTCGCGTTCCTGCTTCATCCAATCCATCGTAGCTTCGCCGTCATGGACTTCGCCTACTTTATGAGTACGGCCGGTATAAAAGAGTATGCGCTCGGTAAGCGTGGTTTTACCGGCATCAATATGCGCCATAATCCCTACATTTCTCTGCTTTTCTAAAGGAACTAAACGTGACATTTCTTTACTCCTTCAATGACGACACAAGTTATGGAACGTAGCGCTCATAACTTGTCTATCGGAATTGAATACTTGACACTTACCTAAATTATTTTATTAGGGTAGGTGTCAAGTATCAAATTCGACAACGTACTTTTCTGCGCCTTCGGCTTGAAAAGATACTGTCTCATTTGACCTTAACCTAAGCCTAGAAATTTCTTCCCGTTAGTACTGGATTAAGTAAAATCTACCGGGGAGTTACTTTTAGCAGCTTTACCTCGACGTAACGTCGGGGCTCAAAATCTAAAATTTAACGAAAGCATATTATAATGAAAATAATAAATAAAGCAACAATTTTTTTAATCAGAGATTGTACTGATTAGGGAAGGCCTTACGCTGATTTTTAAAGATAAAACAGTTAAAGAAAGAACAAAAACAGGCTTTATTCTCTCTCGGCGAATACCCCGTGGCTTGCCACGGGGATGAAGCCGAAATCGTAAACGTAGTTGACCTCATTCCAAGGCAATGAATGAACCCAGCCTTTGCGTAAGTAAAGTAAAGATATGCTGGGTCCGCGATAGCTAAGCGATAAGAATATACATCTACGACAAGTTTCAATTGCTCTGTTTTAAAAATACGCTATAGCTTAAAAAGAGCGAACCAGTGATAATATTAGTATAGAACATACTCCGCGGCTTGCCGCGGAGACTGGTTGATTTGGGATTTTTTGAGGTAATGAGACTGTAATTTTTCAAGCCTATGTGGTGAAGAAAAATTACATAGTCGAATTATTTCGTCGAGTTCGTAAAAATTACCGCAGGAAATTTTTACGTATTTGGACGAGACGGAAAAGAAGTTGAATGAAGTATTGTGTCCCAGGAATTTTTCCTACGGGCTTAGAAGATCTTCTTCTTGTCCGGTATCAAGCCCGGCTGCCATAAGATAGCCTCGTGCCCGCTCAGTAAGCTTGTAACGAGAAACAATATCCCAGAACGACTTACTGTGATTTGGCTCTATTAAATGCGCCATTTCATGAATCAAAACATAATCCCTAACCCATTTTGGCATCAAACCTACTTTGTGTGATATGCGGATATGCCCGGTCTGATGATTACAACAGCCGTATTTACTGTTCTGGCCGGTAACATATTCTACGGAGTTGATCTTTAGTTGGTTGGCGAAGTATTTCTCATTAAGGCGAGCAGTAATTTCAGAAAGCGGTTGATTTCTATCTAATTCTTCTTTCAGCTTCTTCTTTTCAAATTTCAATTTAAAACCGGAAACAATCTCCTCTATGTGTGCCTGAGAAAGCGTTAGCGGAGCGCTAACTATTAAGCAATCATTGACCATACGCGCGCTCACTGTGCGTAATCTCTTGCGGCTGCGGATAATTTTAATTTCCAACTTATTCTAACCCCAAAACTTATTCTTAATTAAAACCAAAGCCCACCTACGCGGTGGGCTTTGGTTAAAAGTTGTTTTAATACGGGGTTGGTTATTTCTTAACGCTCACGTTAACAGCGCTTGAGCCTTTGGGGGATTTTTCAACTTCAAATTCAACTTCTTCATCTCCATTCAAAGCGTCAAACTCAATACCCACAAGCTTACTCCTGTGGAAAAATACTTCACTGCCATCAGTATCACTAATGAAACCAAAACCTCTCTCGCGAACTATCTTCTTAATCTTTCCTGTATGCATCCCAAACCTCCTTAATGAGACTTACATTTTTCCAGACAGGAAGTCTGAAAAAATGTGTAGTCGAATTAACCCCGCCGAACGTTGTGAAATTCTCTTCGATAATTTCGCAACCTCTTCGTGAGACGGGGCAATGTTAATAGATACTTCCTAAAGAACAACTTCAATACCGTTATCTGTAATCTTTATTATACGTTGTTTATAAAGTATTCCAACTGCTTTTTTAAATACTTTTTTACTTATTTGAAAGTGGTTTTTGATGTCATCAGGGGAACTTTTATCATTAAATGGCAACCGTCCGCCTGATTCATTAAGCAGTTTAAGGATTTTTTCTGCCGCCCCTAAGACGTGTTTTCCTTCCTGCGGCTGCAAAGAAACGTCAATCTTGCCATCTTCTCTTATATGTTTTATGAAGGCTTTCAGCACTTGGCCGCTATAAAGCTCATCAAAAATTTCATTTTTGTAAACAAGCCCGCTATAGGTATCATTAATTGCAACTTTAACGCCAAGGTCAGTAAAGGCATACACAACAACATCCACCTCTTGCCCCTCCTTAAAAACACCCTTATCTGCTTCTTGTTTTAGATAACGATAATCTTTATCCATTAGAAATTAACCCCTGCACTTTACTTGATACCTGCTACTTGTGACTAAACACTATCGACTATTCGCTAACGACCGTAACCGACACCTGCGCCTTCCTATACCTCTCGGGCACTTCGGGAAGGTTACTGTCTCCTACAGGAAAACTCTGTAAATATATCACTACTGCTAGCCAAGCTTTTAGCTCCAAGGATTTGTCGGTGTTTAAAAAAACGCGGGTGGTTGTTAGGTCAGCAATAGGCTTTCCGCTTTCATCTTTAGGGATAAAGACAATTTTTCCGCCGGATAATTGGGTGAGATTATCGCGCATGGCAAGAAGTTTCCAATCAGTGCATGCGCGATACAGGCGGTTATCTTCTAAGGGCACAAATTTGCCGTCTTGCGTCTTAACCTCTACTGTCTTTACTCTGGATAGAGGTTCAGCCTTTGGGTCATAAGAAAAACGCATTCCTGAAATTTGTAAATGCATATCGTATTTAGCAGAGGCAAAGGTAGCTTCAATTTCAAAAATCTTTCTGATTTCATCTCCGGTCAGCCAAAAAGTAGCTAGGCCGGCACCGGCTTTACCATCAACGCCAAGCCCGAGCGCAAGCAGACGGAAAGTATCGTTTACCGTAATCGGGCCGCGCGCTATCGGCACGCGAATTTGGCCAAAGCCTTCAAAGGCAAGTGAAATATCGCGGTAATTTTTGCCTTCTTGCTTTTTTACGGCATAGATAAAAGCATCAGTGACTAAATCACCCAGACCGGAAATCATACACTCTTCGCAGCCGTAGCATTTATCCCAGTCCGGGTCAGGCATAGAAAATGGAGCTCGCGCTATCATTTCTCCATAATGATAATTAAACGCGGAAAGGTATTCTTTATTTATATCCTTTTCAAAAGATTTTACAAGGCTTGCAATTTGCGGGTCTTCGGGTATTTCCGAAGTAATCGGTAGGAGTTTATAATCTAAAACGCGAAATGTGCCGTTAGGATTTTTTATCACTGTAAGGCGGCCAAGAAAACGGCTATAACAACCGCTGGATACTACGTAGGTATTACCTACCTGTATATAAGGGTCCAAGGTTGTATGGGTATGGCCGCTGATAATTACGTCAATTCCCGGCACTTCTTTAGCTAAAATTTCATCTTCGGAGATAGTTTTATCCTTCCACGTACCTGAATGAGAAAGACAAATTACCATGTCCACTTTTTCTTTGCTGCGTAATATATCCACGGTTTTACGCGCGGCACTAATGGGGTCAGAAAAAGTTACAGGTTTTCCTTCAGGAGCATAAATAGCCGCGTCTTTACCCATCAAACCAAAAAGCCCGACTTTTAAGCCTGAGCGCTGAATTATCATATAAGGTGTAACCGGATATTCGTTATATGCTTTACTAAAATCTGTAAGTTCAGGAAGCTTTGAGTCTATGACTGTGTTAGAAGCAATAATTGGCAAAAACTTACCCTGGCTTTTACTTTTTGCTACCAGCAATGCTTGCGCAAGGGGCCTAGGCCCGAATTCAAACTCGTGATTACCAAAAGTAGTAGCGTCATAGCCCATTAGCCCCATAGTAATGAGCTCAGGTGAATGGGTGGAACGGATAGCATGAAAGAATGTGCCCATACTAAAATCTCCACCGTCAATCACCAGCACCCTATCCTCTTTTCCTCTACGTTCATTATTAATGGCTGTTGATAGACGGGCATAACCTCCTGTTTCAATGGTACCTTCTGCGCCTTGAGGCATCAAATAGGAGTCTAAATTAGAATGCATATCGTGGGTGAATAAAATAACTAATTCGGTGGCGGATTTGTTATTGGCACTGGCAGCGATAAGTAAGACTGAAATTAATAAAACAGGAAAGAAAAATAATTTTGTTTTCAATAACCTCTTAGCAATCATATCCTGGCCTCCTTTAATTCCTGACTTTTCAAAAAATATCTCATGTAGATTCCAAAGATACGATATTTAATTTCTCCTCTTCGAGGATAATTCGGCTATAGCCGTTTTCTGCGCTTTTTAAACTTAAACTTGGCTAAGCCTCATTATTGCTTAATGCCAGAGATACTATTTTTTGAATGAGTTTACTGTAGGCGATGCCGGCCTTGTCTGCTGACTGGGCTATTTCATCGTCTTTAGCCAAACAAGGATTAGCATTTACCTCTAAAACATAAATCCGGCCGTCAGCGGTGACTCTTATATCAAAACGAGCGTAAGAATTCAAATTTAATGCCCGATAAGCGGTTTTACAGATGTGCCCAAGTTTTTTCTCCAAACCTTCAGGCATGTTATTTGCAAAAACATTTTGTATCCCCCATTTTTTGCGGTATTCATCATCCCATTTTGCTTTATAGGTGGCAATTCTACTTTCCGGTTCTGCAATTTCGCCGAATTTCATTTCCCTTATAGGCAAAACTTCAAGCATTTTATTGCCCACAACACTTATATAAAACTCCCTGCCGGCAATATATTCTTCAACAATAGCATCCATACTTGTTTTTTCATGAATGAATTTTATTCTCTCAAGACACGCTGCCTCGTTATCAGCCACTGACGCCTGAGATATGCCCACAGAAGCTTCCTCGCATAAAGGCTTTACTATAACCGGCAGTTTGGGCCGCTTGATAGACTTAAGCTTTCTATTTTTATAAAAAGTGTGGAAATTCGGCACGCGTATCTTATGGAAACTTAAAATCTTTTTGCTGATGGCTTTATCGTTACAAATAAGAAGGGCGCTGGGATTTGCTCCGGTAAAAGGAATATTTAACATCTCAAGCAGCCAAGCGGCATTTCTTTCAAGGTTGGTTTTTTTTCTAAACCCTTCCATAATGTTAAATACAACATCGGGTTTATTCTGGCGTATCTCTTCAACCAATACGGTTGTATCATCGTGCACTCCCAAGAGGCTTACCTCGTGGCCATTTTCGCAAAGCGCCTCGTAAACATTAAGCTGGGTATCCCAATCGGGCTCTTTAAATTCCTTAGCGAAATCGTAACCCCGCTCGGTAGCATAAGGGCAGTCAAAAACCAAAAGAACTTTTAACTTCTTTTCCATTTTTTCCTTAAAAATCTTCCCGTGTGGACATAATTCATTATGAGCGCGGTAACGTAAATTGATATCTTAAGTATTGCCTGCTGCTCAGGCATCGAATTTAACAACCCAAGATGCTTACACCTTTTAATCATTGTCTCAAGTAAATCGTTTATGATGAATTTTTTTTCGCCGGTCCAAATCGAAACGTCATCGCAGATGCCGTCTTTATACTTTTTGATTATGCTATAGGCGTATGGCTGTTTAGTATCAGTTTTGGATTTATCGGAAAATATTTTTATTAAATTGGTATCGTGAAAATCCGGAAAGTCTTCGGCATAAATATGCTTTTTCTTTTTATAGTAATTTGCTAAGGTAAGATTTAACGAGGAAGCCTTGCGGTATTTTTTGCCTTTTTTAACCAAAGGCGGCTTATCTTTAATTTCCTGCACGACTTTATCAACGTATTGGAGCTTAGCTAATGCTTTCCAGCCTTTATACTGGGTTTGCCAATCTAATCCCGGCGTAAGCCATACCGCAAAAGTTTCAGCAAAATCTTCGTCGGGATGGCATTGCGCGTAGTACTTCTCTAGGTGCCTGACAAAACTTTTACTGTAAGGCCTGAACCTGTAGGCATCGCCATATGCTTTGGAAAACGAGCCGAATATTTTTTTCCAATCAGGCGATTGGTATAGTTTATAAGCATAATTAATGGCGTGGCCGGCTTCGTGACGAAGTAACTGCATACACCAGGATTTTGTCTCTCCTTCAGCCTCACGCATCATCTTTTTTTCAAGCTTTATAAGGGTGGGTTGAGCTAAAAAAAATGGCAGGCTAATTTGCGGATCCTGGTCAGGAGCAAACCATTCGTCAGCCAAATAGCAGACGGGCTTAAATTTAATGCCTTTTGCTTCCAATTCCTGGTAAAGTTCTTTGACGCAATCCCAAAGCCACGTGCCTTCTATGCTTAAAGGCAAATCTTTTATGCGCAGACGAAGCAAGTCTTCTTCTGGGATAGCGGATAAATCTATTTTTTCTTTTGCTATCATCTCATTGTCTCCTTTATTCTCTCTCAGGCGTTTACCCCGTGGCTTGCCACGGGGATGCCCGGCCTTCGCAGCCGAAGCAACCGCTTCGGCGGAGTAGGCAAGCCGAAATCGTAAACGTAGTTGACCTCATTCCAAGGCAATGAATGAACCCAGCCTTTGCGTAAACAAAGTAAAGATATGCTGGGTCCGCGATAGCTAAGCGATAAGAATATACATCTACGACAAGTTGCAATTGCTCTGTTTTAAAAATACGCTATAGCTTAAAAAGAGCGAACCAGTGATAATATTAATATAGAACATACTCCGCTCACTTGCCGCGGAAACTGGTTGATAGTTCGTTTCAAAAACCTAAATTTCATTCTCTACGGGATAATTCAACTAACGAACTTGTACAAGTTCGAGTTTCATTAAAAAATTCCAAGTTTCATCATAATTCTACCATACCTACAAGATATTAGCACTATTTTTCTAAGTCGGGGCTTGAAAACAATCAGTTTCATTGAGACGGCTGCAGAATTAGAGAGATGTCAAAATAGAAATCGCTAATTAAAAATTATTGATTAACTTGTGGCTGGCGTTTATACCAGTCGAGCCAACGTTGCCGGGCAGTTTCTATACTACATAAGTGGATTTCCCCATTTTCATAATAATATTCTAATTTATTACCAAGCCAAACATAGCTACAACCGGTTAAACTATCCAAAGCCCCGCCCAAACCAAAATCTTTCCCAAAATGCCCTGAGGATTCCTGGCTCTTCAAATATTTTTCTAATAAACCTTGCTCAATAATAAATCTATCACCTGCAACCTCTTTAATTGCATCTACAAGTTTTTTAAAAAGTTCTTCTTCGTTCTTCCAGTCCAGGTTTTCTCGAAGTTTAACTTCTGCAAGATCTTTGGGTAGCTTCTGATGCACAGGAGCAGAATCTATTTCGTATCTTTGTAATAACTTCACGAATGCCCAAGCATTAGGGGTTTGACCCTGTAATATTTTTAATAGCTGCGGCACATCTGAAGGCCAAGGATCGCGCATTAACAGCTGTAAAACCTGAATCTGCAGGTCTTCTTTTGATAAAAAGGAAAGCAAGGCTTGACGTGCCTTTTCATTCTTAAATTCTTCATGGAACCTTCCTGCAACATGACTTTCAATGCCGATTAAATGTATGGTAAGAATCGCGCCGTACCTATCGTGCTCGGATTTACTCTTTTCGATGAAATCAAGTAGTAATGGGATAGCCTTTTCGCCATGAGCGGCGATTGAATACATATCGTCGTTATAACCAATCCAATATGCCTTAAAGGTAAAAGCTTCTTGCCAGCCTTCAAGACGTTTTATAAGCTCAGGAAGTGGTGTCTTTGCATCGATGGGGCGACCATAATTGGTGCGATTTGGCGTATCAACATAAGACTCGGCATATATTGCGCCTTGTGTCAAAAGAAAAATCGCGCCTACAGCTAATAAAATTTTCTTAAACTCTTTTTTCATCGTCTCCTCCTTAAAATATCAATGAGGCCTTCCATAACTCCCTGCCTGCCGGCAGACAGACTCAGGCTAGTCCTTCGACCCTGCTTATGAAACCCAATTACGTAATTTTTCAATAACTTTCCACCTTCTATCTATCTTCTTAAGCTTATAAGTGAAGCCTTCCGCGGATACAGAAGTATTATATTCTTCGCCGCCAACCTCAACTTCAGATTCGTTTACCCATTTAATATAATGGATCTCAATTAATGTGCCGTACCCTCCTGTATCACGATCAATTATTCCGTTAACAGGAGTATCATCGTAGGCGCATTTATTAATTCCTTTAATAAATGGATAACTTGCGGATAACTTTTTCATAAAATCGTTATTGGGATTTTTGGAATAAACCGTCAGAAAATATAGGCCGTTATAATCTCTACCCATTTGATATCTAAAAACAGCTACAGCGATTTTCTCTTCTTCTTTGGCGGCTTCTTGATCATTAGCCCAGATGACATTAGTAGACAGTATCAATAATACCAAAAATGAAGCTCCGCGGAATAAAGCCCTCGATTTGCTACACACACTAGGTGCGGAGCGGAATCCCGACCACACCTCCATCGGGGCGGGTTTATCACGTCGGGACAATATTTTCTTCATAGATTACCTCCACCTAATACATGGAATCAGCCATCTAAAGAACTATTTTGCATTATTATACCACTCTAACTTAATAGTTATCAATTACTAATTAGTAATTGATTTTTGGTAAGGTGAGTAAATTGGGGTTTTAGTTTGGCGAGAAAGTTCACTTGCCAACTTCGTTGGCAAGCTCACAACTTTGAACTTCCTTGCGGTAGCTACGACACAAAATTGAACTATCCGCATTGCCACGACGCATTTTTATACTTTCCTATACCGCGAGAAAACTATTTCTATTGTCCGTAATTTTTCTTTAAAGAAATGGCTTTGGCTTTTAAATCGCGCGCTGCGAAATCGTATTCTAAAAACTCATCAATTGGATCATCGAGCATATTTTACTAGACCTAAAACCCTCCTCCGGGGTGGGCTTTGGTTGTATTCCACCTACGCGGTGGAATTTGGTTTTTCTTAAACTATTCCAATATTCTCAAGAATATGAGAATAGTTAATTCACTGTATTTCTGTCTCCGTTATGAAATGCGGTTAGGGGAAGGTTTGCGGGCGGGGTAGAAATATTTATAAAATTTATTTCTGATGCTGCTTTACGCCTTTTAAAGATTCTATCGCTTTTATGGCTTCTTCCTTTGTCAATTCATCAATTTTGGTTTTATGATAATACTTATGTAAAAAGTTGATAAGATGTTCCTCTTCCCAGCCTAAGCTATTTGCAAGATATTTAATGTATAGCTTTTGCCTTATAGTAAGGCCACCAGGATTGACTTGGTAATATTTGCTGCGGACAAAGTAGTTCATTAATTTCCTAAAGCCTACTTCATCCAGGTCTTTTGCGCTGTTTACATCTGTCACATCTTGCAGAATTCTTCTGTATTCGCTGTCAGCCAGCCCTAACTCTTTCTTAACAATATGAATAATTGCTAATTTCTTCTTGTCCATAATGAAACTTGACTTTTTTGCTATCGCAAAAAAGGCTTAGTTGAATTATCCCTGAGCGTAGTCGAATGGGATAATGAGACTTATAATTTTTCAAGCCGAAGGCGCACAAAAGTGCGTCGGCGAATTACCCCCGAACGAAGTGAGCGGGGTAATGAAACTTAAACACCAAAGCCCACCTACGAGGTGGAATTTAGGTTTATCTGACTAATGTGGCGGGCAGTGCCTGAACCTATTGTCTTTTTTCTTATAAATAGACTTTAAACGCTTCTTATTTTTTATTTATTAACCGCACTTTAGGTAAGGGGTGGTCGGGACTATTTTTCCCTTCATATGTCGAAAAGTCTTTTTCAATAATTTCAATAACTCGCTGAGAAAATTTCTTGGGATTTATAACAACTAAGTTATTTTTTTTATCATAAGCAATAATTGAACAGTCATGGCTAACGGCAGTTTGTTTCCCTCTAGGCCCTACTCTGCTTGGAGCTACTTGGTGTAAAATACCATTTCTGTAAGCTTTCCAAATTTTTTTCGCGTCATCAAGCGAAAGTGCTTCAGGAAATAATTTTAGAAACTCTTTGTGAAAATTTTCATTCAAGCTACCACTCTGAAAGTTTTTACTTTTCTCACGTAAGTAACGCTCTAACAGCGGAAATGATATGCAAAGTAATGGGTAACCAAATGCCCTACGCTTTTGGAGCACTATGATTGCATTTTTAAACCAAATTGTAAAATTTCTTTTATTTGTATTCAAAAGAAAATCTCCTAAAAAAGTAGACGTTTCTATTTTTCAAAAATTGAGCACCTTAAGTATTTGCCTAGCGAAATATTTTGTGCTTCGTACAAAGTATTAGAAGCATCTCTATTCTTGTTTTATATTGCATCAATTATTTCTTTAGCATGCTTAATTGAATGGCAAATTACTATTCCCGCATTTTCTGTGTATTCTAAGTTACCAGCAGGAGAAACTATCTCTCCTTTTTGAGAAATATATCCTGAAATAACACCACATACCTTAAGTTTTTTCGAATGGATGTCTTGGAATACAACTGGCCCACCTGAAAACCCAGGATTATTATGTCCATCCAAATATATTCTTCCACCCTCAGATGCATTAAAGGTTAACGATGAACAAATTGCTTTCTTTACAAAAGGAAAAGGGAAACCATTATTTATAGTATTAGAATCAGTAAACATTCCGTAAGGGAAACCCAGGAAAAATACGTCTTGACCTAATATTATATTGGCCTCTGTTGCCTCTAACTTGTGCCTAGGAGATAAATCAATTGCCAAATCAATAACTGCTATATCTATTGATAAATTCGGATGATAATGTACTTCGGCTGTTAGAGCTTCCCATGAATTAGCATGATAAATCGAAAATATAGCATCTTCTCCATCATTAATATTCGCAAAAATGTGTTTGGCTGAGATCAAAAACTGCTTGTTTTTATGCTCTACTGTAAAAGATGTTCCTTGTCCGCCATTATTTCGCAAAAGAAAAACTCTTTGTATTATATTCGTTGTAATCATGCCAAGCCTTCCAGCAGTTTTTCGTTTCTATTTTTCAAAAATTAGAAGCGGCGCATGTGAAATTCTAATCTCGAGGCATACCTCCACATATATCTTTATGAAAATTTGGAAAAATATCTATACACCACTGTTATTTTGAATTTAGTTTTGGCATATATATTTTCAACCTACTAGTAATTTTTGTAAACTCTGAAGATAAATCGTTCACCTTATTGTTAAAACTCATCAATGAACCAGATGGTGACCTAGCAAGTGTATATATTTGGCTATAAACACCATAAAGCTCCATCAAAGTATTATAAGCCTCTTGATATTGGATAGGGTAATCTTTTAAATCCTGCATCCCAATCTCTATCTTGTTGTTAACATCTTCTAGGGTCTTTAAAGAATCTTTCATTTTTGTTAGATATTTTTGTATTTGTCCATTAAAATCATATCCCCTATCTATCGCAGATCGCCAAACTTCAGAGGTTCCCCCTAGGATAAGTGCTGACATGTAGGTATTTGTTATAATATTACCACTAACCTCAAGAAATTTTTTCTCATACTCACTTTTCTTTGCTTCGCCTATACTTTGGTTTTTTCTTATCAAAAAGTTTGAAAATAAAAATCCACCCCAAAAACAAAAAATTCCAAAAAGTAAAAATACGAAAATTATTACTATTTTTTTTATATTATTTTTCTCTCCTATTCTTTTCGTAAATCTACTGATAACTTTCTCCGCAACCTCTTTCTGCTTTGCGACCACAAGAGAAATTATAACTAAATTCTGCTCGTGTAATTTACCAATGGCATCCTTTTCGTCAATAGCCTCAATTTCACCTTCTCTGTCATTCCCCTTAGCATCTTTTGTTTGATATTTGAATACTGGCATTTTTTCCTCCTTACCTAAAACAAAAAAAGCAACCTCTATCTTTTAGAGAGATCTTTAGCTTCGCTCAGGATTAAAAACCGAAGTATTATTTCTAGTTTTTTAAGTTGCCTTTACCAAGTAAAATATGTTTTCATTGTTCTTCGGTAGAGCTCTCCAAAAAGATCTTTATATTTTTTTGATTTTGCAGTTTGATAATCAGCCAAGAAACACTGGGCGAATAAAAGTAAACTTCTCTTATTAACAACATCTTTATGATGTGGTCCGTTCATTAAAGGTTTATTATGAAATGTCTCAAATTTTATAATATCCCACTCTCGATTAGGATTTATTGTCTTTATTTCGCTCATTTTTAACTATAACTATACCTATTTATAATATCTTATTCTTTCTTTAATCCAATTCCAGTCTGGCATGCCGTGATTGAAAAAAGTTTTAAAATTATCCTTGAGCCATTCATAATAATCATCTTCGATATATCTACAGAACGTCTCGACAAGAATTTTTCCAGAAATATCCTTGGGTTTATTCTTAAATATAACTTTGGATTTATCTTCTAAAAATTCTCTTACAACTTCTCTATCAAGCATCTTACAAACCTCCTCATTAAACTTTATTTTAATTCCCAGAGGATATCTCTATCCAAAGATTATTCCATACTAATGCTTACACAGAAAGGGGGTTTATTTTTTCTGCGCTCGATGTACCAGTCACGGCGATCATAGAAACACCTTTATTGTGAAGTGAATTAATTCTATTTTGAGCTAATTCGACATACTTTTTATTCTTTTCAATTCCGATCCACTTCCTGTCTAATTCTTCAGCCGCTACGGCTGTAGTACCACTTCCTAGAAATGGGTCCAGGATTAAATCTCCTTTATTACTTGCGGTTAATATTACCCTTTGAATAAGCTTTATAGGTTTTTGTGTATTATGAAGTTTTATTCCGTTCTTATCACGTAATCTCTCAATGCCAGTACAAATAGAAAAAACCCAGTCGGTATCTTTCATCTGCTTACCATCGTTCATTTCTTTTAATAATTCATACTTAAAAGTATAGCCCTTGCAATCTTTGTTTTTCACGGCCCAAATTAGAGTCTCATGATTATTGGTAAAACGCCTGCCATTTAGATTAGGCAAAGCTCCAATTTTTACCCAGATTACATCGTTTAAGAACCATAACCCGAGATCCTGCATAATCTTTCCTACTCTAAATATACTGTGATACATTCCGATAACCCAAATAGTACCCGTAGGCTTTAATACCCTTTGACATTCTGATAACCAACGTAAAGTAAAATTATCAAAGTCTTCATAGTTTTCAAATTTATCCCATTCATCATAAACAGGAATTATTTCCGAACCGTCAAAACGCTTTAGTCTTTTATTGTTTGGTAATTGCAGATAATACGGCGGGTCAGCAAAAATTAAATCGAACGTATTATCGGGAAAGGTTTTTAGAACATCAGAACAATCGCCATGCATAATATAATTTGTATCCATTTTCATACTTGCTTAGAAATTAAAAACAATTAAATGTCGAACTTCTCGAATATTCCGCCCCTTTACATTATATAAATACTTCTTTTCAAAACTTTCAATATTGATGCCCTTTTTATCACTATATAAATCATAAATGAAACGGGTCTTTTTAATAATTAAGATAAACTTTGCTTGTGTTTTCAATAAGCAATTTGCTAATCTTTGTTGATCTTTTTTATCAAAAGCTTTCTTGTCATAGTCACTAAAATCGGTGTCGTAAGGAGGATCTAAAAAAATAAAATCATTTTTATCAAGTTTATATGAATTAAAAATATTTTCAAAGTCCTCATTCTTTATTGCGGCATTCTCAAATAATTTATTCACAAGCAAACTAAGAATATAATCTACTTTTCCTCTAAAATCTTTTGAATTATATGCGATTCCTCCGTACGGAATATTAAACTGGCCATTAGAATTAAATCTGAACATCGAGCCATAGCAGAATTCTCTAACGAAATAATAATTGGCTATTTGTTTAGCATAGCTAATTTTATATTTTGTTCCGTTAAAATTCAGGATATCTCTAAAATGCATATAAAAACCACTCCTGAAAGCAGTTTCAATATTTTTATGAAGATCCCCCGATGAAATTTCTCCCCTATCTCTTTCAACCTCTTTAATCCTTTTAATCTTAGAAAATAGGTTCGTAATTATTTGCTGCATTAAATTTTTGTCATCAAGACAAAAATCGTTATCAAATAGACCATTAAATGCCCTAACCTCTTCCATTATTTCATCATCAACTATCTTTTTTAATTGCTCTGCATTAAATTTCCCCTTTCTGTAGCTTAAATAGAGATCAAAGAATTTATTTTCGAAGAGACTTAAATATTTGGGAATTTTCTCCCAATTGTTTACATATGCATAAAGCTCTTTTTTAAATTTTTCTCGGTCGTACTCGCCTTTTATAAACCTGTAAAAATCCATTAGTTCTTTACAGGCGTCATTGATAATGGCTTTTTTAGGTTGCAAATTGAAAAATACAGCACCACCCCCAAAGAAAGGCTCAAAGTATCTCGTATATTTCGGGATTAAATCCTTTATGTATGAAAATTCGTTTGATTTACCACCGGGCCATTTAATTAATGTTTGCATATATTTACTGAGGATTAATTTAACTTTAGCCTAAATATGTCTTTTTTATTGAATTTAAAGCATCCTTTATCAAATAGGAGCTTTTTCGATATGCGCTCAATACTATTTCGTACCCTTTTTCTGATTGACTGATAAAGTTCCAAAAATCTTTTCCTATAAGCAATTCTTCATCAGAAAAAAATTGCCTTACTCGTTCCTGTCGCCAAGGTTTATTTTCACCAAACCGATTGTATGCCGTAGCAAAATAAATAGTTATTTTTGTAGCCGAGGGAAGTATGTTAGAAAGAATTGCGTACTGCTCTAAGATAGCCTCTTTTTCAGACCTAGCTTTCTTATTATCTAAATCGCCTCCTATTTTAAGCTCAATCAAATAATGGCTATTTGTTTCTTTATCTATTAAGTAATAATCGCTATCGTGTCTTTTAATTCTCGCAGCTTCTTTTGGATTAATCGTACGAAAAATTTGATAATCTTTTACTTCCGGCTTCTTCTCGTGACGCTTATATTTTTCTAGTAGCTCCGCTATACCACTTGTCTGTTCTGCGCTAAGTGGTCCCTGCACATTCCTTTTGACTTCGAAAGATAATCTGGCAATGTTTATTGCTAACGATTCTAGCATGTTGCCTAAAGAACTATCTAGTGAACGTACTAAAGCAGCATAGTATTGGATTTCTTTTCCCAGCGCCTCTATAAAAACATTGTGTATTTTCATATTGATAATCCCGTCTGGATTATCAACCTCTGCTTCATGCCTAGCTTGAAAACCTTGAGCGTAAGATTCAACGGCAGTATGAACTAAGGCTTCTATTGTTTTTTCTTTTGGGATAGATTTCATTTTTCTCCTTTTGTCAGTTTTGGTTATATAAACATAAAAACCTCCGCCATTTCTAGCGAAGGTTTTACTTTTTTAGCGTCCGGGATTTACCCCTTCAAAACTCGGGACGTGGCCTATTTGTAATATTAATTTATACCCAAAAAGTAGATCTGTCAAGATTTTTATCTCCAGCGAA
Source organism: Candidatus Omnitrophota bacterium (assembly GCA_030692055.1). Next base: position 29,414 of record JAUYCY010000006.1, on the reverse strand, counting down.
GCCTTCCCCCTACCCAAACCTTACCCTTTTTTCCTTAAATCCGAAGAATATAGTTACAAGCTGTAAGTCGTAAGCTTCATTACCCCTACGCGGGTAATTCGACTACGCAACTTTTTGGCGCCTTTCTGCTTGAAAAGTTGCTGCCTCATTAAAAAAGCGGCGGCTTGTTCTATGATGCAGAACGGATTATATTCCGTTTACTCTGTGATTAATCGGAAAAATGCCTTTGCAAACTAAAATGTTTTATAAGTATCTTCAGCACATTGTGTTAGTCCAACAGGCGCGCAGCGCCTGCTGGGTAGGTAATTAGTATACTGCACCATTTGGTTCTTGGCATTTTTTCCGGTAACCCCGATGTGATCTTAAATTTGCCCTTAAATTTAAAATAAATTTAAGGGCAAATTTCAGCATCGGCCCGTAGCCCAACAGGGCTCCCTGTTGGGTAGGGCAAAAAATGCACTTTATCAAATGCATTTTTTGGGTTAATCTATCATTTTATCAAATTCTTCAACAGTCATCGCCGGAAAAGTGGTAAACCCAATGCCGGTTAATCGAGTAAGCGCTATGGATGCTTTAATTGCAGCTGAATTGGTAGGAAAATCCACTATAGATGCTAAATCGTAACTGCCCAAAAGAGCATACAGCGAATTTACTTTACCTCCTAATTTCTCAATAGTCTTCACTGCTTTTTTCGTGCGTTCTCGCTTAATCCCTTTAACCGCTTCGAGCGAATACTTTCCTAACATCAAAAATTTTGCCATCTTAGCCACCTCCTTTTGACGCTGTTGCATAATGCATCAGCGTCTGATTACAATGATTACTAAAAGATTCCAACGATTGAAAACATTAACAATTTTAATCACTGTAATCAAGTTTTAATCGCTGAAATCATGGACTGGTGCGTTTCGCAACAGTCCCTTTTCTGCCATCCCGACTCGCAAGAATATTATGAAATTCCCTACGATAATTCTTTAACGCTTTCGACCCCTACGGGGATAATTCAACTAACGAACCTGTACAAGTTCAAGTTTTATTACCCAAATAATCTGGACTTATTTTATCTCTGAATCGGGAATTTGCAAGGCAGAAATTATAATGAAATATACTGCAAACTACAGGCTATAGGATTTTAATCTTGTGGCTTGCAGCCTGTAGCTTGGAGCCTGATTGCCTCTATCCTCTTTAAAACCGGCGGGTGGGTATAATCAAGAAATACTTTTAACGGGTGCGGGGTGAGATTTGAAAGATTATCTACGCTTAACTTCTTTAAAGCTAAAATATAGGCGTCTGCTCTTTTATAGGTAGTAACAGCAAAAGCATCGGCTTGGTATTCGTGTTTACGCGAAAAAATATTTGAAAAGACACCAATGAAAAGGTTAATCGGGCTATAAAGAAAACCAAAAAAGATTAAGCTGGCATAGATAGAAAGATTTTGCATTTTAAAAGCGCCGAATAAACCCTGGTTCTTTATAAAAAATGAAAGGATAAAAAGCATAAGGCCGGTAGTTACAATAGATAAGATTACTCCTTTTATGAAATGTTTTTTCTTGTAATGGCCTATTTCGTGGGCTAACACCGAAACCAGCTCATCAGTGGTATGTTTTTGAATGAGCGTATCAAATAAAGCAATGCGCCTAAACCTTCCAAAGCCGGTAAAAAACGCGTTGGATTTACTGGAGCGGCGAGAAGCATCCATTTTAAAAATTCCGGCTAAAGCAAAATTTTGGGATTTAGCATAATTTTGTATCGCAGTTCTTAATTCTCCTTCTTCTAACGGAATAAATTTATTAAAAAGCGGCATAATCACAACTGGGGCGATAAATAGGAGGAAAAGCTGAAATACGGTAATCGCTACCCAGCAATAAACCCAAGCAAGACTGCCTGCAATTTGGAAAAACCAAATTACGCAAGCTAAAATAATCCCCCCTATAATCGCGCTTAAGATTAAACTTTTTATAATATCTAAAATAAATGTTTTTACGGTCGTTTTATTAAAACCATATTTTTGCTCAATAACAAAGATACGGAAAGCGGAAAAGGGAATAGATATAATTTGCATTCCTAGTCCCAGTAGCCCGGCAAAAGCTAAACCCGCAATAATTTCACCCTGGCTAAGTTTTCTTGCTATCTGGTCAACAAAGTTAAAGCCCCCGCCTAAAATAAATAATAAAGTGACAATGGTAAAGAAAGTATCTTTAATAAGGTGAAAACGCGTGTTTTCTTTGAGATAACTTTGCGCAGTTTTATATTTGGCGGCATCATAGAAACCTTCAAATTCCTTAGGCAGGTCCGCTGATGCATGTTTTACGTTAAGAGTCTCTACGATAAGGCTTAAAAGATATTCAAAGGTGACAATAACTAAAATGATAATTAAATAAATATTCATCTACTCGATACTTTTTTAATATGGCGGCACTTTAAAAGTGGCGGGTTTTACGAATTTTACGGCTTAACTTTGTTACATCTAAAATATCTTGGGGCCTTTTTGCTTTCTTTTTTAAATATATTAAATCTTTCAAGCCTAATATATTAACATTTATGCCCCCATATTTTGTTTTTTTACGATTTTTCCACGCTTTATCAAACTGTAAGCCCTTTAAGCCCGCGATAATATCAATCCGCACAGGCGCAACACCTATCTGGTAAATCATATTTTTATTTGCAAAATCAGCTATGGAAACACCGTCAAGCGGCGTGCCAAATTCTGCCAATGCTTTATATAACCGCCCGGCATTGTTAATATCGGAATCCACCCATATATCTAAATCCTTAGTAAATCTTGGCTCTGTATAAAAAGTAACGGCATATGCGCCTACAATGAGATAGCGCACTTTATATCTGTTCAATATGCCAAATAGTTCTTTGTAATCTGAGCTTATTTCCATTTTTTATATTTTTGAGTTTATAGAAATCTTTCACCATTTCCCATAATGCGATAAACTTTGCATTCGCTCCGGCTCGCTTCCAGAAGAGTATATCAAACTCTTCTGCTTCCTTAAACGACCTTGGCTTATTTACCCAAATCTTTTTTCTCATTGCAATTATATACTAGGATTATTAAATATTATAGCACAAAAATACCAAATGCATTCACGAATTATTTACTATATATCTTTGAAAGAACATAACTATGTTTTCACAAAGTAGCCTATTTTTCCTGGGATAATTCTTAATGTGGCGTATCTACAAAAGCACCGCTTCTTCCTTTGTAAATCTTTTCTTCCATGAACTTTTGCTGTTCTTCTCTGGTTAATCTTTTGATGTTTCGCGGTATTTTTTTATACCATTCCTCAAGTTGTTTCTTAGCTTTTAAATAATTCTCATCAATAGAAAGATCAAACTTTTTTTCTTCCATAAACACTGGAGGCACTAATCCATAATCATAGCAGATTACTGTAAAGATTTCTCTTGCTGCACCTCCTACTGTAACAATGTAGCGTTCAGGCTGAAAATTTCTCCAATAACCCACTGTCCGCGTTAACGTCTTATCATTAAAGGCTTCGAAAAGCGCGGGAAGCGCTGCGATTCCAATTTTCTCAAGTTCATGGCTGGCAAATGGAGGTTCAATACCTTGCTCTTCTTTGTTTCTTTTTATCACTTCTTCCCAGAATTTTTTGTCTGTCTTTAAATTTTCTTCATCTGGCCAAATAAAAAACACTGATGGCCAACCGGGTTGTCCCATTTGGTATCCATTAATTTCTTTAATCTGCGAAATCCAATAGTTGACTAAAACTGCTTGATCTTGAATTTGTGGTATTGGCGTCTTTTCTTCTTTTTTTCTTAATTCAATTGTTTCTCTAATATTTTTGGCCTGCTTAACACATTTATCTAAATAAGAATGGGGCTTAGTATATTTTTCAAAATTGACAAGCGCATACAGATTTTTCAGAGCATCATCGTCTTTCTTTTTTTGATAAAATTCAATGCCGCGGCTTAAGAATTTCCAGGCAACAGCATTTAGACCTGCTTCAAGCATCGCCTCATTAGATACATAACTCTGAGTTAATCTCTCATAAATACTTAAAGCCAGAAGTTCATCTTTTAATTTCATCGCTGCTGCTAATAGATATATCCCGGTTACATCGCCAAACATAAAACTGCCGTCTACGCCAACAAGTGGACCTTTAAAAAGACTAACGTGGGATTTAGGCGGAATATCCAAATATAACTTTGCGCTCTTTTTTACTGCATCTAAATCGACTGCTTTCATTGGTTCAATCCAGGACTTCAAACCAGCACTCTGCCCTTTTGACACAGTTGAGCTACCGCTGTCAGGCCAAATAAACTTGCATTTGTCTCCTAAGTCAACGAACGTATATCCTTCGGGTAGTTTTTCCGTAGGAGGACAAGTTGCAGTAATAGATTTTCTTTCTGAACACGCTTCCATTATGTCCTGTTCAGTTAAACCTACTTCCCAAAGCGTCCTTGAGAGGGTTGTAGCAAATTCTGGTAATTTTCTCTTTGATTCTTCCATTGCATAAGTAACACCCAAGCTATTTAAAGTTTCTTTTGTTTTTTCTCTAACTTCAGAGTTAAAGGAATTCAAAAACGGCTTTAGCTTCTCTGCAGCGCTTATAATTTTCTTTTTACCAATGATTTCAACAGCTTTTAATTGTATACTCCTGTCTTGGTTATCAAGCGCTAATATCAGGGGCTTCTCGCTTGTTTTGGCTGGTAAATTAAATAAATAGTCAAGCACAAATAACTTATTTTGTACAACTGTATCATTGTTTAAAATATTGCTTGCCGTATTTATAAACCGCGGGTCGCTGCTCTTGCAGAGAGCGTTAGCAATATAATAGCGTATACCTCGCGCCTGACTGGCCCAGCCTTGACCCCAAAATGGCGTTTTTATGAATTCGTCTTTCCCGCTTTTCTCAGCGTTGAGAGCCATATTAAAAACTACTTCATAGACTTCAGGCAAATGCTCACTATCCTTCTTTTCCAAAAGACTAACCACCGAAAATGGAACTTTGCCTTCTTTTAAAAGTATCCGGATCTGTGTCAATTCCGTTGCTTCCAAATTATGAAATGCCAATAAGCTAACTGCCTTTTGAGAAATATTGGGGTCTTCAGCAGCAATCAACTTTAAAAGATTTTCCTTGTCTGTTCCCAATCCCTTTCGGATCAACTGATACTCTGTCATACTCTTATAAAATTCTCCTTTTATAACTTCATCAAAAACCTTTTTGATTTTTTCGCTCAGCTCCTTTCTGTTTTTATCAATTGTTATACTCAAATCCATTCCAAAACCATCAACGCCGCTTGCTCCAACGCTAGCAGTGTTAAAAAAGTAACCTAAATAATCGCGGGATTTATCGTTCCAGGAATAGAGGCGAAAGTAGATAGCACAGCCATTTTCAAGAGGCTTAGAATATAAGCTCAAAAATCCCCTTTCAGAATCGATAACGGCTTTGGTATTATAATCGTACAAAAATGTTCCTGCGCCCTTTGCAAAATATTCGGGTTCTTTAAAATATTTTAACTCGGGATATTGCTCTTTTAATTCAGAGAGCCTTTCAATGATCCTATCCACCATGCGAGCTATTATTTCCCTCTCTCTTTCATCCATAAACTTTGATATATTCGTTTTCTCAATCTTTGACCTTAGATTTTTCAAGGAAAAATCTTCGAGGGAGGAAAAATCGGACCAGTAGGACAGGTCGCTCGCATTAACCTTAGAAGAAAGCGGAGAAATCATTTTTATCTCAACAGACCGAATACCTTCTTTTGTTTTAATCTTTATATAACCATTTTCTTTTGCAACAATTTCTCCCTCAACCTTCTCCCCATGAGGATCCCCGTTTTTATAGAGTTCAAATGTTGTCGAATAGCATTCTATTGTAAAAAAAAGCGATATACTTAAAACTAATAGTATCTTCATCTCAGCCTCCTTTTTGCTAAGGCGAGTTATTTAGAGCGCGGTTTGGGGAAAAATTGATAACCTACGCTGTGTGCGGTAAGAAAGACTAGACGCTTTATATAACACCTTGACTACTTATGAAAGAAATCTTGATAGATGTTCCCTTAGAGTTCTTTTCTAAGGTTTTTTTCAATGACTTACATAAAGCGCCTACGAATCTATTATCGGCTCGCCTTCTTTATAGACCTGCTTATCTGATTTTATAGTGAGCGTAAGCGGCGCGTTTTTGTCAGGCTGCGGAAGAAGCTGCGGCTTTTTTTCGATTTCCTGTTTCCGGCCTATACATACAATCTTATCCTTAAAACAAAGCAGAATTCCTTTACTTGTCAATATCGGAGTTGGCGCCCATTGATCGAACTGTAAGGGGTATTGCCACCGAATACGCCCGATTTGTCTATCCAAACAGTACAAGTTGTTTAAGTATGTGAAGTAAACCCCGTTAGAGAACTACGTTCTCTAACGGTATGCGCTGACGGTGGCATTAAACCACCGTCAGCTTCTTTATTTTCACCACCGACTTCGTCGGTGGCTTTCTTTAACGGGGTAAATATTTGAGTCATCGACTACCGCTTCGCTAGTAACTTCCCAGGGGAACTTACACTGCCATAGAATATTTCCTGTATCCGCCTGGATGGCGCCGAAATAACGGCCGAAGCGGCGTACTTCGCGTTTCCAAAGCTGTTTGCCGTCATCAAGGGGTTTATGGGGCCAGGCTTAGGCCTTGAATCTTGAATCGAGCTCAATTTTGCCGCCAAAAACCACGTAAACCGATCTTTTATTTTGTAGGGTCACTAACTCTGCCTACAAACAAAATATTACCTGTCTCTCTGTCTTGAATTATGAATATGAATGGGTGGTCTGCCTTGAAGATCTTTACTGGTTTCGGCATAGCAATTGACGCTGCCTTCATTACTACGGCTGTTGCAGCAGCGGCTTCCGTTCCCTCTTCGTTTACTTCTACAAAAGCCTGATGGATTACCTCATCTATATTCAATACTTTATTGCCAGTCATGCCTGAAAAATCTGCTTGTCCTCCAAAATCAATACCGAGAGTAAAGGCAATTGGCATTCCCATGCTTTTAAGATCTTTAGCCATAAAATATTTTGCTTCAAACTTAAACTTAGGCAAATAAACATTAACTCCTTCATTCCTAAGAAGCCCTTTCCACTCAGATAACTTTTCGGAATTTAAAGATTCCTCTATGGCTTTTAAAGCATCTTCTTTCGGAAGAAGAATAAGCATGGAGAGTTCGTTTCCTTCATAAGGTAACTCTAAAATTTGAAGCTTATCTGTTTCGCCGTAATTAAACCTTATTTCCTCACCAGTCAAACGCATCATCTGAGCCTTAATTTTATTGACCGGGCTAATTCTAAAGTCTTCTTCCTTGGTATCCTTTTTATCAAACTGTTTAAGCCAAAAACCTTTAAAATAAATTGCATTTGTAAGAACCAAACGAGTCCATGAATCAATTATGCCGGGAGGAATTAAATCTTTGATTTTGTCATTTGTTTGCTCTTTTACCCATTTATTTATTGTTAAACGTGATTTCTCGGTTTCACTGACAAAATCTAGATTAGTTACCTTCCCAGCATAATATTTGTCTACCAAATTAAAGTATTCATCCAGAAACTTATAGTCTTTCTGAGCCCATAAGGCATTTGCTGTGCTGAGCGTATATTTCTTATCCTTTTTATTAATTTGTTGGTATATCTTTGAGAAAGAATCTCTGTAAATAGCTGCGTCTTGAGGGAAATGAAAGACCGCCTGTATCTCCTCTGCAGTTTTTCCTCTTGCCCCCTCATATACAATAGCTAAAGCAGAAGAAATACTGTAGGGAGAATAAAAAATATTACCGTCTTTTGATTTGTATTTGGAATAAAGTTCAAAGGCGAATTGGTTGTTGGCATCGACTACACTCTTCATATCCTCGGCAAATGCGATAGAAGATAAAAAGGCTAGACCGATTGCCAATAAAGTGAAGCTACCTGATACACTCTGTTTCATGTTTTCTCCTCCCTTTTGCTTATTAGTTACCTGCTGTCCATAGGTCAAATTTCCATTCGCCATCAACTTTTATAAATCCAATCCCAGACTCCACCCATTCTGATCCATGAGAACCTGTGGCAGAAGTTTCTGTTAGATGCGTCCATCTTATATCCGAACTACTTAAAGAATTGCCAAGCTTTTTAAATAATTCTTCTTTGGTTTCCTGTGGCATTATCAGTAGTAATAAAGACTCATATCCTCTATCTGTTGAAAGCGGCTTTACCTTATTTTCATCCCCGGATTTCAGGGCTATTAAGAAATCTTCCCACGCTTTTTTAATCGGGGTTAAAACTCCCTTTGCTACAACTTGTATGGTTATCGGTTCGGAAACAACAGTGCCTGTCCAGGGATAGTCAACTCTTTTAGGAGGGAACCACTCTTCAGAGCGACTGTCCAGACATGTATCAACCCCGTAATAGTAATATGTAATGGTATATGTATCTGGCTTTAATTTTTTCATCTGAAAGGGATTGACGCTAAGTTTGAATGCTTTGGCTTGATTGGGTTCTAAAATTATAAAGTCTTTTTCTTCTAATACGTCCCGTCCTTTAGCGGTGCAGTCAAGAATTTTTTCTTTTTTTGAGTTCATAACTTCATAACAACCACCAAATTTTAAATTTTTAGTATATATCGATACCTTTTCTTTCGAAATATTTCTTATTGTTACGGTAATGATTATCGGCTCGCCTTCTTCATATACTTGCTTATCTGACCTTATGTTGAGCGTAAGCGGTGCGGTTTTGTCTGACTTTGGAAGAACATTTACCTTGAGCGATAATGGATCGCTCCAGATTTTTAGCGGTTTAAAATATAACCTGAAATTAATTAAACTGGCTTTGGCCGGATTCTCAACGACCATAATAAATTTGTCCTCATAGGCAGTGCCCGGCTTGAGAATAATCGGCGTAGGCGCAGGAGATATTTTCCATGAAAACGGCACTTTTATACTTAGAATATTATTATCGCTTGCCCAATCATAGCCCCCTGCACTTAATATGCTAAATTGCCGATCCTCTTGAGACGTGTTGATAACACGAACTGAAACCGTAAACTGTTCGCCAAGCATGACAGAATCTTTATCCAGCCGTGCCTCGATTTTTATTTTTATTCCCTCTGGCACTAAGGGTTTTTCGGGAATTATTAGCTGAGGTTGAATGGGTCTTGTTTCGTGTAATTGTGCCGTATCGGGTGTCATTTCTTCCAGCGGAATTCCTGCTGTTGCAGATCGCTTCAGCCATTCCTTCATTTTCGCCGGGTCTTCGCCGAAATCCTCGCCTGTTAACTCCTTCAGGCCTTGCGCGACAAACTGATTGAGCTCGGCATCGTTACGCTCAAGCAGAAATAGCAATAGCTCCCGAAGGTCAAGATTCTTTATTTTTTCCAAGGTTAATAAAGCCTCTTTTTTGATATTTTCTTTTTCACCGGGATCCTTTAGAATGACGATGAGGGACTCGGCCGCCTCAGGGCTTTTAAGCTCCCCTAAGATCTGGATAGCGAATAGACGGTTTTCTGCAATCCCATTTTTGTTATTTAACATCTTTATAAAAGGCGCCGGCTTTAAAAAAGTTCTCATGCCGTAAAGTATCCGCATCGCGGAACGCCGCAATTCTTCCTCTTGCTCGCCTCCTAACATGGTAATCAATGGATCGATGATTTTCGGATCCTTGATGCGCTGCAAGCTATTTACAGATAAATAGCGGACTTGAGAGTCTTTATCCTTCAGCCCTTGAAGAAGTGTATCCAGCGCTTCGGAATTATCCGCCGCGTCTAATAATGCAACATTGGCCCCCAAAACCGCCGTTACCTTTGCGGCCCTTGCGTCTGCCGTTTGGACTGGAGCACTTTTTAGCGCCTGATAGTACCTCTTAAATGCTTCCTCGTTCGGCATAGCCGCCTCTCTGATTTCAGCGCTTTCGGTTTTATCGTTATAAAGCTGCTTGATAACCGAGTTGATAGGCGGATCCTTAAAATAAATTCTAAGCGCCATTATGGCCGCTATCCTAACATCTTGCGATTCTTGTTTATTTTTCGCCACGGCAATAAGCGGCTCTATAGCCCGGGAATCTCTTATTTCACCAAGAGCGCGGGCTGAGGCAACACGCATACCGGCATTCTCTGCGCTTAGAGCGGCAATAAGCTTCTCCACCGCGCGTTTTGATTGTAAGCGCCCAAGGGCTATTGCCGCGCCTATTCGGATATTTTCGTCCTTATCCCCAAAAGCGTCCAGGAAAGCATCTTCCGCAATACCGCTTATATACCGGCGGTGCAGCGCAGAATCAAGCTCATGAGGAAGAGTGCCGTTAGTCTTAGCTAATAGACGGATCATGAGCTTTACAGCGCGCGGATCTTCCGTGAGCTCAAGAAGGGCTATCTGCTCATCGGGGCTCATAAAACTCCCTCGGCCTTCTTCAAAAAACCGCATGATACCGTCAACTATCTCTTGTTTTTTGGCTGAGCCGCGCGCCAGAAGATTTCGCAATGAGTTGGCGGCCCTTGACCTGATCTTCTCATCGGGATTATCAAGAAGGCTCAGGAGAGGCTCTACCGCCTGATCACCGAATTCTTCCATTGCCGGAATAACCCAGACACAGTTCTCCACAGGATTCTCTTTCATCGCGGAATTCATAAGCTTAATGGCGCGGTCTACATCTATCTGTGCCAGCGCTTTAGCTGTATAAGCGCGGACTAAAGGATCTTTCAAGACGTTAAATAAAGGCATGATAGCGTCCGGATCTTTTAGCTTTCCTAAGGCTTCTGCCGCATACTCGCCGACCATATAGTGATTGTCTTTAAGAGATGCAATTAGGGGTGTTATTGCGCGGCGGTCGCCGATATTCCCAAGCGCAATCGCCGCCTGCATTCTAGTATGTAAATCTTCGTCATTTAAAACCTTAATAAGAGGCTCCACAGCGCCCGGGTCTTTTATTCCTCCCAGTACCTCGGCTGCCTTCGCGCGGAAAGTGACATTTTTCCGGTTATTCTCGTCACTAAAAGCGGTGATCAATGGTTCAACCGCCGGTTTCCCGATAGCTATCAAAGCCCGGACTCCGTCCCCATATTGGTATTCTTCCTTTTTCAGAAAGGCAATGAGCGGTTCGATGGCCCTGGGATCCTTAGATCTTCCTAAAATATCGGCCGCTCCTGTTCGAATCGTGTAATCGCCGCTATCCAAACCCTTAATCAGTGACTCATCAAAGGTGGGAGCTGGCGCTTTAGGAAGAGGATGTTTTTTCGCAGCCGTTATTTTTGCAATAGGTTCAGGGACCACGCCGGCGGGTTTGGATTCCTGTATATGGTCAATGAATTTTGAAAAGTGTCCACCGCTGGTAAAATAGACCTCAAACACTGGATCTTTTTCCGGATACATGTAGACACTTCCGTTTACATCGTTTTTGCTGACCATATTCCTAAAATTATAGGCGCTGGTGCATGTGCGCAGCATCATCATTGCCGTAGCCGCGGTCTTCTGGCGGTCTTCAGGACCGTATCCGCCAATTATCAACCCATCGCCGTAATCCTGCGGGCCTCTTAGTTCTTTGATTTTTCCGTTTTCGTCCACACTTACGATTATCCTTTCATATCTATCAGCAAGGCGCCTCTCAACTTTAAAAAACTGGCGCGTCGGATAAGCCAAAGCCACCTCGCCGTAAGATAGCGAAACTATTGGCAGGGCGTCTGTAATTCCACGCTCTGTGAGATATTGCCGGACCAATCGCAGATTGTGTTGGTCAGAATAACCGACCCTGCATCCGTTCTCATAGAAAACGACCGGAACATCTTTGCGGTCGCAAAAAACAAGGTCATAGTAAGGATAATACTCATATGCCGGACCTTTCTCTTTCTCTGCCGGAGCATCTACGATAGAATAATCAATCCGTATTTCCTTTCCTTCGTCGCGAATCTCGTCAATACCGATCTCCTTATTAGGCAGGACCTCCCGGCCTGCAAAGAAAACTCCGATTACCATCTTTTTCGAAAAGTCGATACCTAGAGAATCCACCCATTCCTTCTGCATCGCCCCTATTGCCCCTGGCTGCATTTCCGCTTTCAATATCCAACTATCCTTAATGTATGAAGTTGCAATGCCTTGGATAAATTCCTCTTTACTTTTCGCGACAACATAGTGTTGTTGGAGTTGCGGCTGTAAAAAGGCCGGATAAGACGGGCTGATGTTCTTGAAGTCGATGATATTTTTATATTCTTCCGGATATTTTCTCTTCAAAGAAGAAAATCTGGTTTTGCTGACTATGCACCAATTGCCGATCTGCTTAATTTCACCGCTTTCCGGCGGGCTCGGAATCTCGTCTTTGGAAGGATAAATATCGTTGTAGTGATAGCGAAATTCGTTCTTTTTAATGTAATCGAGCACCGGCCTGATATCTTCTTTGCACAGCTTCGCCAAAAAATCGCCTGTTTCTTTTGAGAAGTCGTATCTTTGGTTAGAGTATCCGGACGAATCACCAAGCGGATTGAAGCGTAAAATAAGCTTGTCCGCTATTTCTTGCACCATCATGCCGTTTATAAAATAGCGTCCTTCAACTTTAATGGCCTTGGGAGGGTTTTCTAGCAACTGATCCGCTCTTTCGCTCTTGCCGCAGTGGAGCAGAAGGTAACGCGATGGTGCAACTTTCCCAGTTCTAACATTTGATGTAAGCGCCGGTTCCCGGTTCGAATAAACTACTATATGTATGGAATTGGAATGTATCTTTACTTCATCAACTCCCTTATATCCTGTCGTATCATAAATTCCTCGTATTTTGTGAGAGCACTTCTCCGCGTCCACGCAATCGCATATCGATTTTCCCATATTAAAATGCTGATGTTCTATTCCGTCACCGCTGCTAAATAGATACGCATAAAAGGTATGAGTTTTACCGGGCGTAAGTTCTATTTTATCAGGGCCTATGGTTTCTCTGTGGGTCATATTGACATCTCTTGTGTCGGTTGCAATAATACTGCCATCTATATTGAGTATTTGAAAGTAAAAGACCTTCTGGTAATGGTTTTGTTTACCGGGGGTAAGTAAGGACAAGCTTTTATTGCTTATATTTTCTAATGTGACTTTAATCTCAAACACTTCGCCTTTGTATAATGTATATACACTACTCTTTTTCAATGGCCCGGAACCGCCGGCAGAGTCAATCGTTACCTTAAGTGTATTTTCTTGGCAATAGCCGACAGACGTCATTAACAATAATCCAACGATTCCGAATATTATTCTCTTCATCTGCCGCCTCCCTTTTTCCACCAATCCCGCCATGCCGCCGGTTCCTGGCCCAAATCCTGGCCTGTTATTTTCACCAGCGCCTCGTAAGCATACACCGCGGATTCCGGCCGGTTTCCGTCCTGGGTTAATGCGAACTCTATTTCCATAAGTTCAATTAAAGGCTCAATGGCGCGCTCTGCTTTCATATCCCCTAACGCCTTTGCCGCGGTTTTGCGGACTTCGATATCATTATCCTTGAGCGCAGCGATAAGAGCGTCTACGGATCTTTCGTCGCGCAATGCATCTAGCGCCAAAGCCGCGCCTTTTCTCGTATCATCATTTTCACTTTGAAGCAACTTTAGCAGAATCGGTAAGACATTTTTTCGCGATGGATCCAAAATTTTCAATGCCGCAAAGATCTGATGGAAATCCTCCTGGTAATTGAAATATAGGGTATGGCTGTTTCCGCCGATAGTGAAGGAGCTTGTGGGATTTCGCAGGCTGTCGCAAAGGGTATACACGAGAGGGGCGATGGCGCGCGGGTCATTGAGAGAGGCAAGCGACTGGGCTGCTGATGCCCGCACTGCGGGGCTTATGCTCTTAAGGGCTGCTATGAACGTGCCTACTGTTCCCAGTCGATGGCCGCCAATTTTTATCAATGAGTCTTTCAACTGTTCCTGTAATGTCATATTCTCTTCCGTTTCAAGCGCCTTGATGAGCGGCTTGACAGCACGAACATCTCCTCTTTTGCCGATAACTTTTGCGGCAAGCAGTTGCACCTTTCGGTTTTCATCCTTTAATGCCGATATGGCCGATTCCAATAAATCCGCTTTGCCGGAATACTCCAGAGAAAGAACCGTCCATGCGTTGATCCGCACGGTATCATTTTTATTAGAGATTCCCTCCATAATAATTTTGAAGACGCGAGGATCCCGCAGGTCCACAAGGACCAGCGGTCTATATTTCTTTATAAGGTCATCGCCATCAGCAAGGAAATTAATGAGGATATTTGGGTTGGGATAAATCTGTCTCAACGCTTCCTTAGCCGCTTCATACACATCGTCATCTTTATCACGAAGACGCGCTATGAGGGCCTTGGCGGCACGCTCGTCTTTCAGCTTACCGAGCGCTATGGCAGAAACTTTACGAATGGCTGGATTTTTATCTTTAAGCCTTTTTATGAGCGACCGGATCACATATGAGTCGCCGGTTTCCCGCAACTCATTTACGATTTCTGTCCGGGCATCTTCATCCTCGGTTTTCCAAAGGGTAGTGATAAGCTGATTAATCTCGGCGCGCGATTTTTTCTTCTGCCCCATCGGCGCCGGGCTTTCGAGCGCCCTCCAGGCGCGAATATCCTTAATCTGTTTTAGCTCATCGGCTGCCGCGTTCCTCAACTCAAGAGGTTCTTCCTTATCCCAGAGAACAGAATGTAAAATAGCGATAGCCCGGCTGCCTCCAAACATGCGCACAGTCGCCGCACTACTCATGCGCAAGTCCACGGGCTGGCTTTTATCCTGAAGCGATTTGACTTGCGGCTGTATGCACATAAATAGGATACTGGGCAGCACAAAGCATTGGACAATTTTTACTATCGCTATAACTATTATTACCGCACCCAGCAGACCCGTAATTTTTCTAAGTTTCATAGCTTGCCTCCCCATGTTTCTTTCTCACCCGAACGCCTCTTTTAATCGGGAATAATGGGAACGGTTCTAATTATTTCCAGAAAAATAGAGCTGTCCCCTATTTCCCTTTTTGTTTATCATATTACAACTTTTGGTCTCTTGTGTCTTTGAGTTCACCTGCTCGATGTCATTAAGTCTCAATTCATTTAGAGCGCGGTTTGGGGAAAAATTGATAACCTACGCTGTGCACGGTAATGATATATTTGGGATGGGAAGGATTATCTTCAATTTTTTGCCTAAGCTTTACAATATGCTGGTCAAGAGTGCGCGTAGTGCCTTCATATTTTATGCCCCAGACTTCGTTAAGTATATCAAACCTGTCAATAACCTCTCCTTTACGTTTTAAAAATAGTTGCAACAATTGAATTTCCCGCAAACTAACGGGGAATTCTTTCTTTCCTTTTCTCCCTTTTAATGTTTTAGGATTAATATAAATATCGCCAAAAACTATCGGGGTATCGTCTCGCTTTTGGGGTTTAGCCGCGGCTCTGCGTAATGCCGCCCTTACGCGCGCAAGCAATTCTTTCACTCCAAATGGCTTTACTATATAATCATCAGCGCCGACTTCTAACCCTACCACCTTATCGATTTCTTGGCCTTTAGCGGTGAGCATAAGTATGGGAGTAAGTGAATCTTTTTTACGTATTTCTTTACAAACTTCGTAGCCGCTTTTTTCCGGAATCATAATATCTAACAATATTAAGCTTGGTCTTTGTTGCTCATAAAGGCTAATAGCCTCTAAACCGTTTCTCGCGGAATACACTGTAAACCCCTCAGAGCTAAGCAAATCCACTAAACCGGTCAAAATAGACGGCTCGTCTTCTACAATAAGTATCCTTTCTTTCATGGTTTATACCCCTTATCCGCCTTCGCTAGATTCCACTGCTTCGGCGGATGTCACTATATAGGCATGCCCGTTGGGTGTTCCATATTATATAGGTAACTTAATCTGAAAAATACTGCCTCCGCCGTCTCGCGCAAAATACTCTATATCTCCGCCATGATCGCGTATAATTTGCCTGGCAATAGTTAGCCCTAAGCCGGTGCCTCTTACTTTAGAAGTCAAAGTATCATCAACTCTATAGAATGCTTTAAATATTTTCTTCACATCTTTAGGCGGTATGCCTATTCCTCTATCCTTAATATTGACTATGGCAAACTTATCCATTCTGGTTACTTCAAAATCTATTTCCTTTGACTGTGAGCAATACTTCTCAGCGTTAGAGATAAGATTTAATATTGCCTGTTTTATCGCTTCTTCGTCCGCGCGAATCTCTAAATGTTCTATATCTTTTTTAAAATTAACTTCGTATTCGTTATTCTCAAGCCTTAGCTTTTGGCTCTCAAATAAATTCATGCTTAAACTAACTATGTCTATAGCCTTCATATTATATTTAATTTTTCCTTGCGTCATGCGGGAAAAATCAAGAACGTTATTTATGAGGCGAGTTAAGCGTTCTGTTTCTGATGCCATAATATCAAGATATTTTTCCCTTTTTTGCTCATCGGGCTGGCGTTTTTCTTTAAGCATCTCTGAAAACATCCGAATGGAAGTAAGGGGAGTTTTTAATTCATGCGATACATTTGCCACAAAGGTGGTTTTTTGCTGGGCTAAAGTGAGCTCGCTGTTTAAGGATCTTAACACTAATATTCCGCCGACGGCAACAGAGGCGAATAGAATGACTATAAACATCGCCATAACAAAAGCTGTGAGACGCGCTCGTAAAGACACTTCACTTGGATTACTAAGGTATGCTGCTATTTCCCAACGCGGCAATATTTCGCTAACTTCCCTGGCTACAAAAGGCCGGCGCCAATCGCGAGTTTTGGATTCTATAGGAGTTACGAGGGGGCTACCGTTTTCATCAAGCACTGTAAGTATCCGCGCTGAGGAATAAATATTCGGCAAAACTTCTAAAATCCTTTCTTTTAGTTTAGTTTTATCAATTAAACACACTATAATATAGCCGCTTTTATCCTTTTTCCAAAAAAGAAGATTGAGCTTATCGTCAACAAAACGGGGAATGAATCCGGACGTTGCCTTAGTGACAATTTGGCTTAATTTTAACGATTCAGATACCAAGATAGAGCTTCCTTCTTGTAAATCCGGCTCTTTGGCAGCGGACTTTGTCGAAAAACTAATCGTGCGGCTAAGAACTTGCTGCCCCTTTTCCTTTGCGACATCATATACTTTTTTACGAACTGAATCGTATTGGTCAAAACTACTCTGTGATTGTTGGTCAGTAACAGCTTCGTAACCGGAACTGGACTCCTCTGACGATAGAGAATTTTCTGCTCTTTCTGAATATTTATAGTCAGAGCCTTGCAAGTTTTCCCTTTCAGCTGCTTGCCTCTGCGGTGACACTATTTTTTTTGACTCTTTCATAATCACATCTTTATAAGCTAAAGCTATATTCTTATATACCGGCGTAGCGGTTTTGTCCGCAAGGAAAGATTTGTTGGATTCAAGAAAAGACGATTCTTGCTCGCGAGTAATACTTGCAGGATTAGGCCAAACAACCTCGTAATTAGATGAGAGTAAAAACGTAGCTCCTATCAATGGAAAAGAGCCTTGTAAACGCAAAATGTATTCTTGGTAATCGCCGTTTTCAGGAATATCGCCTATTTTATTCAATTCTTTTTGAATATCTTTTAATTGCGCATTAGCCAAAGACGATACATGCACAACCTCAGCTAAAAGAGAGCGTTCAAGCTGTTTCTCTACATAGGCCTCTTCGCGGTTAATAGACCTCACCGCAATCAAGCTTAGTATGATGCTGGGAAGAATAACCGCTAAGATAAAAAATATACCCAAAAAATGTGGTTTTACGCTAGATTCGCGCATAAATTTTATAAATTCATTATCACATTTTTTAATATTTTTTCAATCCACGTTTCGCAATAGGTTTTTGCCAAGCACGCAAGTCTTTATGCTGGGGAAGCTTGCGCATAATCCTTTTCGCCAGATGGGTGCTTGGCTTTTTATAAACTATTGGCCTTGTGGCTATGCAAAAACATTTATTTTTTAATCGTTATCAATGTTGGACCCAATATAAGCGCGCTTTAAGCGCACTTTGCTCGCGCAGAGCGCAGGCAAAGATTGGGTTCAAGCGAGCATCTTTTATAAAAGCTTAACCCGAAAAATGCTTTTATAAAACAAATAGTTATATAACTCTAAAGGGCATAATCAATAACGCAATAGTCGTGATGGACAAAAAAGTGCAAACCATTTTTCGTCTACGACAGCCCTAATTTTACAAAGATAACAAATTGCTAATATATATAGTGAATACTCCCATAATCAAGAAATCATTTAAAATCAATTACTTTCAGTAAAATTAGGGCTGGGTTAACCCAGCTCCTTCAAAAGAAGGGGCTGTCCTTCGGACAAAAAATGCAGTTTTCAACTGTATTTTTTGGGTTAAGATAGTGAGAGCAGGAAGATTTTCCTGCTCTCACTATTGTATTAATCCAATACTTAGCTACAAAGCTAATACTACTGGCGTCTCATTACCGGAATTCTGCGCTCGTTATCCGGATTTATCTTGGCACTATAGCCTTTGCCTTCCTGTGAAAAGCCCGCAAGGTGTATTACGGCACTTCGATAGGTAAGTACATTGGCATTAACTTCATCGTCGATAGCCGAAAATTCTGCGCCTAGACTAACCGCTGACTTTTGCACAAAATCCTTATCGTGTAAATTGCGCAAAAATTCGGCTGCTTCTTCCTGGCTAACAGAACCGGCCGTATCGCTACTTATTGCCGCTAATGCTGAAGATTTTAGTAGCTTGGGCCATATTTTTTTAAAAAGTGAGGGATTAGCAAAAATATCCACGCTGACTATTTTTTCACCCACCGCAACAATAACGCCGACAGTGTCTGTGTGTAACTGAGGGATATTTTGCATTCGACACTCAAAGCCGGCAATTTTTTGACGCACAGGCTCAGAGTCGTAAGCAGCCTGATAAGCATCGCTGTGCGACTGTACATTCATGGACTTATTTATCCTGGAGACTTTATGCCAAATATTACTTTGTGAACTTTGCTCAGCCATTTGTCCTTGGGCGCGTAAATCCCAGGTGCCGAGTTTTTCTTTGCTATAAAATTTGTCCGATTGGTAAGTCCATCTTCCTTGCTCGACACAATAAACAGGGACTACAATATTTTTGCTTTTGGGGCCGATCAACACATCTCTTCCTACAAGCCTATCCTGTTTACATCCGGTAATAATTTCTCCGCCCATAATGTAAATGTATTTATCGGATAGATTTGTCAGCCTTACCTGAGGCACCTGGCCGCCTTCTAACTCTGTAACTTCGAGCCAATGATATTTCAAAGCTTCATCAAGCGTAGTATAGCTGGTCCTATCTTTTAATTTGTTTGTATATACAGGAATAATCGTGAGGTTTTCGTAATAGATAGAATCACCCACCTCAAGCGCTTCAATTAATGCTTTGACCTCTTTGCCCTCTTGGGCAAACACTGAATTTACGCCAGACACTGCCATCATAAAAGTAGCTACTGCTACCCCAAGAAACGATACCATTCCTCTAAACATAACCACCCCCTTTTTAAATGTCCACCCCGTTAAAAATATACCTACCCGAACTGTCTTTGTTAAATCTATTTTCCCTGCGCTCCAATAAATCCATCACGCCTATGATATTTCTACGTGTATCAATATTTAGCGTTCGAAAATTACTAATACCAAAGCACATAGCCAAAGTAAATCCGCTAAAAAAGTACATAATTTTCAGCAAAACTATTATTCTTTTTTTTCTGCTGGGCAGCGGCATCAACATATTTTTTTCTAACATTTTTCTCCTGTGTCTCTTATATACCACAAACCCAAAAGACAATTGTCATAGGGCCGTAAAATAATTGTAAAAAAATTGTAAATTTTTAAGGGAATTCCTACTAAATGCGGTACTATTCGCTTTGAGTGAAGTTAGAAAACGAGAGTGGCATTATGCTTTTCTGGGTATGAATTTATGCGGTGAAGATTACCGGCAAGAGCTGATTGCGTCATCTATTCTAAGAATTGAAGTTTAAGCCCGGAAATTTCGTTATCTAGCTCAAGGATTTGTTTATCTAATTCCTCAATAATACTATTGTAATATCTGACAAGCTCTTCGCCGTGGCGCGGATTAGCTGTTACGCGGCTTTTTGCATAGCGCTCAGCTTCAAGTTTTTCCTTTTTTTTGCGTAATTTCTTTATTTTATTAGAAATAATTGTATTATGCGCCTTAATCTGCTCGGGGCTTGTTACCTTTGTTTTATCGCCTGCCATGTGTTCTTTTTCTTTTATTTTCTTATGCTCAGTTTTAAATTCGGGCCTTGCTTTAGGAGTTTGGGCATCAAGAGCCTTTTTATGCAGATAATAATCAAAGTTACTAGGGAACTTGGTAACTTTGCCGTCTTTGACCTCAAAAACATTATTGGCGATAGATTTAACAAAATAAATATCGTGACTTATAAAAACCACTGTGCCCTCATATTCTGTTAACGCCTTAATGAGCGCATCTACCGCGTCAACGTCAAGGTGTGTGGTTGGTTCGTCCAAAAGAAGCAGGTTGGGCGGGTCAATGAGTAGTTTTGCTAAAATTAACCTGCTTTTTTCTCCGCCGGATAGAACCTTTACTTTTTTCTCAACGTCGTCCCCTCTAAATAAAAATGCCGCAAGAATTGTCCTGATAACATCCTGAAACATAGATTGCCCGGCAACAGAATAAGCTTCTTCGAGAACGGTACGCTCCGGTGTTAAAACATCCATACGGGTTTGAGAAAAATAGCCGATACTGACATTATGGCCAACTTTTCGCACACCTTCCTCAATGTCAACAACGCCGGCCAAAATCTTTAAAAGCGTAGATTTGCCGGCGCCGTTTTCACCTACTAAAACTGCTTTTTCGCCTTTTACAATCTCGAAATCAAAATCTTTATAAACGCAAATGTCACCGTAAGACTTAGAAATCTTTTCCAAATTGATAACGCGATAGCCGCTCGCTTGTGTGGAAGGAAAGTGAAAAGTCCTAATACTTTCACGCGGGTCTTCAGGAATAATAATTTGCGGAAGCCTTTCTAACATCTTTTTTTTAGCGCGCACTTGCGAAGCTTTGTTGGGCTGGGCGTGAAAACGGTCAATAAACCTTTGATAATGTTCGCGAGTCCTCGCCTGTTCCCTAAACTGTTTTACAAGGTAGCTGCGTTGCTCATCTATTACTTTTAGATAATGCTCATAACTGCCTCTGGTTTTAACCAATTTAGCGTTTTCTAAAATTAAAGAGTGGTCAGTCACTTCATTTAAAAACGCTTTATCGTGAGAAATCATTACAAATGTTCCTTTATGGTTAGTCAGATAATCCTTAAACCAAAGGGCAGCATTTAAATCTAAGTAGTTGGTAGGTTCATCTAAAAGCAGCAGGTCATAGTGACAAGTAAGTAATTTTGCAAGTAACACCCGCATCTGCCAGCCGCCGCTTAACGCGGTGATGGGCCGGTTAAAATCTTTCTCTTTAAAGCCTAGGCCGCTGAGCACAATTTTACCTTTATACTCCAGCTCAAAGAAGCCCAAGACCTCTAGCTTATGCATTATTTCACCATAATGCTTAGTTGCGGCCTCATTGTTTGCTTCTAGTTTTTCTTTTTCTTTTTTTAAATGGGCAATTGTGCGGTCTCCTTCAATTAGCTCTTGCAGCACCGTGTGCTCGGATTTAAAACTTGATTCCTGAGGAAGATAACCAATACGGATATTTTTGTGGATTTGTATGCTGCCGGATGACGGCTCCGTGTCACCAAGAATTATATAAAAAAGAGTAGATTTTCCCGCGCCGTTTGGACCAACAAAGGCGATTTTTTCTCCTTTATTGATACCCAAAGATACATTTTCAAAAAGGATTTTTTTTCCGTAGCTTTTGGAAAGATTATTAAGGGCAATCATTTTAACGCTAATATACGCCAATCTAACGCGAATTCTCGCTAATAATTATATTCGCGTTTATTAGCGTTCCCTGCCTGCCGCAGGCAGGGATTCGCGATGATTAGCGTCTATCTATTGTAGGGGTTTTCGGTTTGCTTGTTACTATAACCCTCGGCTGCGCCTTCGGTAACTCCTCCGACAGCTTTAGTGGCTTGGCCTATGGGTTTACCGACTTCTTGCGCTCCTTTATGCACAGTCTCACAACCAATTAAGAAAAGTATTGCTAGAATAATAAACTTCATTGAAACCTCCCTGTAAATAATCTGTGTAATCAATTTTTAATCGGTGTAATCACTTTAGTATTCTAAAACTAAATCCGAAGGCATAATTTCGCCTGTCGAGCTTAAGATTTTTGCTTTAGAAAACTTTTGTTCTACTTCGGATACGACGATATCGGCAATTTTTTTCTTTTCCGAACCTAGCTCTATGCCTGTTTCGGGATCAATTAAGCTTTCGCCTTTTCTATAAATAACAAAATTCTTTCCTAAAGCTATGCCGGCATCAGAGCCCGCGTTTAAATAAACTAAACCTTCCTTTACAGTAACTACTCTTCCCTGCCAGGAAAGATTTGAAAGCCTTTCGGAAATATAAGATACTGCCCTGTCTATAGCAATTTGTGTGGCTTTACCCAGCGGAGTCTTTTTAAAACTCGAACTGCCTATATTAAAGGCGCCGCTATAGCCTATGGTAAATCCTGAAGCATCTGCCAAGCCCTCTACTCTTTGCGAATCCAAAATCTGGCCGGTAGTTGAGTCTATAATTTGGACAATAACCGCTACGTGAGCGTCTGATTTTGCCCCGCCGATGGTTACACCGTGAATGCTTATACCCTGCGAGCCGCCGCCGGTATTTTCTTCGAACTCGGTAATATTTCCGGTAACTAGAATTTGCGCAGGGATAACTTTGCCTTTTCTAGCGGTAAGAGATTTAGCAATTCTACCGCTATCAGCTAAATCCTGCTCGGTGAGCACAGCCGACAAGTCTTGTCTTGAAAGAACAATAAATTGGCCGCTTTGCATCAATGCGTCGGTTAATTGCGCGGAAAAATCATCGCCTATGTTTATATATGAGTTCATACCTGATGTATTGTTAAATCTCGCAATTGCTATTGTCTTTTTCGTGCCACTAAAACAAGGACTGGTTGGTTTAGAAGTATTCTCTTTTGCGCTTACGGTGGTATTTAGAGAAAAAACCATTAATAAAGCTACAAAAATGCTAAAAATTGCCCTGAAACTCACCTTCATTCTAACACCTCCTCTTACCTGTATATATAAGGATCCGCTTAATTTTAGTTATTTCCTGACAACAATGAGTAATTATACCGCAGGATACTAT
The DNA here is from genome assembly GCA_030692055.1 of Candidatus Omnitrophota bacterium. The sequence goes on along the minus strand of JAUYCY010000006.1, from coordinate 6,236 downwards.
GGTGTCAATGCTACAAAAGCGGGTAATGGCAGGCAAAAAGCCTTTCGCCTTTTGATATAAGGCTGGGGACTTCTACGCTACATTTTTCTTTAGCGTAAATACAGCGCGTATGAAATACGCAGCCAGAAGGCAAGTTTAGCGGTGAAGGGATTTCTCCTCTTAGTAATATTCTTTGTTTCTTTTTACGCGGGTCTGGTATTGGCGTAGATGAAAGCAACGCCTCGGTGTAGGGATGAAGGGGTTGTTTATATATATCGGCGCAGTTACTTATTTCCATAATTTTTCCTAAATACATTACCATTACTCTGTCGCTGATATACTCGACAATTCTTAAATCATGGGTAATAAATAAATAGGTAAGGTTAAATTCTTTTCGTAAAACCTCTAGGAGATTTAAAATTTGCGCCTGCACCGAGACATCAAGCGAAGATATCGGCTCATCCGCAATAATTAACTTAGGATTTAAAGCTATTGCCCTGGCAATGCCGATTCTTTGGCGCTGACCTGTGCTAAATTCATGAGGATAGCGGCTTAAAGCATCTTTATCTAAGCCTACTACATTAAGTAGCTGTAAAACTTTTTGTATATTTTCTTTACCGGCCGCTATTTTATGTATAAGAAGGGGCTCGCCGATAGTTTCGCCTATGGTCATTCTCGGATTTAAAGACGCATGAGGGTCTTGAAAAATAAATTGTATATTTTTACGAATATCTTTTAATCGGCTTTGTTTTAAATTAGTTATGTCGCGGCCGTCAAAAATAACTTTTCCGGAAGTTGGTTCAATTAGCCTTGCAATAAGTTTAGCTAAGGTGGATTTACCGCAGCCGCTTTCACCTACTAAGCCAAAGGTTTCTCCGGTTTTTATGGAAAAACTTACTCCATTGACAGCATGCACAACGCCGCCGCCCCTACCAAAGATTCCCTCTTTGGCGCTAAAATGTTTTGTCAGGTTTTCTACTTTTAATAATTCTTCGTTCATAATTATATCACACGGATTAACACAGATGAAGACCACAGATAATCACAGATAATATCTGTGCACATCTGTGGTGTTTATCGGTGCTCATCTGTGTATAAATAACAGGCGACCCAATGCCCTTTCTCCACCTCTATAAGTTCCGGCTCGCTTTCTCTGCACTTAGAAAAAGCCTTAGGGCATCTGTCAGAGAAAGAACATCCTTTAGGCAAATGTAAAAGATTAGGCACTGAGCCTTTTATTGCCCTTAGCGGTTTCTTTTCGTAATTTTCAACAACCGGGATTGAATCTAGAAGTCCGACCGTATAAGGATGCAAAGGTTTTTCAAATAAAGTTGTAGTTTGGGCGCGCTCTACGATACGGCCGCTATACATAACTGCCACTTCATCCACTACCTCGGCGACAATTCCTAAGTCATGCGTAATCAATATCATCGCTATACCGGTTTTCTTTTGCAGGCTACTGATAAGCTCAAGTATTTGTGCCTGAATAGTCACATCTAAGGCAGTGGTGGGTTCATCCGCGATTAAAATGCTGGGGTTACAAGATATAGCCATGGCAATTAATACGCGCTGGCGCATTCCTGTGCTTAACTGGTGCGGGTAATCTTTCATTCTCTTGTCGGGCGAAGGGATACCAACTTGCCCAAGAACTTCTATAACTTTTCCTATAGCTTCTTTTTTTGAAACGCCCTGATGTAACTCTATTGCCTCGGCAATTTGCTCGCCTATACTAAATACAGGATTAAGCGCGGTCATTGGCTCCTGAAAAACCATTGCTATTTGGCTGCCCCTAAATTGGCGCATTTGTTCTTCTGATAACGCAGTTAACTCCTTACCTTTATATAATATATTACCTTTAATAATCTTTGCGTTAGCAGCTAACAAACGCATAATTGATAAAGCCGTAACGGTCTTACCACAGCCGCTTTCACCTACCAAGCCTAAAGTTTTACCTTTTTCTAAGTTAAAACTCACACCCCTTACGGCTCGCACCTCGCCGGCGTCGGTAAAAAAAGAAGTATTTAGGTTCTCTACTTCCAATAAAAATTCATTCATAGTTCATATCAGTAAAGCGCATAGAGCATAGAGCATAGAGCATAGAGCATAGCGCAAAGCGTAAACAAGAAAATTACCTTCGGCAATAACTATTTAGGTTATTTTCAGTGGTTAGGAAAGTTTTACTTGTGCCCGTTAGGGTATACTTTCCTATACCAAAATAAAAATATCCTTATTAGATTTACGCTATGCGTTTAGCGCCTTGCGCTATGCGTTTTTAAGTTTCGGATCCAGCGCTTCCCTTATCCCCTCTCCTAAAAGATAATAAGAAAGACAGGTAATCAATATTGCAAGGCCGGGAAATATGATAAGCCACCAGGCAATTTCTATATACTCGCGGCCGCTGCTTAGAATATTTCCCCAACTTGGTGTCGGCGCTTGCACTCCCAGCCCTAAAAAACTTAATCCTGACTCTAGGAGAATGGCCCCAGCTACGCCTAAAATAAACGAAATATATACCGGTGTAAGCGCATTAGGTAAAATATGGCGAAAAATAATTCTCGCATCGCTTGCGCCGAGAGAACGCGCCGCTAAAACAAACTCTCGCTCTTTAAGGCTTAAGAATTCCGCCCGCACAAGCCGCGCTACTCCCATCCAGCTCGTAAGGCCGATAACAACCATAATGTTCCAGATACTTGGGCCGATAAAAGCAATTACGGCAAGTATTAACAAAAATCCGGGAATAGTTAGCATTATGTCTACAAAACGCATAATCAGCGAATCAACCCATCTACCATAATAGCCGCTTACTGCTCCTAAAAGAATGCCTATTAAAGTAGCGATACCCACGGCAATAAAACCAACCGCTAAAGATATACGCGAACCCCAAATCATTCTGCTTAAAACATCTCTTCCTAAATCATCTGTCCCAAGAGGATGTCTTAAACTAGGAGATTTAAGAATATTATTTACATCTATTTCGTTTGGATCGCACGGAGAAATTACGGGGGCAATTATTGCAATAGCAAAAAGCAAAAATACAAGCATTCCTCCCCAAACCGCTAATTTGTTCTTTTTAAATCTTTTCCACAACATTTTATTAGACTAAAGACTATTTTTAATAAACACCAATAACCAAGGTACAATCACCAAACTGATCATTGAAATTTGGTTATTGGTCATTGTTTGGTTATTGTTTCTTGGAGCTTGGTTATTTTACTCTAATTCTCGGGTCAACTATGGCGTATCCAATATCTGCCAAAAGATTGCCTAAAAGTACCAGTATCGCATCTATAACCAGTAATGCCATAATCAAAGGATAATCTCTAGTCATAACCGACATATAAGAAAGCTGACCCATACCGGGAATAGCAAAAATTGTTTCAAAAATAATACTGCCTCCTAATAAGCCCGGTATAGATAAACCTAGTATTGTTATCACAGGTAACAATGCGTTTTTAAGCGCGTGTTTATAAATAACTTTCTTTTCCGGCAGGCCTTTAGCCCGAGCGGTCACGATATATTCCTGGCGTATTACTTCAAGCATTTGGCTGCGCATATACCGAGATAAGCCTGCTAGGCCGCCGAACACAGATATAAATATAGGTAAGGTTAAATGCCGCGCGCTATCGACTATTTTTTGCGCCAGCGACATATGTTCATAGCCTAATGAATGAATGCCGGAAATGGGAAACCACCCCAGATATACCCCTAAGAAAAGCTGTAACATTAGCGCCAACCAAAAAGTAGGCGTAGCAAAACCTATAAAAACTCCGATGGTAGTAAGTTTATCGTATAAAGAATTTTGGCGTATAGCGGAACTGACTCCTATGGGTATGGCTATAAGGAAAATAAACATAATTGCAAGCGCGTTAATAAGAATAGTAATCGGCATTCTCTCATTTATCTTATCCCAGACAGGCCGCCTATCCTGTGAAAAAGATTCTCCAAAATCAAATTTTGCAAGCCTTTTCAACCACATACCATACTGGACTACTATAGGTTTATCCAAGCCATAATATTTTTCAAGGCGTAGCCGCGCTTCCGGCGTCATTTTTGGATTAAACTCGCTCATCGTGTCCGTAGGTTTACCGGGCGCAAGATGAAGAATAAAAAATGTAATAATGGTGATACCCAAAAAGGTAGGGACCAACTCAAGGGCTTTTTTGAACAAATATCTTAACATATTCGCATAGCGCTAAGCGCAGAGCGCATAGCGTAATTCGCAAAGCGCCAAGCGCATAGCGCAGAGTGTTTTAAGAATATTAAGTTAATAACGATTTCTGAGAATTTGTCATTTTTCCGAATTTATTATCTTTCCCTTTTCATCTCTTATAGAATTTAAACGCTATGCGCTATGCAGTTATAGCTACTCGCTACTTAATCTGTGTTTCTGTAGTTTCTTGGGTACATACCATTTCTCTATGTTATAGCTAATGCCTATAGGCGCGGGTTCAATTCCTTGAAACCTGGCGCTGATAATAGGTAAGGCATCCGGCACATATAAAAATATATAAGGCAATTCCTCTGCCAAGATTTCCTGTATTCTAAAGTAGGCCTTTTTGCGCTCTTGGATATCAAAAGTCCGCCTGCCTCGCTCTAGAAGGTCATCGACTTCTTGATTACTGAAACTAACAAAATTTAACTCTTTTTCTTTTGTTTTTGTAGAGTGCCAAATATCGTATTGATCCGGATCTAGAGTAATACTCCAACCAAGCACAACCGCCTCAAAACGTCTTTTATCTATAAACTCATTAATAAATGTTGCCCATTCTAGTTCTCTTATATTTACTTTGATGCCAATTTTGCCAAGCCGCCATTGGATGATTGTAGCGGTTTTTACTCGAGAGGGATTGCCCATATTAGTAAGGATAGTAAATTCGAAAGGCTTACCGTCTTTTTCTAAAATACCGTCACTATTTCTATCAAACCAGCCTGCTTCTTTTAACAATGCCTTTGCTCTTTCGGGATTATGTTCATATTTTTTTACGTTAGGGTTATAGGGCCAGGTATTGGGTACATACGGCCCGGTTGCGGTATTGCCAAAACTAAAAAGCACGGCCTTAACAATCTCTTGCTTGTCTATCGCGTAGGCAATTGCCTGACGCACACGTTTATCAGAAAACCACGGATGTTTTAAATTAAATCCTAGATATGTATATGCAAAACTAGGATATCTGAACTTTCGATAGTTTTGTTGAAAAAATTTTGTATTTGTCTGCTCTCTATATTGTAAAGGAGTCAAACCCATCCAATCAACTCCGCCTGTTTTAAGCTCCAAAAACATAGTAGATGGGTCAGGAATAATACGATATACAAATTGATCTATATAAGGCCTGCCTTCAAAATAATCATGATTTGATACAAGCTCTATCTTCTCACCAGTTTTCCATGACTTAAATTTATACGGGCCCGTTCCTATAGGAGAGCGGGAGAATTTTGTCTTATTGAGGTCTTCGTTCTTTAATATATGTTCGGGCATGACCCATATCCCCCAGCTCGAGAGAGCCGGCGCAAAAGGTTCTTTATATATTATCTTTATCATATAATCGTCAATGACGATAAAATCTTTTACACGTTCATACTCTCCGCTGTAAGGCGTTCTCACATTGGGGTCTATCAGCTTCCTATAGGTGTACTCTACATCGCGCGAAGTAAAATTCCGGCCGTCATGCCAGCGCACTCCCTTTCTTAAATGAAATATTATCGTCTTCCCCGAGTCCTCGATATCCCAGCTTTCGGCAAGATCGCCTACGAGCTCGATATTCCTGTCATACTTGACTAAGCCGTTGAAGACAAAACCGCATATGTCACTCGAAGCAGAGTCGGAGGCCAAGATCGGAACGAGCGTACGCGCATCGCCGCTTGAGGCGACTACTATGGCGTCACCGTATGAAGGCAAGCTGCCATTTTCCGACCCCGGCTCGTCATTACCAAAACTTTCCGAGCCGGGATCGGAAATGGTTAAAAAGAAAAAAAATACCGCTAATATCATTAACGGTATCTTGCTGTTTATAAACATTTTTTTATCAAAAATCGGCAAAAGGCGATTCATTTGGCGCTTGAGGATATCCCCCGCTTGTAGTAAGAGGGGCCTGAAGGCCGCCTTTAGCGACAAGCGATCTGCCTCTGTGGCTCGTCATAACGCCCAATAGAAGGCACGCAAGTATGTACAGCACCGCTGAAACGGCCGTCGCCCGTTTTAAAAAGACGGATGACTTTGTGCCCAGGATCGTCTGAGTGGAAGATCCCCCAAAGGACTC
>JAUYCY010000118.1 GCA_030692055.1 Candidatus Omnitrophota bacterium | reverse complement strand
CGCGAGTAAGAAATACTACTACAGAGTGAGGGCATATAATACAAGCGGTAACTCCGGTTATTCCAATAAAGTGAGTGCTACCACACTCTCAAATATACCTGTTGCGCCCTCTAGCCTTGCTGCTACCGCTATCTCTTCAAGCCAGATTAATTTAAGCTGGAAAGATAACTCTAGTAATGAGACAGGCTTTAAGATAGAGCGTAGTGTTTCTTCTACTTCTGGCTTTAAACAAATTGCTACCGTTGCAACCAATGTAACTACCTACAGTAACACTGGTCGCAGTGCAGGTAAAACCTACTACTACAGGGTAAGAGCCTATAACACTAACGGTAATTCAGCTTACTCTAACAAAGCCTCAGCCAAAACGCCACTCTAGAATACTTCACCTAAATTTTTCCTGAATTCTCCCTCTAAATTAGCCATTTTTTTTGTAGTATGATTTGCAGTAGATTTTTTATTTTCACGTGGTATAATTCGAAGGTTTTATAGGAGAGAAATAATAGGTTTTTGTATTTATTCTCTCTCGGCGAATACCCCGTGGCTTGCCACGGGGATGAAGCCGAAATCGTAAACGTAATTGACCTCATTCCAAGGCAATGAATGAACCAGTGATAATATTAGTATAGAACATACTCCGCGGCTTGCCGTGGAGACTGGTTGATTTTTCAAGGATTTTTTGCTCGCCACATTGCGAAAAAGGGGTATTTCACAACAGTCCCTAAACGCGGTAAAAAATAACTTGAAATTGTTGTAATTATTTACTACAATTGTTGTAAGGCGAGAAAGTTCACTTGCCAACGAAGTTGGCAAGCTCACAACTTTGAACTTCCTTGCGGTAGTCCAACAGGACACCCTGTTGGGTAGCTTTCGACACAAAATTGAACTACCCAGCAGGGTGTCCTGTTGGACTATCCGCATTACCACGATGCATTTTATACTTTCCTATACCGTAAGAAAGGACAAAAAATGGTAAAGTTCTTACAGTTAACTAAATCAAGATTGCGGCAGAAAATCCTATCGTATTATTTTACAAATCCCACCAAACATCTCTACCTGCGGCAATTAGCTTCTATTCTTAAAGAGGATCCCGGTAACCTCTCAAAGGAGTTTTCTCGACTAACGAAAGAAGGAGTTTTTCTTACCGAAGCAGAGGGAAATCAGAAATATTTCTATCTTAACGAATCATATCCGCTCTATGAAGAGCTTAAGTCTATTGTTTTTAAAACGATAGGCGTAGAAGGAAAATTGAAGGCAATAATAGGAAAACTCAAAGGTATTAGCTTGTCTTTTATCTATGGCTCTTATGCAGCCGGCAAAGAACAAACCTTAAGCGATATAGACCTTTTAGTGGTCGGTAACCCCGATGAAGATAAATTGCTCAAGGAAATAGAATCTGCCGAAAAATTGTTAGGGAGAGAGATAAATTATAATATCTATCCAGCGAAAGAGTTTAAGGAAAAAATGAGAAAAGAAGACGGTTTTATAACGAATATGCTAAAAAGGCCTAAGGTAATTTTAAAAGGGAAGATTGATGGAATTTAGCGATTTGCTTAGCGGCGGCCAACTTATTAAAGAAAATACGCCGAAAGAAAAGATTTCTGAGTTTTTGGGGTTTGCAGAAAATGAAATTGCCGCAGCAAGGTTCAATTTATCAAAATTTCCTCTGACTGCCTATAAAGCCGCATATGATGCGCTTATCCATGCGGGGAATGCGCTTATAAGATTTTACAACTACAGGCCTACCAGTAAATTCACCCACGCTACCATAACAGAATTTGTAGATAGGATACTGGGCAAAGAATATGGGCACTTAGCAAGGAGCTTTAAACGAATGCGCAGGAAAAGGCATCCCTTGCAGTATGAGGCTCAATTTTCAGAATCTCATAAAGAAGTAAGAGATAGTATTGTTAAAGCCGATGAATTAATCAGGCGGATAGAAGAACATATTGATATAAAGCCATCTCAGAAAAGATTATTTTAAGGAGAGGATAAATTAATACATAAGAAGCAAAAATGTCTAACAATGGATAACAAAAAAACCATTACGAAAGATTGCAGCAGCCTTAGGGGTGGAGATAAATGATTTAATAAAATAAAAAATATAATTCTTTGAGGTGAAAATATGAATAACAATATTAATCCTGAAGAAATCAAAAAAGAGATTAAACAACTCATCTCAGAAATCGCCGAAATCCCGGGAGAACAAATCAAAGATGACTCCCGTTTTACCGAAGACTTAGGCATTGACAGTATGATGGCATTGGAAGTTGTGGCGGGTATTGAAAAAAAATATAAGATAGTTATTCCCGAAGCAGAAATACCCACCATTCGTTCACTGCAAAATGTTTACGCGCTAGTAGAAAAACCTATTCCACCTACGAGGTGGAAACTGGTTACGTAGTAATTATGGATAAAAAAAGAACCGTATTTATCACTGGCGCGACAGGATTACTGGGGTCTTATTTATTAAAAATCCTTCTTGAAAGCGGGCATAAAGTTTATGCTCTTGCACGTAGCCGAAAGGACGAAAGTGCCAAAAAAAGAGTTGATGATCTTTTGAGCTTTTGGAATAGTTCAATCCCTAGTGTCTATTCAAAGAATTTAATTGTTATCGATGGAGATATCACTTCTCGTGATTTTGGCCTTGAACAAAAGAATATTTTAGATTTACTTAAGTCAGAGATTGAAATAATTTTTCATTGCGCAGCCTTAACAGCCTTTAAGGCTCAATTACAAATACTCGAAAAAATAAACGTCATAGGGACGAAAAATATTTTTAACTTTGCATTAGGCTGTAAAAAAATTAAGAAAATAAACCATGTAAGTACAGCTTTTGTAGTAGGAAATAAAACTGGTGTAAATTTTAACGAAGGAATGCTGAAATTAGGACAAGGTTTTTATAATCACTACGAGTGGACTAAATATGAAGCAGAAACTATAGTAGAGGATTATAAAAAGAAAGGTTTACAGATAACAATTTTCCGGCCTAGTTTAATTATAGGCGAGTCTAGTGATGGAAAAACCAATAATTTTAATTTTTTTTATGAACCACACCGTTTTTTTTCACAAGGTCTTTATGAAGATTTTCCTATGAATCTAGAGTGTTCGCTAAATCTAATTAACATAGATACGGCCGCTAAAGCAATTTTATTACTTGGGGATAGGGATGAATCCGTAACTTACCATATCGTTTCACCAGAGGATACAAATAATTATTTCTTTGCAAAATTATCGTCTAACTATTTTAACTTTAAAATACCGAAATTTGTTCCTTTAGAAAAATTTTACTTTGATAAATGGACAGCTACACAAAAAATGCTAGCTGAACCATTTATACCTTATTGCAATTATAAAAATAAGTTTATCTCTTCTTATACCCAAAATACATTAAAAGAATATAAATTTGAATATCCAAAAATAGATAGCAATAATCTTCTTAAAACATTCGAGTATTGTGATAAGGTAGGTTTTATCAAAGTAAAAGAAACAAAATATGCGTGATGGTAATAGAAAAAGGCATGGATAACAAGAAAACTGTATTTTTAACCGGCGCAACTGGTTTGGTAGGTTCTTATTTATTAAAAATTCTTCTTGAAAATGATTGCAAAGTTTATGCGTTGGCGAGAAACAAGGATAACAAAAGCGCGAAAGAGAGAGTAGTAGAGACTTTAAAGTTTTGGGATGCAAAAGTCTTAGATAAAATTAGTAATCTGGTGGTGTTGGGTGGAGATATAACAAAAGAAAATTTAGAGTTGGATAAAGAGACGAAAGATTTATTAGAAAACGAGATAGATGAGATTTTCCATTTAGCGGCTATTACCCGCTTTGATGCACCGTTAGAAGAGTTAAGAAGGGTCAATGTGGAAGGGACAAAAAAAGTGTTAGAGCTAAGCCTTGAGTGGCACAAGAAAGGGAGGTTGAAAAAAGTTAACTATTTTAGCACAGCTTACGTTTGCGGGGATTATAAAAGTGTGTTTAAAGAAAAGGACTTGGATGTGGGCCAGAAATTTAATATTCCTTATGAGCAGAGTAAATTTGAAGCAGAGAAAGTAGTTGATGAATACAGAAAGAAAGATTTATGGGTAGATATTTTTAGGCCACCCGCCGTGGTAGGAGAATCTACTACTGGTAAAACTTTCCGCTTCAATCATATCTACGAGCTTTTACGTCTCTGGAGTCTGGATATATTAGATTTTTTTCCAACCGACGAAAGGTTCTCGCTTAATTTAACCTGTGTGGACCATACAATTCAAACAGTATATTTTATTTTTCACAACATCACTATTAAAAATATAAATTATCATTTGTTCGGCGAAAAGCAATTTTTTACCAGAGAAATTTTTGAGCTTGCACGCAAATATATTGGATTTACAAAAACACAACCTGTCTCTTTTGAAGAATTTAATGAGAAAAATATTTCTCCAGTTCAGCGAAATATTATGAAGAGAATAAATCTAATTAATGTGGTTCCTCAAATAAAACTGGATTCCACATATACAAGGAATATTTTAAAGAAATACGCCTTTAATTTTCCAGAATTTACTGCTGAACATTTTTCTAAAATTATCCAATATGGCAGCAGTTATGGGTTTATAAAGAAACATATTTTATATAAAGTTGCACTTAAAGAAAAAAAGTGATGAATCTTTATTCTATACCTCCATTAATTATTTCACTTTTGCTTGTATTTTCAGGTATTTTTGTTTATTTAAAAAATAAAAAGCACCTCCTTAATCGACTATTTTTACTCTTATGCTTTCCTGCTAGTGTCTGGTTATTTTTCTTTTCTATGGCATACAATTTCCATGAAAAAAATATCCTCATTACTTGTCTAAAAGTTGGCTATACTGGGATAATCTTCATACCAATTACAGTTTTTCATTACACAGTAGAGCTTGTCAGCTTGCAAAAATTAAGGAAATTAGTTTATTTAAGTTATTTAATAGGTATTTTCCTTGCTGCATCTATATGGATTTCCTCGTATCTAATAAATGGTGTTCAAAGGTATTTCTGGGGATACTATCCTTTAGCGGGAAAATTTCATTACATTTTTTTATTATTTTTTAATATTCTATTAGCTATTTCTTATACAATTGTATTTTATTCTTTATGGATTAAAAAGAATATTTCTTCATCTCTTAGGAAAACACAAGTTAAATACCTCTTGTTGGCTTTCTTCGTCTACAACCTTGCTTCTTTTGATTTCCTTCCTAATTACGGAAGGGAAATTTATCCATTCGGATATTTGCCTGCTTTTCTTTTTATTCTAATAGTAGGGTATACTATTATTAAATACCGCCTTATGGACATTCGTATTTTGCTTACCCGTGCAGGAATTTTTATTTTTATTTATACGTTTGTTTTAGGATTCCCTCTATGGTTTGGCATAAAAACCGGCCTTTGGATTTGGGCGGTATTGCTTATGGGTGTGTTATCAACCGTAGGGCCGTTCATCTACAGCTACCTCCGTCAGCAGATTGAAAATGCTATGTTTAAGGAGCAACAACGTTATCAGCAATCAATACGTGAACTTGCAAAGAGGATGACGCAGATAAGAGAGTTAGATAAGCTTTTCGTAGAAGTAATTGCGGAAGTTTATAGTGTTGTCCAACCGCAATTTATTGCCCTTTACACCTTTTCTACTTCAGAAAAATCTTATGTTTTAAGCCGGCATCATCTTCCTAAAGATTATTCTTTTGATAAACAAATTTCGCTAAACTCTCAACTCATTACAATGCTTTCTAAAAATAAGAGGCCGATATTAGCCGAGAGCGCTGGCTTTTCTAATCTACCCCTTGAAACATTAGTAGTGCCGTATTTTACCGAAGGTAGCCTTTTTGCATTTTTAGTATTAGGCCAGAAATCAACAAAGATGATATATTCTGATTCTGATTTTATAGTTTTTGACATTCTTTCTTCGCAAGTTTCTTTAGCGATTGAAAACTGTTTATTTTGGCAGGAAGAAAAAACGCGGCTTGCCAAAGAAGAACAAATCCGTAGGCAAAGAGCGATGGACCACTTTAGCGCCTCGCTTGCTCATGAAATAGATAACCCGGTTTTTGCGGTAAGCGGTATCGCGGAGGTAGTGAAGATGGAAATAACCGAAGATCTTAAAAATAATATTCCGCAGGATAAATTGAATTACCTTAGTGATAGGTTAAACCGCATTACCGGCGACCTCTCCAGGATTTCCAAGATGATAAAGGCGGTAAGAGAGTTTTCCTCGCAAACTAAAGGTGAGCAAGTAGAGATGAAATTTGAGGAAGTACTGGAAGGATTTTCAAGTATCGTTGAGCCGCAGTTAAAATACGAAGGAATATTTTTTGAAAAAGAAATCGAGCTTGATATACGACTAAAAGCCAATAAAATACATTTAGAAGAAGTGCTGGTCAATCTAGCTACTAATGCCATACACGCTGTAAAGCACAACAACCAAAAAGAAAAGAAAATAACACTTAAGGTTTACAGAAATTCTGCTAAAACATTCATGATAGAATTCAAAGACAATGGCTACGGCATAAAGCCGGAATTCATAGAAGATATTTTTTTAGATTTTGTCACCACAAAAGCTTCTACGGAAGGAACCGGCATCGGCTTAGGCAGGGTGCGTAAAATCGTAGAAAATCACGGCGGGAAAATCTGGGCACAGTCAGATGGGGAGGGAAAAGGAGCAACGTTTCTTATTGAACTACCATTATTATAGAAACGCTAATTTGCGCTAATCTAACGCGAATACACGCGAATGGATACAATGACTAGTGACAAATTGTTATATAAAGATTTAGCATATAAAATAGTAGGTTGTTTTTATGAAGTATATAATCAACTGGGGCCAGCACACAAAGAACAGATTTATCATAAGGCTTTAACATTCGAGTTTAAATCAAAAGAAGTACCATTCACCGAGAAGAAACGATTAAAAGTAAAATATAAAGACCAGGAAATAGGTATCTACGAGCCAGATTTTATTATTGATGATAAAATAATTATAGAAATAAAGTCGGTTTTAAATATGCCGACTGTTTTCGAGAAACAACTATATTATTACCTGGAAGGAACAGCTTATAAGCTTGGCTATCTAGTAAACTTTGGTTCAGATAAGTTAGATATAAAAAGACGTGCTTACGATACAGCGCGACTACATTCGCGATAATTAGCGTTGCCTACCTGCCGGCAGGCAGGGATTCGCGACCATTCGCGTTTTAGAAAAGGAGGAAAATATGGAACGGAAAAAGGTGCTCATAGTAGACGATGAAGAAAATATTTGTATTTTTCTTAAAGACATATTTGAACGAGGAGGCTTTGAAGTGTACACTGCTGCGAGCGGACAAGAGGCAATAAAAATCTTTCAAAAAGAGCATCCGCCGATATGCATTATTGATATACATATGCCATTTTCTGAATTTGACGGCATCGAGGTCGTAAGGCGGGTTAAAGCAATAGATAAAAAAACTATTTGCGCGATGGTAACGCGTATAGATGACCCTGATAAGATTACCGAGGCGGCGCAAGCAGGGGCAGAAGAATACCTGGTAAAGCCGGTACGTATTGAAAAACTGAAAGAGCTCATAGAGAAATTAAAAACATAAAATATTTTTTAATGATTACACAGATTTAAGATTGATTACACTGATTAATAACACATAATCTGTGTAATCATTTCCTAATCAGTGTAATCATTTTCAAAAAAAAGGAGCTGCTATGGCTAACCCTTTACGCGATGAAGAGAAAATTTATGAAAGGATAAAAAGAGAAAATATTACCGTGCATCCTTTGGTTTGGGAACTAATCAGCCATCATATCCGCAATGATATCTATCTAATATCACTCGCCATTGAAAGTTTGCGTATGCACCCCTTATGGATCCTAAAACTTGCTTCGTTTATGATAAAATTATTATACAGGGCATCGTTTCAACCCGGTAAACCTGACGATTTAATCGAAGTATGCGATAAGAGTTTGAGTAGAATCAAAGATATAGATGAGTTTTTGACAAAATTAAAAAAAGCTACTTATAAACCGAGTAATTAAAAATAGGGGGGGATATAAATGAGGCCGATTTTGGTTGTGGATGACGAAGACAGTCTATGCGAATTGCTTGTAAAAGCCATTGAGCGAAAAGGTATGCCCGCCCTAAAGGCAAAAAACGGTACGCAAGCGATTGAGATTTACAAAAAACATAATCCTGGGTGCGTACTCTTAGATGTAAAACTGCCTGATATGGATGGCATAGAGGTATTTCGCCGCATAAAAAAATTTGACCCTCAGGCAAATGTGTATTTTGTTTCCGGCAGTGATAATAAAGATTTTAAAGAAACTGCCAAAAATTTAGGGGCGAGTGGCTATCTGGTTAAACCTATTGTCTTGGAAGATGTAATGACGATTATAAAAAAACTCGGTAAATGAAAAAAGTAAAGCGGATTCTAATCATATCTTCAGATAAACATTTACGAGACGTTTTACATTTTTGTTTTGATGGCTGGGGATATGAAACTTTCATAGAAGAATCTCAGGTAAACGATATTTCTCTCATCAAGAAAATATCCCCTGATGCTATAATTATCGATGTCCATTCTGCGGATAAATCACATCTTGAAATTTGTCATCTCCTGAAAGAAGACTTTATCACTGCTTTTATACCTATAATCACCCTAATAAACAAACGCCAACTGCGCGAACAACTCCTAACCTTAAAACAAGGCGTAGATGACTACCTAATTAAACCTCCTGACCCCTTGGATTTACGCACGCGGATAGAGATGGCGATAAAGCGCGCTCAATATAGCCATTATTCAAGTTCTCTAACGGGACTGCCGGGCGCAAGGCTGATTGAAGATGTAATCCGCGAAAAACTAGAAAAAGACGCCGCGTTTTCTTTCGGGCATATAGATATCGATAACTTCAAATGCTTCAACGATGTCTACGGGTATTTTAAAGGCGACAAGGTTATCATGCAGACGGCTTATATTTTATATACGATTGTGAAAAGATTCGGCGATAAAACTGACTTGATTGGGCATATCGGCGGAGATGACTTTGTATTTATAAGCACTCCCGAGAAATATAAAGAAATTTGCCAATATTTCATCATTATGTTTGATAATCTTATTCCTTTACATTATTCCAAAAAAGATAGAGAGCAAGGCTTCATTATCGCTAAAGACAGAACAGACAAAATAAAAAAGATACCGCTTATGAGCATAACTATGGCTGTAGTAAATAAGACTAAACCTTCGGAATTTCGAAATATCGTCGAGATAAACGAGAAAGTCGTGGAAATAAAACGGTATTTAAAAACTCTGCCTGGAAGTAAATTTATGGCAGACAGAAGAAGTACTAAACTCCAAGATCACCTAGACCCTCAAGTTTATAAAAAAGAGCTTAATTTCTCAATAGCCTATAAACCATTAGGCCAAATTTTACTTGATAAAAAAGCAATCTCGGGCGAGCAACTTGAAGAAGCGCTTAGTCTTCATTGGAAAAAGGGAATTATTCTCGGTGAAATCTTAAAAGAACTTGGTTATCTCAAAGAAGAAGAGCTAGCGCAGGCTTTAGATCTACAGAAAGCGACTCTTTCAAAAATTCGCCAATCATAATTTCCTATCTATAGGGATGAATGAAAATTCTTAATTTTAAAAGCTTTCAATTCCAGGTAACTATCATTCTTATTCTGGCAATGCTTTTTGCGGGAGCTTTAAGTAATTTCTTAATTTATAGATTTGCCCTAGATGCACAGTTCAAGGAACTAAGAAATAAATTAATAATAATCGCGCAAACCGCGGTTTTAACGCTTGATGCTGATATGCTTATGCAAGTTCCGCTAAACCGTAGCGGTATACATGCTCCACAATATAAAATAATCGCTGAAAAACTCAAAAAAATCCAGCGCATAAATCAGCCTATCAAATATATCTATACCATGACAAAAACAAAACAGCCGGGTGCTTGGCAATTTATCGTCGACCCTAATCTTATTACCAAAAAAGGAAAGAAGAAATTTTTAAGCTCTTACCCCGGCGACCTATACAATGCCGGTCGTTTTCCAGCAATGCTCAAAGCTTTTGAGGGGCCTTCAGCGGATACAAAAATGGAAATCGACGAGTGGGGGACAACGCTTTCCGGATACGCTCCTATACGCGATGCCACGGGGAAAACTGTTGCGATTTTAGGAGTCGACCTAACCGCGGATGAAGTATATGTCGTGCAACGCGAAGTGCATAGACGCGCATTATTTGTGCTTATGCTTGGGGTTATTTTTTCAATACTTATGGGAATTTTGATCTCTAGAAAAATTAGCTATCCGCTTAAAAGATTATTGACAGGAACGCGGCATATTGCGAATGGCAATTTACAATATCAGGTAGAAACAAAAGGGGCTGACGAAATACGGGAACTCGCAAAATCCTTCAATCAAATGGCGCAGAGTCTTGAAGAATCACGCAGAAATTTAGTTGATTATTTCTATGGAATGGTGCAATCATTAGTGCGAGTCCTTGAAGCTCGTGATCCCTATACGCGCGGCCACTCAGAACGAGTTGCGGAATATGCACAAAAAATTGCAATAAGAATGGTCTTCCCACAGGAAAAAATCGAATTGCTAAAAGAAGTGGCACTTTTACACGATATCGGCAAATTAGGTATTAAGGAAAATATTTTAAACAAAAAAGAAGCCCTCACAGAAGAAGAATGGGAAGCAATTAGAAAACATTCTCTCATTGGCGAAGACATATTAAAACCATTTCTGTCAAACACAGAAATGTTAACGATTATAAGACAGCACCATGAGCGCTACGACGGCACCGGTTATCCTGATAAAATTGTTGGAGAGAATATAAACATTTTCGCTGCAATTATATCGGTTGCAGACGCCTATGACGCTATGACATCTCCGCGAGCATATCGAAGCGCACTTACTCGTGAAAAAGCGATTGAAGAGCTTGTAAGAAACAGGGGGACACAATTTAACCCAAAAATAGTCGATGTATTTATGAAGGTACTGGATGAAAAGGGCAGATAAAACCATAGAAAACCACATTGAAATAGTTGAATCACAACAGAACGTTACTATAGTGCGCCTTTGCGGAAATGTTACTTTCGCAAATCTAATGCAAGTTCGCGATGAATTTATCCGTAAAACAGCGGGGATAAAAGTAAAAAATATACTCTTTGACTTAAAGGCCGTGGAGAGAACTGATTCTTCGGGATTAGCAATACTTATAAATCTTTTTAAACACATGAAAGAAACCGGGGCAGGAGAAAAGATAGGCCTTATTAATCTTTCTTCAAAAATGAAGGACCTCATAGAGATATCTAAAGTGCAAAATCTTTTCAAGGAATACACTTCTGAGCGCCGCGCCATAAATGCTCTTAAATAATGTTGAGAATGTAGATACCCACGGGCATGCCCGTGGAACTCTGCCCTTCGGGTTATTAGATACTCTGTTAAATCCCTTGACAATTTTAACCAATGTGATTAAATTTAGTTCGTGAAGGGTGGTTTTATTTCTCTTGCCAAAATTCGAATCGCCTTTATTTTTTTTGCTTTCGTTTCCTGCCTCTTTTTCCCCAGCCTTTCTTTTGCTGCAAATGCCAATGTAGCTGGTCATTGGCATTTTGATGCTGACTGGAATCCTCCCATGTGGTACCAGGGAACAGTGACTTTTGTTTTTAGCGATGGCAGGGAGATCATTCAGCAGGTAGGCGGTAGCACAGGTACGACTCCTTTTTGTTACATGGATGTCAGGCAAAATTCCGATGGTTCGATAAATGGAAGCTACAGTTATGGTATTAATAGCGCAACTTTAACTGGAAAAGTGAATGGTAATGCGGTTATTTTCAAGGTTACAAATATTTTCGACCAAAATTCTGAAAGCCTTAAGGACAAAACAACTTATATCTATAACTTTTCAGGCTCTGTTTCAGGAAGGGATTTAGTTGGGACTTTAGATATTTCGTATTCTAACCAAGGAGAAGATCGTCGTTTCAGTAATTTTGTTCGTAGCTGGACATATACCGGTTCAGCTACTACTTCTGCAAGTTTTAAATTACCAAATAGCTTGGATACAATAATAAACTCTAAGCCTCCCGCCACAACCACTGAACGCAGCGTAACTTTCGCTTATTCCGGTATAAATGACTATCACGGCGTTGTTGGCTATTATTACCAGTTTGATGCAAATCCTAAAACTTATACTACTCAAGCTACGGTTACGTTTCCTAACCTTGACGTAGGTGAGCATAGTTTTTCTGTCGCTGCCAAAGATACTACAGGAAATGTTGACTTAACACCCGCGGTTTGGAAGTTTACCATTACGTCTCTCCCCGAGCTGGACACCGTTATCACTGCCAAGCCTGCCGCTACAACCACTGACCGCACGGTCAGCTTTACCTACCAAGGTATAAACGGTAATGGCGGCGTTGTTGGCTATTACTACCAGTTTGACGCAACCCCCAAAGCCTATACTACCCTAACCACTCTTACCTTTTCTAATCTTGCCTTAGGACAACATAGTTTTTCTGTTGCTGCCAAAGATGCAAAAGGAAACGTTGATCTTTCACCGGCAGTCTGGAATTTTACCGTTGAGCTACCGCCTCCGCCAAAGCAAACTGAAAAAGGCCAATTCGGCCCTTCAAAAGACCCCGCTAAAGATACCGGTGACCCCATCAATGTTGTCACCGGTAATATGTATGTTTATACCGGCGATATAAGTATTCCTGGCAAAGGTATTAACTTTGATTTCAGCCGCGCTTACAACAGCCGTGATGATTACTTCGGCCCTCTGGGATACGGCTGGACACATAGTTACAATATCTTCTTATTTGTTGATTCCGCAAATAAGCTTATCAGGATAAGGGATGACCAGGGCAGAGAGACTATCTTTCGTGATGACTCAGGCGGTATTTTCACTCCTCAACGAGGAGAATATTCTACGCTTACCAAAACCACCAGCGGCTACACCTGGCGCTTAAAGGCTGGTACAAACTTTTATTTCGATACCACAGGTAAACTCTTAAAAGTAGTTGACCGCAACAGTAATACCATAACCTTAACCTATAACACCTTAAAACAGCTCCAGACTATTATTGATACTGTTGGCCGCAAGGTAATCTTAGCGTATGACAGCCAAAACCGCATTATTTCAGCAACTAACCCTCTGGGAAAGATTTACAAATACGCTTACGATGCTAATAATAACCTTATCAGTGTCACTAACCCTAAAGGGGGAGTGCTTAGCTATGCCTACGATGCAAGCCATAATCTTACCAAGAAAACCTTACCCACGGCAAACATAGTTACCTTTTCCTATGACGCTTCTGACCGCTGTACTTCTTCCTCACGGGAAAACAATTACGAAAAAGTAACCCTTGCCTTTGAACCGCAATCAAGCCGCACCAGCGTTAAGAACTCCAAAAACTACCAGACAACCTATTACTACAACAGCGACTACCAGCTCATTGACGTCGTGGATAGCCACAATAACCACACCAAATCAACCTGGGATAACAACCTTAACCTTATTTCCCGCACTGATGCCTTGGGCCACACTGTAATAATGGAGTATGATACAAAAGGAAACCTTATCAAATTAACCGATCCTCTTGGCGCGATAACCACCTCTACCTACGAGCTTACCTTCTGTAATCCAACCAGTACAACTGATGCTTTGGGTAAGCTTGCTACATACACCTACGATACCAAAGGAAACCTAACCAAAGCCATCAATACCTTAAACGCAGCGACTTCTTATAAATACCTCTCCGCAGGCCTCATAAGCACTATCACTAACGCCTCGGGAAAAAAGATTTCTTTTACCTATAATAAATACGCAAACATCGCAAGTATTAAAGACTTAGCCGGCATAACCATAAAATTTACCTATGACGTAATAGGCAATAAAATAACCTCAACCGACCCAAGAGCCAATATAACCAGGTATTATTACGATGAGTTGAACCGTTTAATTAAAATCAATCTGCCGGATAAGGTATCAACCAACCTATTTTCCTATGACGGGATGGATAACTTACTCACCGTAACCAATGCGCAAGGTAAAACCACAACCTATACCTATGACGCTGCAGCTAAACCCTTAAGCCTCAGCGATCCCTTAGGTGGCGTCATAACCTATACCTATGATACCGAAGGAAACCCTATCTCCATAAAAGACCAGAAGAATAACCTGACCCAGTTTAGCTACGATGAATTAAACCTCTTAATTACCAAAACCGATAGCGCAAACTACAAATGGAACTACTTCTATGATGCTGTCTCTAACCGCGTCAAAGAAACCGACCCCAAAGGCCAGGTAATAAACTACTCTTATGATGAGCTAAACCGCCTCGAGACTCTAAATGGCCCTGATGTAAACATACGCTTTACCTACGATGACTTAAGCAGAGCAATCTCCATGACTGACTGGCAGCAGGGCGTGACCAACTACACCTATGATGCCACAAGCGAGCTCCTTAGCGTTGACGGCCCATCCAGTAACGATACCGTTACTTACACCTATGACTCTCTTGGCAACCGTAAAACCATGCTTGACCCGGACAACAAACTCACCAAATACGCTTATGACGCGGCAAATAGAATCACCGCTATTACTGACCCGCAAAACCAAGTTACCAAGTACACCTACGATAAATACGGCAATCTTGCAACCTCAACCTATCCTAATAAAACAGGAAGCATTTATAAGTACGACTCTCTTAACCGCCTGGGAAAGCTCATCAACCAACGCACAACCACACCTTATACCAAATTCTCTGAATTCAATTATTATTACGATGCGCTTTATCGAAAAACCAAGACTGTCAGCCCTGACGCAACGTATGAATATACGTATGATGCTCTTAACCAATTAACCAATGAGAAACGTACCTCAGCTAATACCCCTTACCAAATCGCCTATACGTATGATGCCGCAGGTAACCGCTTGACCAAAAATGCAAACGGTATTGCCACTGCCTATACCTATAACAACTTAAACCAATTAACCAAAGAGACCACAAGTTTAGTCTATACCAATTATTACTACGACCTTAATGGAAACTTAATTAAATCTTCACCAAGCGTAGGTAACCCCCAAGACCTCTCCTATGACTGCTTAAACCGCTTAAATAAAGTCACTGCTACCGGTTTACCTGTGGTGAGCGAAGTCGAACCAAATGAAATCTATAAGTATGATGGAGGAGGAAACCGCGTACAAGTAAGCTCAACCGGAACAATAACCAATTTCCTCTATGATGGCTCAAATAGCATTATCGAAAGAAATGCTTCACAAGTTACCAATAGAAGCTATCTGCGTAACCCCAATAGTTTTGGAGGCATTGGTGGCATTATCAGTCAACAGTCCACAGTCAACAGTCAACAGTATTATCATTACGATAGTTTAGGAAGCGTAACAACTACTTCAAATCCTTCTTCAGCGAAACTTAATTTCTATGCCTATGACAGTTTTGGCAATATAATTACTTCTACCGGCACAACGCCTAACAATCGCCAATTCTTAACTAAAGAACAGGATACGACAGGATTAGTTTACTTTGGCGCACGTTACTACGACCCACGCATCGGCCGCTTCATCACTCCTGACCCAATGGGTATGGTTGATGGGCCGAATATGTATGTGTATTGTAATAATGATCCGATAAACTATATTGATCCTTATGGCTTTCAAGAAATAATGACACCTTATACTTCAGGAATTTTAATACCACGTACTCCAACAGGTCTTTCTCAAAATATTTCAGGAACTTTCATACCGCTTACTCCAACAGATTTTTATCCAATTTCTCCACGCATCCCCACCCCCGGAGAAAATGCCCAGTCTCCTGATAATAAGAAAAAGAGTGAAGGAGTGACGGGAGAAGAAGGAGGGGGACCAAAAGACGATAATCCTAAGTCGGAAAAACCACAACGAGACTTTCGGAATGATAAGCCTCCGTCAAGATCTCATTATGATGAAGAGATAGATAGAAAAGAGCCTGTACATTGGCATTATCGAGATTATAACTGGAATCCTAAAATAGAAAAGTGGATACCGGGTAAATGGCAATATGGGGGCGCAGGAGAAGCTCCGACTAGCTAATTTTAAAAAAAGTGGTGTAATGTGGGAGAGCGAATGGATATTATTAAAAAGATTCAAGATTGGTATAAGAGTAATTGCAATGGAGATTGGGAACATTCATATGGAATAGAGATTGAAACTTTAGATAACCCGGGATGGAGTGTGGAAATAGATTTAAATGATACAAAATGTGCGGATAAAAATTTCAGCAAAATCAATATTAAGAATGGGGATGATGATTGGATTATTTGTAAGGTTTCGAAAAATAAATTTATTGGACATGGTGATCCTGACAAACTAGAGACTATATTAAAGACATTCTTAAATTTTTGTAACAGGGAAAAGGGGTCAGCCCTTGAATGTTGAATTTAGAATTAGGGGACGGAGATAACTTAAGAATTTATTGACATGATTATTACTGTTGATGCGGCAAACAGAGTTACCGCTGTCACCGACCCGCAAAACCAAATTACCAAATATACTTACGATAAATACGCTAACCTCGCAAGCCTTTTGTATCCCAATAAGAGAGGATATGGGGTCAGCCCTTGAATGTTGAAAACTATTGACAGCTTCATTCTTTCTGCTATGATTTCTCTATGGCCAGGCCTTACCGTATACAAAGGAGGATATGGGGTCAGCCCTTGAATGTTGAAAACTATTGACAGCTTCATTCTTTCTGCTATGATTTCTCTATGGCCAGGCCTTACCGTATACA
>JAUYCY010000047.1 GCA_030692055.1 Candidatus Omnitrophota bacterium | reverse complement strand
ACTTTGCCGTGCGAAGTAACCGGCAAAATCAACAAATTAACCACCCCAATCTGGGATAAAAATTGAGGGTCGCCCTTAAAGTTCTGTTTTTGCCTTTTACTATCTAATATAAAAGTTTCCCCGGTATCAGCTATTTCGCCTAAAAAGGTGTTCCCCAATTTAGCCTTGTAGATAGCAACGAAAGCCGGGTCCATCTGATAAGCGGATTTGAACTCTAATTGATTAGCCGCTTCATTGAGCATCATAAAGAAAGATATTTTGGCATCTAATACTTGGGCAATGCGTTCGGTAACCAAGTTAAGAATTTCCTCTATTTTAGCTTTGGTAGAAATAAGGTTTCCTATTTGCAATAAGCTGGAAAGGGCTAAAACTTTTTTATGGATATCTAAATTAATCTCTTTGGTTTTTTCTCCGTAGTTTCTAAGCTCTTCCATATTATCTTTAATCCGGCGGGTAATTGCATTCAAGGAAATGCTTAAATCGCCGATTTCATCTTCGCGCTTAATATCCAATAAGCTGGTTTCAAAATCTCCCCGGGCAAGTATCCTAGCATGATTAGCTAATTTAGCTATCGGGTCAATCATGCCTTTGGCTAGGATAAGCCCTAAAATAGCGATAAAAACACAAATGGCGATTATTAAACTGACATTGCCTATGTCCGTATTTGTGGGAAAAATATAGGTAGTAACTAAATATCCGGTAATTAAAAGAGGGATTACCGACATCAGGCTAAAAGCAACCATTAATTTGTAACGTAAAGGGCGGGGTAAAAGAGACAGCTTTCTAAACCAGTCTTGCGGGCGCATAATTAAGCACTCCTTTCTTTTAAAAAGGCTAGCGTTAAGCTAAATTACTTAGAACATATATAATACTATAGTATTGAAACAAATGTAAAGAAAAAATATTCTAAATGCCTATAAACTGCCAAGGTAAAATTTCATGGGGTGAGCGTGCCCGTAAATAAAATTCCGCCTCAATACCGCATTTTTTAAAAGCTTCCTGCCAGAGACTAAATTGAAAATACTCATACCAGGAATCAAGCCTTGCTCCCGCCTTAAATGCCGACTCGATAAGCGAAGACAATCTCCGGTCACCGCGGGATAAAATCGCTTCTAAATAACTTAGGTTTAAATTATGAAACTTCAATTTAATTTTTTTACTTTGGGCAATCTTACTTTTCAGCAGATTTTGCCTTTTTTCTAAAAGGGCAACGTCAACCATGCCTTCTCTTTCCCAATAAGTATGCGGTTTAGGTATAAAAAAAGAAATGCTTACCGCTACTTCTGCCGAACTTCCTTGCCTGCCAGAAGTAGGCGAGGGCAGGCATACTTCTTTTTTTAAGCGCGAACTGTTTTTAATTAACT
>JAUYCY010000167.1 GCA_030692055.1 Candidatus Omnitrophota bacterium | reverse complement strand
TGCGCTATGCGTTACAGTGTGTATTTTACTCCGTCGGTTTTTGTAAATTTATGAAATTCCTGCATTAATAATTTAGTAGCTTTGCCGGGTTTACCTTCACCGATTTTTCTCCCGTCAACTTTTACCACAGGAATAATTTCTGCGGCAGTTCCGGTTAAAAAACATTCATCGCTATTGTAAAGTTCGTGCCGCGTTAAAACATGTTCATGCGTAGAAATCTTAAGCCGCTTCGCAATGTGTAAAACGGCGTCTCTGGTGATACCCCGCAGCGTACCCATACATTGGGGTGGCGTATAAAGCTCTCCTTTTTCAACCACAAAAATATTATCCCCTGTACATTCGGCAACGTAACCAAGATGGTCTAACATTAACGCCTCTTGATAACCAGAGTTAATTGCTTCAATCTTAGCTAAAATATTATTCAAATAATTCAAGGATTTGATTTGAGGGTTTAAAGCCTCCGGAACATTTCTGATGGTAGGAACCGTAATAATATCCATACCTTCTTTGTAAAGTTTCGCCGGATAAAAAACAATTTTGTCTGTAATCATAACTATGGTCTCGTTGCCTTTACATTTTCTAGGGTCTAACCCTAAATCTCCTTCGCCGCGGGAAACAATTAGCCTTATATAAGCGTCATTTAACTGATTTGCCCGAAGTGTCGCTATCACCGCCTCAATCATCTTTTCTTTGCTCAAATGAATATCTAACATGATAGAGTGCGCTGACTCAAAAAGTCTTTCGATATGTTCTCTAAGCTTAAAAATTAAACAATTGTACGCTCTTATGCCCTCAAAGACTCCATCGCCATATAAAAATCCGTGATCAAAAACAGAAACTTTTGCTTCGTTTTTATCCACCAATTTTCCATTTAGATATACCTTCATAACTTCCTCCTTTAATGAGCAGACGACTCATGGAGCTACGGCGAACATAAATCGTAGGCTACTGCCGTCTGCGAATTAAACCCCACACCCAGCGGTTACATTTCACGCCCCTAAGGCATAAGGTTTACCATATTTATTTTCAAAAATACAAATACTCCGCACCCTTCTCTCTGGGTGTGGGGTAAATTCGAACTAGGCCCCGATACAATCGGGGCAAGTCTCATTTAACTATCTCCCCGCCTTTTATAAATACAATACGCTTTGCTCTTCTAGCCAACTCTAAATTGTGAGTAACTAGCACAATTGTCTTTTTCTTTTCTTTATTCAACCTCTCTAGCAGTTCAACCACCTTATCTTGCGAATCTTTATCTAAATTTCCCGTTGGTTCATCACAAAGAACAATTTCCGGATCATTAGCTAAAGCTCTGGCAATAGCCACCTTTTGTTTTTCCCCTCCGCTAAGCTGAGATGGAAAAAAGTTCTTTCTATTGTCTATATTTAAATATTCTAACAATTCTTGAGCCTTTTTTAAAGAAAATTTTCTTTCCTTAAGCGATGCCGCTATGGCAATATTTTCTAAAACATTCAGTTCTTCTATCAAATGATAAAATTGGAAAACGAAACCAATAGTTTTATTGCGCCATAAAGAAAGTTCTTTATCTTTCTTTTGATATATATCGCTACTCCTAAATAAAACTTTGCCTTCACTAGGAATATCTAGCCCACCCATAATATGTAAAAGTGTAGACTTACCTGCCCCGGAAGGCCCTACGATTGCCAAATAGTCCTCTTCGACAAGCGAAAGCAAAATATTCTTTACAGCAGTGACATTTTCTCTGCCGTTATGGTAAATCTTTGTTAGCGAAGTTACTTCTAATAAGTTATTCATTATAATTAGAAAATAAAGAGAAATTAAATAATCAATAACCAAGATACAATCACCAAGCAAATTTCAATATTCAACATCCAATAACCAAACAAGGAAATTTGATTATTGTAATTTGGTTATTGGTCATTGTTTGGTTATTGTTTCTTGGAGCTTGGTTATTTTAAGTCTCGCTATTTTATTCATATCTCAATGCCTCTGATGGCGGTAATTTCGATGCCCTTATTGCAGGAAATAAACTCGAAATAAAAGAGAACAGAAGCCCCAAGAGAGCGATAAAAACAATATCACGGTAATTTATATATATAGGCAAGTGCTCTATAGCGTAAATGCCAACCGGTATCTTTATGAAATGATATTTTTGTAAAAGTAAGCATAAGCCTAAACCCAATGCTGTACCGCTTAAAACGCCGATAAAACCCAAAAGTAAGCCTTGCAAACTAAATATGGCTAAAATTCTTCTACTTGTAAAACCCAGTGCTTTTAGAATACCGATATCTTTAGTTTTTTCGACTACTTTCACAGTCAATGTCGCAAAAATATTAAAAGAAGCAACTAAAGTTATTAAACTTAAGAGAACAAACATGGTCAACTTTTCTAATTTAAGAGCTGAAAGTAAAACTTGATTATCCATCCACGTATTTATATAAACACCTTCTGTAAACTTATGTTTTATCGCGTTTTTAACGCTAGTCGCATCGTAAGGGTTTTTCAACCTTATGCCTAAAGAGAGAGTATAATTTTCAGATAAACTCCGTGCTTTTTCTAAATCAGTGATAATATAGACGTTATCGATATCATAAAGCCCCATCCTAAAGAAACCACGAATCTTTTCTGTTTTTAACTTAAATGTTTTGTCTAAGGGGTAATACTCTACTTGTTCAAAAGGTGCCAGTCTACTTTTTAACCCTTCGCCAACAAAAAAACCATCTATCTTAGAATCTTCCTTTACGTAGCTGAAAAAGAGCTTACGTTCGCTTTCGTTACTAAAATCAATACCTTTAACATACAAAGGATAAACATATTTATCGATTTTGGCAAAAATCTGTGTCTGGGCAATAAGAGAAGTATTTTCTACTAAAGCTATTTTGTCCACAAAGTTTTTCACCTGGGGCAGTATGTTATTTTCCGCGCTAAATATGTTTAGATGGTAGTTGAACTTAAGCAATCTATCCATTAAGTCGCGGTCAAAACCATTCATCACTGAAATTACTATAATAAGAGCCGCTACGCCTACCGTAACTCCTAGACAAGCAACGATGCCGATAAAAGAAATGTGTTTGGCTCTACCCCTAAAAAGATAACGTCTAGCTAAATATAACTCTATCATCATATTTTTATACACAGATTAGCACAGATGC
Source organism: Candidatus Omnitrophota bacterium (assembly GCA_030692055.1). The sequence continues at coordinate 12,711 of JAUYCY010000167.1, read as the reverse complement.
GTATCACAGATAGGCACAGATTAATATCTGTGATTATCTGCGGTCTTTTATCTGTGTTCATCTGTGTTTTCAAAGGGTTTAAGAAGCGGAAAAAGAATTACGTCTCTTATTGAAGGCTGGTTGAGAAGAACCATAACCAACCTATCTATGCCTATACCTAAACCTGTCGCGGGAGGCATTGCATATTCCAGACTTAAAAGAAAGTCATTATCTATTTTTTTAGGAAGTTCCTCTTCTATTTCCAATTGCTTCCGGAAACGTTCCCTCTGTTCGATAGGGTCATTGAGCTCTGAATATGCGTTAGCAACCTCTAGGCCAGATATAAATAATTCAAAACGCTCCACAAGATACACATTGTCTTTTTTCTTTTTTGCTAATGGCGAAGTCCATGTAAAAAAATCGACAATAAATACTGGTTTATCTTTAGGGTAATATTTTTCAATAAGCTCTTCTGTAATATTCAAAATCTGGTTACGGCTTAAACCTTTAGAAGATAAGTCTAGTCTCTTTGTAATTTTTCCTAAAAATACTTCTTGCGAATCATTTGGCTCAATACCAAATTCCTTATTAAAAATCTGCGCAAACGAAATCCTCTGCCAAGGCGGGGTAAAATCTATTTTTGTCCCTTGATACTCAATAACTAAAGAAGAGTTAATCTCCTTTGTAAGCCGTGAAATTAAGTCTTCGCAAATTTTCATCATATATTCATAATCGTTATAGGCACAATAAGCCTCAAGCATAGTAAACTCCGGGGAATGACGCGTAGATATGCCTTCGTTACGAAAACTTCTATTTATTTCATATATCTTTTCCAATCCACCCACTAGTAGCCTTTTGAGATAAAGCTCTGGTGCAATTCTTAAATATACATCGCAATCATTAGCGTTATGATGCGTAAGGAAAGGCTTACCGCTGGCTCCCCCTGCAATAGGGTGTAACATTGGCGTTTCTACTTCTATATATCCAAGATTATTGAAAAAATCCCTGATCAAAGAAATTATAAGGGAACGTTTCATAAAAACTTCTTTGACTTGGGGGTTAGCTATTAGGTCAAGGTAACGCTGTCTATATCTTACTTCAATATCTTTTAGCCCGTGCCATTTTTCAGGTAAAGGCCTTAGGGCTTTCGATAATAGCTTTAAATCTTCAACAAGAACCGTGAATTCGCCTGTTCGCGTCTTAAAAAGTTTACCCTTTACGCCAATGATATCGCCAATATCCAAATCCTTAAAAAGTTCATAATATTTACCCAAAGTATTGAGCTGGGCGTATATTTGAAGTTTACCTGTATGGTCAATTATATGAGCAAAGCTAGATTTTCCGTGTTCCCGCTTAGTAACCAGCCTTCCGGCAACGCTAACCTGCTTATTTTCCTCAAAATTATCCAAAATTTCTTTGATACTAAAGGGCTTCGGAAAGCTATTCTCCAGAAACGGATAGCCAAAATTTTCGCTAATTTTATTTAACTTTTCGATGTTCATATTGTTAGATTATATAAAATATACCTATATATGTCAAACTAAATCCCCTCAAACTACATATTCAAGAAAATTACCTTCGGTAATAACTATTTAGGTTATTCTCAGTGGTTAGGAAAGTTTTACTTGTGCCCCCTAGGGTATACTTTCCTATACCATAAAAAAGTAAGCCTTAACATAAAATAGAACGCTAAAAGCAATGAAGCTCTATGGGTTAACGCCCTTAGTATCTTCAACTGCTGCGGCAAAATCCCTGCCTACGCTTTCGCCAAAGGCGAATCCCTGCCTGCCGGCAGGCAGGCGCCTCGGGAGACAAAGCTTCCTCCTTCGCTAAAGCTACGAAGGACAAGTCGGTAGGTAGACGCTATAGCAGAATCGCCTCCGCCTCAGCCTGAGGCTGATGCGCCTCTGGCGCAAGAGGACGGATGCGCCTGGGGCGCAAAGGGCGGATCTGCCTCTGGCATGACATCCACCCCGACATTACGTCGAGATGGTTTTCTGCGAAGGCGGATAAGTCTTTGAAACGGCGAGATAGGCGAACTTAATAATTTCTTAAATAGCAAGTAAGGAATTTATCTTTTTAAGAAGAATCAATCAGTCTCCGCGGCAAGCCGCGGAGACTGGTTGATCAGATAACTAAATGGCTGAATCCAAAATTTGTCCTTCGGATGCTTTTGCTCGCGCAAGGCGCAGGCAAAAATTGGGTTTATTGATAATATTAGCGCTATTCACATACCAACTCAAGCACAGAGTCAACCGGTAAGTCTGAGCAAATAGTCTTTTTGCCTTCCCATATAGAAGAAAGATGGCTAGCTTTTACCTCTTTACCTTCTTTTAAGAAGATTAATTTAAGTTTTAAAAAAGTATTCTTGTTCCAGAAGCAACGGTTGCTTTGCTTAGAAAAAATAAAAAGCATACCCGTATTTTTTGGTAGCCACATAATATTCTGTAGTCCTTGCTCGCGTTCTTTATCGGTTCTAGCCACCCAAACAGAAATCTCTTTACCCGAAATATTTATTTTCTTTCTTTCTTGAGGCAATCTAAAGAAAGGTAGTAGCAGCAGCGAAAATAAAATAACTAAAAGTATACTAACGCTAATATATATGTATTTCGACTTCAATAGTCAATTCCCCTTTCTGGTAATATCGCTAACTATAAATACACAACTACGGTATCGCTAAAATTATGTAAAGCATCTGAGATGAGCGCGAGGCTACCCAACAGGGTGTCCTGTTGGACTAGCCGAGAATATCCCGCCTAATACCTCTATTGCGGTTACAAGAAACTTCGTTCGCCAACTTCGTTGGCGAACTCAGGACCCTTCTTTGCGAAGTTTCAGTGGTATAGGAAAGTTTTACTTGTGCCCTTTAGGGTATACTTTCCTATACCATAAAAAAACTAAGCAATATAGAAATACCGATACGTTTTTTTAGTTTTGGTGAAATTATGCATGTAGTTCATATTTGCTGATAGCTTAACCCAGAAATGTTAGCGCGTATTTTACTAACGCGAAAACTGGGCGCAACAACCATAAGAATTAGTTTTATTTTCTCAAAAATAGAAAGAGGTTGCAAGATAAAATAAGGTTAATTTTATATTAAAGGTTGGCTATTTTTCCAGATGAAGAAGACCGCCCCGATGTTATGTCGGGGCGCTGTCGCCTACCATTTTAAAATATCTATCTTAAACCCTTCGTCAGGTTTCTCCACTTTATGCTCTGGCTCTATTAAGGGCTCGTCATAAGGCGGTAATGCAAAAGTTACGATATCAATTATTCCCGCCCCTGTGCGCGCTACGCCAGTAACTAGGCCTTCCCCAAATCCCAAAGTCCAGCCTACTAAAGGATTTGACTTCCCTGATTCTTCGCTAATTTTCGCAGGTACGTCTACCCAAGAAGTAGTCGCATTAACTATACCGGTGCTCATTTTAGTCACCGGAGAATCGTTTTTATATATCTCGTTCCCGGCATTAAAGGATTGCAAAGATTCTTGATGCGCTTTTAATGGTGCACTGCGATAAGCATCAACGGTGCTCACGGATGACGCGGATATGTTTGGTTTCTGCGCTGGCTGCGAATAAACAATAACAATAGGTAATATAACGGCCACGACAAAAATGGTCAAAAACACGTTCCTCATCTCACACCTCCTTTGGCTTGAAATCGTTATTTTTATTCTCAAAATTTATCCCCTTTTGTATATTCTTTACCTGGCGTAATATTTTTTCTTTAAAAGCTTTTTCGGAATCTACTTTATCTGCAGAAAGCCCTATTTCCATAACAAAATCTATCAAACTACGCAAAATATCATTATAGGAAAGTTTATGACCGGTAGAGAAAAGCGCGTCTTTACCCAGTTTGTCTAAAAAATCCAGCTCTTTGCGGTCTAATGACGTAATCACGCGATGTTTTATATCTTTTTCTATATCTTTCACTCTATTATGCATACAAGCCTCCAATGAGCGGACAATTCATGGAGCTACGGCGACATAGATTGTAGGGCGTAGCCCGTCTGCGAATTGGATACTTGACATTTACCTTGATAGTTTATTTTAGGTAGATGTCAAGTATCAAGTTCGACTACGCAATTTTTCTGCGCCTTTCGGTTTGAGAAATTTCTGCCTCACTTGAAATAAAAAAACCCTAAGCGCAAAACTTAGGGCTATAAAAAGAAAGAACCTTGAGGCAAGCTCAAGGTCTAAATTCCCCTTTGGCAACCCCTCTACCCTTCGACTACGCTCAGGGCAGGTAGCTTTGCGTCCTCCGATTGCTCGGAGTTTGCCTTTATCAGTAGGTTAAAACACCAAATTGTCAATTTGTCACTTTGCACATTCACTCTTTCATCTTAGATATAGCACATTTTTTTTTGTTTTTCAAGGAGGGGACGAAAAAAATATCTAAGAATTAAAACAGAGGTATGAAGAACCATTGATTTTATTGAATTATAAGTCGTATAAAAACGCTTCCAATTTAGTCGTCGTTGGTAAGTTCGGCTATGGCGTAGCTAAGCCCTTCAACAACACAAGCCATTTTTTCATAATCCAATTTTTCCCATGTATCTAAATCTGTATGATAATAGGGATTTCTAAAAAATGCCGTATCGGTAACCATAACCGCGGTGTAACCCTCTCGCCAAAACTGCCAATGATCACTAAAATCTATCCCGCCGATAAAATCAAACATTATTGATAATTCCATTGGAAAATTGGAATATCTGCTAAATACCGATTTCAACTTTTTTGCTAAGCTACCGGATCGCATATTGCTAATTATGGAAATACAATTGCCTCTGTTGGGATAAAACATCCCAAGAATTATAGGGTATCTTTGCGAATTGATTTTATTTGTGTAGTATCCTATCGATTCTAAATTAATGAATATTTTTATATTTTCCTTTTTTGCTTTTGCATCTTTAGCGTAAACGTAACTACCCATATCTTTAGTCTTAAAAAAGGGCGGTTCTTCGTTAACGAATGCAACGAATTTAACCGTGCGATTAACTCTTTTATCAGCCATTAGTCTCGCTAATTCTAAAAGCCCCGCTATCCCGCTAGCGTTATCGTCAGCTCCGGGGTTAGCACAAGAATCATAGTGAGCACCCACAATAACAATTTCATCAGGAAATTTTGCGCCTTTTTTGGTAGCAATTATATTCCTCACTTTTTTATTTTCAACAATATAATCTTGAAATTCAATATCATATCCGTAGCTATTAAATTGTTCGCTAATATAGCTAGCGGCCTTAACAAGACCGTTGTAATTCCACATATCACGGATTCCTATTTCGTGAGAAATTTTATAAACATGTCTTTTCAAGTTTTCGGTAAGTAAATTATTTTGTGGTTTTACTTGAGGATATTGGCTAGAAGAGAATCTCCACCCAAAAGTAGTGGTTTTTAGAATAAGAAAAGTAATAAAACCAACTATGGCTGGATTAATCAACCTCTTCAAATTCTATCTTCCCATATAAAAAAACCGCATAACTTTATTATTTATTTTTTGTTATCTTATTAACGCCAGGGGTACTTGTCCCCATGAAATCTATGGTGGATTGCCTATTTAAAAATGATTTTGAGTTGGGTGCGATAAACTTTTGATACACAATAAAAATACCACACACAATCAGCCCTGTTATAATCACTTTTTTTATCATATATTAGACCTCTTTATTTTGAGCCACTAATTACGCTCTGATATTATTCCATCTCGCGTAGCGGCGCACGAAAGCGTTTTTTCTCAGAATTTTTATGCTTGGCTTCTAATATTTTAAGTTTTGCTCTCTTAGACCTTTTACGCTTCTGACGCCTGATTTTTTCTATACGCCGGCGTTCCCCAGACAAGCGCCCCAAAACCATGCTTTCGATTTTATTCACAAGAAGTTTACGCGCAAAATAGCGGTTAAGGCTCTGGGAGCGTTCTCGTTGACATTTTATTTCAATACCTGTGGGGATATGCTTTAGGTATACGCAGGTTGAAGTTTTGTTTACGTTCTGGCCGCCGGGTCCGCTGCTTTTTATAAATTTTTCTACAATATCTTTTTCCCGGATGCCGAGGCGAGACATTTTCTCAAGTAATGCTTTTTCTTTTTCTAAAGCCACCGGGAAATTTGACATAGTATTACCCTAAGAACTCGGACTAAAAGTAGTGCCTGGAAAAGATATGAACTTTACGTGTAGGCTATTTTTTCTATTCGTATAATTTGTACTGTGCTTATTTACCTTCGGACTGCTCTCCCATTGGGCAGGGTTTACCTTGTTTTAAAGGCATCCTATCCATCATACCAGCACCCTTGGCATGGTGCATCTTGAACATCATCGGGCATCTTCCTTTAGCTGTTGCATAAATACCTGCGGAAAATGTTATAAGTGCTCCGAGCCATAAAAGCGCAACAATAACATAACCAAACATTTTCAATCCCTGTTCCTGGAGCTTACGTAAAACCACCAGCACAAAGAAACTAACCGTAAGTAACAAAGTTGTTGGAATAAGCGAAAACAAAACTGCTCCTCGTCCCATAGCCATCATCATAATGTACCTCCTTTGTAACCGTAGATTGCGCCGATGGGCCTTCGGTCCCACAAATTACGCAGATATTTTATCTGCGCCATCTGCAGTCTTTATCTGTGACTATCTGCGGTTGCAATCCTTTAATAAGCCTTGTTATTTCCTTCATTTTAGAACACCTTTAGTTTACACCTTGAATTTTATATATGCAATATTTCTTTTAAATCGTTATCCGGTGTTGTCATGGATTTTATATTAAACTGCTCAACCAAGACTTTTAATACATTTGGGGAAATAAAAGCCGGGAGTGTCGGCCCCAAACGAATATTTTTTATGCCTAGCGACAGTAAAGTCAGTAAAATACATACGGCTTTTTGTTCATACCAGGAAAGAACTAAAGATAAAGGTAAATCATTTACGCTGCATTTAAACGCGTTTGCTAAGCTAATCGCAATTTTAATTGCGGAGTAGGCATCATTACATTGGCCGCAATCGAGTAACCTTGGAAAATCCCCAATATAGCCGAAATCTAACCTGTTAAATCTAAATTTACCGCAGGCAAGGGTAAGGATTATGCAATCTTTAGGCACTTGCGCGGCGAATTCTGTATAGTAATTTCTCCCCGGCTTTGCGCCGTCGCAGCCGCCAACTAAAAAGAAATGTTTTATGTTCTTTGCATTAACTGCTTCCACTATCTTATTTGCTAAGCTTAAAACCGTATGATGGCCGAATCCCACAAGAATTTCTTTTTCTATCGCATCCTCTTTAAAGCCACCCAGTGATTTTGCTTTTTCGACAACTTTACGAAAATCCTTCTTACCGCCTTTAGCCGTAATGTGCTCTACACCGGGCCAAGCGACCAAACCGGTAGTAAATATCTTATCTTTATAGGAAGGACGCGGTTCTTGAATACAATTAGTAGTCATAAGTATCGCTGCCGGAACTTGGGCAAATTCTTTCTGCTGGTTCTGCCAAGCAGTCCCAAAATGGCCGGCTAAATGCGGATGTTTTTTCAAACCGGGGTAGCCGTGAGCGGGTAACATTTCTCCATGGGTATAGATATTGACACTTGTTCCTTCTGTTTGCAAAAGTAGTTGTTTTAAATCGGACAAATCGTGACCGGAAACAATAATCGCCGGCCCTTTTTTTATGCCTAAAAATACTTTAGTCGGCATAGGACTGCCAAAATGTTCGGTATGGGCTTTATCTAACATTTCCATACACTTTAAATTCACCTGCCCAAGCTCCATAATTAAATTAATGTAATCATTCACACCTAAATTATTATCTAGCAATGCCGATAACCCTTTATAAAAGAAAAAACTTACCTCTTCATCGTCTTTACCTAATATAGATGCATGATCAGCATAAGCAGCCATTCCCTTTAAACCATACAAAATTATTTCACGTAAACTCCTTATGTCTTCGTCTACGTTTCCTGCTAATACACCGACACTCTCGCCTTGCTTAAGTAATCCGTCTAAAGTCGTAGCAGCCTTGAAGCTAACCACTTCGGACAATTTTTCTTCAAAATTTTTATTTTTATATTCCTCCAAAAATTTATTTAACAACTTTTGTTTTATCTCGCATGATTTATAAATAATTTCGGCGATTTTCTCTGATGAAAAGTTCACGTTAGTAACTGTGGTAAACAGGCCTTGCATAACGAATGAATCAGCATCTTTATCTTTTATGCCTAAATCCCGTAAAAGTTTGCCGTAGACAGCGATGCCTTTTAAACTATGGATTAAAAGATCCTGCAGGATTGCCGCCTCACTAGGTTTTCCGCAAACTCCCTTAACCGTACAACCTGTACCTTTTGCTGTCTGTTCACATTGCCTACAAAACATTGTCATTGGTGCCCCCTTTGTAATAATATATTAGATTATATCGCCCTTAATAGAAATTGTGTAATTTTTAATAATTATATTTTTGCCTAAAGCCTTGACAGCTTCCTCAGCAATGCTCACTAAGCCAAAACAACAAGGCACCTCCATATGCACTAACGTTAGTGACTTAATCTCGTTATTCTTAATAATTTGAGTCAACTTCTCAACATAAACATCTTTTGCGTTGTCTAACTTTGGGCAAAAAATGATAAGGATTTTTCCTTTTAAAAGCCGCTGGTGGAAATTAGCATAGCTAAAAGATACGCAATCGGCTGCAATAAGAAGGTTTGCTTCTTTAAAATATGGGGCGCTGGGGTTAAGTAAATGCAGTTGTATAGGCCATTGTCTTAGTTCGGAATGTAACCGCTGCGGTTGCCCATTGATATTTTTTGTTTTACGTTTTATATCAATCATTTTCGAACCTGGGCAGCCACACTCATTTTTAGACATAATCTCCTCTTTGGGTATTGTTATTGCTTTAGCCTTCAAAAAATCTAAAGCCTCTTGCAGGTATTGCTTTTGCCCATGCTCTTTTAAATGTTTAAGATGGGCAGCTATTGTTTCTTTTCCCTGTTTTACGATATTTTCCATAACTTTTTTCTCATCATAATCCTTTGCTTCCCGCTCTTCTACAAAGATTGCTCCTTTTGGGCATTTGCCTATGCATGCCCCAAGGCCGTCGCAAAACAAATCGCTGACAAGCCGTGCTTTACCGTTAATAATCTGCATCGCACCCTCGGGGCAATTAGGAATACATAGGCCGCAGCCATTACACTTTTTTTCGTCAATTTTTATAATTTTTCGTTTTGCCATAGCTATTACCATTACAGCAAAGAAGCGACGGTAATATTTTCTAGTTTTTTAACTACGTATTGCTCAATAGCGTCTAATTTTCTTCTTAACGCGCAGCGCCTTATGTTTGGGCACTGCATCTTTTTAAAAAGACACTCGTTTAGTTTTAAAGGACCTTGAAATATCTTGATTAAATCTGTCAAAAATATATCGCTGCCAGGCTTAGCGAGCAAGAATCCTCCGCCTTTTCCTTTAGACGATTTAAGAATTCCTCGCATACCTAGCGTCTGTAGAATTTTCCTCAAGAAAGGCCGAGGCATTTTAAGCTCTCTGACTAAATCTGCGACCGAAATCTTGGTATTTTTACATTTTGCAATAAAACATACCGCGCGCAAGGCATAATCCGTATCTCGGGTAATTAGTTTCATATTCTTGTTTAGGTCGAAATTAGAAAACTATAATAGAAAACAGAGTACAGATGACAGATTTTTCTGTACTCTGTCATCTGTTATCTATCCAGGTAGTTTAATGTCGTGCCCGGGACAGATTACAGCAACCTTCTTTACAATGCGCTACCGGACGTAACATGTATCTTATCGTTACTCTCATAACTCACCTCCCTTATTTAATTAAAAAGATACCATATTGGTATCATTTTGTCAAGTAAAATTATTTATGATTACACAGATTGAATTTAGATTATGGTATGAATAATTCAAGAAAATTACCTTCGGTAATAACTATTTAGGTTATTTTCAGTGGTTAGGAAAGTTTTACTTGTGCCCTTTAGGGTATACTTTCCTATACCATAAAAAAGTTGAAGATTAATTGACGGATTTGTTTATCCCGACGCGATAAAACCTACCCGATGTAACGTCGGGGATAATGCAAAGCGTGGTCGGCCTGCCTGCCGGCAGGCAGGGATTTTCCCGACGAAATAGTCGGGACAAGCTGCTCCGCTCGTAGCGGATACAGGAAACCGCCCCGGCTTTTCGGGGCGGAGCTTCATTTTTCTTTTATAAACTTATCGCCGCTCCAAACCCAAATCTCCCAATCCTCTGGGTAATTCGCGGAGCAATCGCTTTGGCCAGCTTTGGATTTGCCTACTTTTATTCTGGCTAAAACCGAGCTAAAATCAGTATCTATCCCGCATTTATTTTCTATAGTAAATATCTTAGTCAGCTTATTATTTTTCAAATTGTAGATAGTTAATTTACTGGAATTATCTTTACCTTCATAGAATAATGCTATTTGCTTATAGCCATCTTCGTTTAAATCGATAAATTCAACTTTTGTGAATTTTCCGTAAACAGTTAAGCTGTCTATCTTGCTTTTATCTTGTTTTGTGATTACTATGGTGGTATCAACACCAGTGTCAAAGCCGTCTTTGACCTCAATAATTTCTTCCATTAAATCGTTATTCAGATCAACTTTATATATCTGGGGAGGTTTCTTTAACTTGTCTTTGCTTTTATTGCCTAATGTAACGCAACCGCTCAAGAAAAATATCAGTGAAACCAACGTAATCAAAAATCTATTTTTCATATACCTCCAAATTTACTCCATATAATACGCTAGTTAGATAAATTATAACTTTTGAAAGACTATCTACAGTTTTCTTCTGATAGTTCTCCGTTACGGTCCATAAAAACCTTTGTTCCGGTCACAAAACAGGTTTCTGGTTCTGCTTTAATAGTATAACTATTACTATTGAAATCTATAAAATAAGAATATCCACTCGCTATTTTATCGCGGTATATATCAGATAGATAAGGCGGCTCTGAAGATATAAGCTCATCTAACTTCGAAGGATATTTACCGTCATTTGCGGCTGCATATGCTTGAATGGCAATAGATATGGTCTTTACTCTTAACTCGGCAGCAGCATCTTGAGCGTTCACTTTAACTCTTAGAAAATTAGGTATAGCTATAGCTGCAAGGATAGCAATAATTGGGATTATAATTATACCGACTATACCTAGAATCAAACCGCTGATAGCTAAGCCACCACCCTTTAGCGCATCCTTATTGTTAGAAATTGTGACTAAAGCAATGATGCCAAAAATAATCGCAAGTAAACTAGTGAGCAAACCTAATAGCGGGATAATAAAAAAACACCCGAGGACTAAACTTGCGATTGCAAACCCTGAAGTTTTTTTCTGTAATATTTCAACCATAAAAACACCTCCTTAATGATTATTTATTATACTACAAATATTTATTTAAGAAAAGTAAATCAAAAATAGATCGCAAAAATATTATAGCCATCATTTTTTAACCATAACTAAAAGCATTCTAAATTTTTCTATTGCCTTCAAAGAATGGGACTTATTAGCAGGCATAATAATAAATTCTCCTTTGTTTAAATAGTGGGGTTTACCGGCTATGAAAACTTTTGCTTTACCGCTAACAATATAAACTAAAGCATCAAAAGGGACGACGTGTTCGCTTAAACCTTGCTCCCTATCAAAAGAAAACAAAGTTACCGTTCCTGCTTTTTTATTTATTATTGTGTGGCTGACTACCGCGCCTTTTTGATAATCTATGAAATCAGCTAACTTAAATATTTTTTCCATAATATCTTTTTTGTTTTTATTCATAAAATCTATTTACTTAGCCTAAACCTGAGCCTTAACATTATTCAATCTCAATATAGCTTCTTATTTGCCAACTTATCCCATTGCTTGAATAAATAATTGCACTCTTTGCGCAAAACACCAGAGATAATCTCTGTTTTAGCTTTACCTAGTTTTTTCATCACACGGCTAGAAATATTCAACTCATTAAAACCTATTTTTTTAGCATCGCAAATATTATTCCCATAGATAATGGTGCTGATACGCGCCCAATGTATGGCACTAAAGCACATTGGGCAAGGCTCTGTAGTAGAATAAATAACGCAGCCGGAAAGGTTGTATGTTCTTAATTTTCTTGAGGCCCTACGTATAGCATTTATTTCTGCGTGGCAGGTAGCATCATCTCTTAGAACAGTATTGTTAGTCTGTGCTATAACCTTATTTTCCTTTACTATACAGGCGCCAAACGGGCCCCCTTGCATTGTAGAAAAATTTTTCTTGGCTTCCTTTATGGCTAATTGCATATATTTTTTATATATTTTTGTTTTCATAATTGTTAGATTATTTTGGCCAATCTCTCGTAGTCTTATAGCCTAAAAATACCTTTTTTTATTGCACCATTTTTTACTTGCATTTTTTAAAAACATATATATAATTCAAACACAACAGGACAAAAAGTAATTTATGCGATTTAAACCCGCTGTTTTAGCGGAACCTACCTTTAAAAGGTCGACTTCATTCCGAAGCCGACCTTTATATTTAAATAAGCTATTCTCTCCCCCTCCGGAAACTTCTCGATAGCATACCTTAACATTGTCCTCGGCATAATTTTATAATACTCGTTTAAGAAAAATTTTTCAACATTTTTATTGCGCTTGCCTATTTCACGCAGCATCCAACCCACAGCCTTATGAATTAAATCTTCTTTATCAGATATTAGTATTTTCGCAATTTTTAAAGTGTCAGCAAATCTA
>JAUYCY010000157.1 GCA_030692055.1 Candidatus Omnitrophota bacterium | reverse complement strand
ATCCATATTTTATGGACTGTGTGAGTCCATAATTTATGGACTTTGCCTATATATAGTCTCTAAGGGAGTATCTAATCTATAAGTCTCTATATATGTGTTTTAAAAACTAAAGGAATAAAATAGATTATTTTTATAAAAATGAGGCCATTACTTGCGATTAAACAATATTGCCTATATTGTATGAATAACCAAAGAAAAGAAATAGCTCCCTGTCCTTCTTACTCCTGTTTTCTTTATCCATACAGATTCGGTAAAAAACAACAATCAAAATTATCCCCATTAAAGGCCATTAAACAAAAGTGTTTTGACTGTAGTGGTTTCTCAAAAAAAGAAGTCAGAATCTGCAAATTCCTAGATTGTTTTCTTTGGCTTTATAGAACAGGCAAGAACCCAAAACGTAAAAAAGTGAGCTCTAAACCATATCTTACTATGGCTCAAAGTTCTACCATTCAAAACCATTAATTGAGACGGCATTTTTTTCTAAAAAAGGGCATTGTAGAGGCACTTTTACAAAAAATGGGGAGTTTCATACATTTTAAAAGATAGTCAAAAATTCACGAGCTAAAACAAGCAATGTATTGTTAAAAGTCCAATAAATTATAGCTAAGTCTAAATAATTTTATGGAGAAACGATATCTGTCGCCAAAAGAGCTATCAGAATACACCGGCTTTAGCGTTTATACTATTTATCTTTGGATCCGGCAAAGGAAAATTCCTTTTATCAAAAAAAGCCGGTTAAATAAATTTGATAAGGAGGAAATAGATAAATGGTTAAAGGAAGATGAAATCAAAAGTGCTGATAAGTTTGTAGCTGAAAAAAGCTTGACAAAATAATATAGCGCATGCTACACTCATTAAAAATAAGGTTAGAAGATGAATCAATTAGATATAAAGTCAATTCGTAAAAAATTAAAATTGACTCAAGAGCAATTTGCTGAAAAAATTGGGGTTGATTTTTGCACGGTAAATAGGTGGGAAAACGGACATTTTAAACCTTCCAAATTAGCTTTAAAAGGAATACAAAATTGTTTAAGAAGTATGGCAAAAAAAGTTGAAAAGAGGTCTTAACATGCCAGTATACGCCTATAAAGGTAAAAGAGGTGTTTCACATTATATAGTTTATTCTGTAAATGGTAAAAGAAGGCAAGAGACTGTCGGTAAAGATAAGAAATTAGCTGAGGCAGTCTTGCACAAGAGGTTAACTGAGATTGCGGAGAATAAATATCTTGATATAAAAAGAGAAGAGAAAATTAAATTTGAAGATTTTGCAGAGCATTACTTGGAAATTTATTGTAAGCCTAACCATAGAAGTTTTAAATTCGATATTAATAGTATAAAAACATTAAAAAGATTTTTTATTAATAAGTATCTTTATGAAGTAACCTCGGAAGATGTAGAAAAGTTTAAGGCAGAGAGAATTAAAGAAGGGGTTACAGCTGCTACGGTAAACAGAGATCTTGCGTGGTTAAAGTCTATGTTTAATCGTGCTATTGAATGGGGTAAAACGCAAAATAACCCTGTGAGAAAGGTCAAACTGTTTAAAGAAAATAATCAGCGGTTACGCTACCTCGAGAAAGAAGAAATTATAAAATTATTGGATAATTGTTCAAAGCATTTAAGGCCAATTGTAATAGTGGCTTTGCATACCGGGATGCGGAAAGGCGAGATTTTAAACCTTAAATGGCATGATGTCGATTTCAAACGAGATATTATTTATCTCTATCAAACTAAGAATAACGAACGCCGGGAAGTAACAATGAACGATACAGTTAAGGCTGAGCTTATCAAGGTTAGGAAACATCCGGAGAGCCCCTATATTTTCTGCAATAAGGATGGCAAACCTTACGGAAATGTTAGGAAATCTTTCTTTACAGCCCTAAAGAATTCTGGTATAGTAGATTTTCGTTTCCACGATTTAAGGCATACGTTTGCCTCACATTTAGTAATGTCTGGAGTAGATTTAAACACAGTTAGGGAGTTATTAGGGCATAAGTCAATGCAGATGACTCTGCGCTATGCTCATTTGTCACCTGACCATAAGAAGAGAGCTGTTAATATATTGACCCAGAAGTTTGTTAAAAATGAGCTTAGAAATGCAGGAAATTTGCAGGAAGTGGGAGTTCTGGAAAAGAAAAAAGAAGATTCTGTTCTTTCACAACATATTGATAATAAAAAGGTTATAGCATAGCGGGCCCGTAGCTCAGCTTGGTTAGAGCAGTTGACTCATAATCAATTGGTCCGGGGTTCGAATCCCTGCGGGCCCATCGTAGATGTTTTGCGTAGGGCTTAAGGGTAAAAGAAGACATTATTTCTATCGAGGCATTTTTTGGATACGCTGAATATTAAGATTAGCTCCGGCTTACGCCGGAGAGCGTATACGAATCCCTGCGGGCCCACGCGTTGATGTTTTGTGATAGGGTTTGTGGGCAAAGGAAACATTATCTTTCAGCGATAGGTACTTCGGATGCAATAAGAGCCTACGGCGCTTCGCCTGCGGCGAAGATTGCATACGAATCCCTGCGGGTCCATGCGTTGCAAAGCGCTAAGTGCATGGCGCATAGCGCTTATGAAATATTAATTCAGACAAAGGCTTCTGGAAATTTGTAATTATTCTTTACGCTTAGCGCTATGCTCCCTGCCTACCGGCAGGCAGGTATGCGCTATGCGTTTTGGGCGTGTAGCTCAGTGGCAGAGCACTACACTCACCCCGTTACAAATTAACGGGCACTTAGTTCAGTGGTAGAACGTTCGTTTCACATGCGAAAGATCGCAGGTTCAATCCCTGCAGTGCCCATGTTAAAATTTGTAACGGGGCTCACATCGTAGAGGTCGCCCGTTCAACTCGGGCTGTGCCCATGTTTAAAAAATATGTGAGGTCATAGGTTCCCCGCCTCGACAAAATTGTAAAACAATTTTGTCGGGCGAGGTCTCGCCTTTGGTGGAAAATCCTTCACTACCAAGGGTTTTGATTATTTGGAAGGGTGATAGGCTAAAGTGAGGTTATTACTTAAGCATAAGCAACATTCATTTGGATGCAATAATTGCCTTCGGCATTTCGCCTTCGGCGAAGATTGCATACCCCGCCATTTTAATTTGTTATCATGGCGGGTCCGCCTTATGAGCGGAAAACCCTATCACGCCCACCAAGAAATCAACCAGTCTCCGCGGCAAGCCGCGGAGTATGTTCTATGCTAATATTTCACTGGTTCATTCATTGCCTTGGAATGAGGTCAACTACGTTTACGATTTCGGCTTCATCCCCGTGGCAAGCCACGGGGTAAACGCCTGAGAGAGAATAAAATTTTAGTAAGAAAGGTATGAATTTAAAAGAAGAGATAAAAAAGTTAGCGCAGTTGCAAGAAACAGATTCTAAAATTTATAGCTTGCGTAAAGAAAAAGAAGTGATTTTGCCCCAACGGCTAGAAAAAATAAAAAATGAATTCGAGGATAAAAAGAAAGGATTACAAGATTTCGAAAACCAAGCCAAGCAGTTATTGTTAAAAAAGAGGGAGAAAGAGCTGGATTTAGCCACTAAAGAAGAGGGCGTCAAAAAAACACAGGGACAACTCTATCAATTAAAAAGCAATAAAGAGTACCAAATAAAGCTAACAGAAATTGCATCCCTAAAGGCAGATGTTTCAATTTTAGAGGAAGAGGTAATAAAGGCCCTTGATGAAATTGAAAACGTCGATAAAAAGCTTAAAGAAGCAAAAACTTTTCTTTCTCAGGAAGAAAAGAAATTTAGCGAAGAAGATGAAAAATTAAATAACAGGATAAAGGACATTGACGCTGAAATTAAAAGCTTAGACGACCGGCGTAATGTCCTAATAAAAGACATCGACGGCAACGTCCTTTCTAGATACGAAAAGTTATTGAATACGCGTTCTGGTTTAGCGATTGTTCCGGTAGACGTTGACAGTGAAAATTGTAGCGCCTGCAATATGCGTGTTACCCCCCAGACAATAAACGAAATAAAGATGTATAAGAATTTAGTTCTTTGCGAGAGCTGCGTAAGAATTCTTTATATAGCTGAGGACGTAGTTGTATGATTAAAGTGTATATAGACGGGGCTTCGGCAGGTAATCCCGGAAAGGTCGGTATCGGTTATCTTATTTATAACGAAAATAAGCTTATAGCTAAAGAAGGCATATATTTAGGCGTACAGACAAATAACTTTGCGGAATATATGGCGCTAATTTTCGCTATTAGTGAGGTTATGAGCATAGGTTATAAATGTGTAGAGGTATTTTCCGATAGCAATTTGCTTTGTGAACAAATTAACGGTAACTTTAAAGTAAAAAATAAGAATATTTACCCGCTTTTTGTTCTAGCGAAAAAAATAATTACAAAATTTGAAAAGTTTTCTATCTCGCACATTGATAGAGAAAATAATAAAGAGGCGGATAGATTAGCAACTGACGCCATCGGTTTTCTAATGAGACCATAATTTAGCAAGCGTAAGCGGAGCTAAGTTATTTGGTCGAATTTGACCCCACACCCAGATAGGGTGATGGGTAACTCAAACTGATATTTGAATAATAAGTAAACCAACTATCCCAGCGTAATGAATATGTCGCTGGGTGTGGGGTTCAATTCAACTATGTAATTTTTCTGCGCTTATAGCTTGAAAAATTACAGTTTCATTGAAGGAGGTTATTATGAGCGGTCATTCAAAGTGGGCAAGCATTAAACATAAGAAAGGCGCGGCTGACGCAAAACGGGGGCAGCTTTTTACGAAGCTAATTAGAGAAATT
>JAUYCY010000151.1 GCA_030692055.1 Candidatus Omnitrophota bacterium | reverse complement strand
ATCCATATTTTATGGACTGTGTGAGTCCATAATTTATGGACTTTGCCTATATATAGTCTCTAAGGGAGTATCTAATCTATAAGTCTCTATATATGTGTTTTAAAAACTAAAGGAATAAAATAGATTATTTTTATAAAAATGCGGCCGCTACTTTCCATTAAAAAATATTGCCTCTATTGTATGAATAACCAAAGAAAAGAAATAACCCTTTGTCCTTCCTACGCCTGTTTTCTTTATCCATACAGATTCGGTAAAAAACAACAATCAAAACTGCCCCCCTTACCAGCCATAAAACAAAAATGCCTTGATTGCAGTGGTTTTTCTAAAAAAGAACTCAGAATATGTCAATATTTCCAATGTTTTCTTTGGGTTTATAGACTAGGCAAGAATCCAAAACGTAAAAAAGTGAGCTCTAAACCATATCTTACTATGGCTCAAAGTTCTACCATTCAAAACTAGCAATTGAGTCGGCATTTTTTTGTAAAAAATGGCATTGTAGAGGCACTTTTACAAAAAAAGGGGAGTTTCATACATTTTAAAAGATAGTCAAAAATTCACGAGCTAAAACAAGCAATGTATTGTTAAAAGTCCAGTAAATTAAGCTACGTCTAGATACTCATATGGAAAAACGGTATCTGTCGCCAAAAGAATTATCGGAATATCTGGGAGTGAGTATCAATACTATTTATGGGTGGGTTTCTCAAAAGAAAATTCCCTATAAAAAGCTCGGACGTTTAGTAAGATTTTCTGTAGAAGAAATTGATGAGTGGGTTAAACAGAACTCAGTTGCCACCTATGATATATGATGATATACTTACGGTAGGAAGATGTTGACAAATGTAACACTATGTGTTACAATAGGAGGTAACTGATGGAAAAGGGTAAATTCGTGAGTATCAGGATAAGCGAAGAAGACAAAAAGCTATTAGATAAGGATGCAAAGGAAGAATCAAGAACTGTTAGCAATTTATTGATACATCTATGGCGACAATGGAGAAAGAGTAAGGAAAGAAAACAAAAATAAACCTATGGGAGTATTTCTTAAGGGCGAGAACTGGTATATCGATTATTACCTTCCTAACGGCCGGCGGAAACGGGAGAAAATCGGCACGAACAAGAAATTAGCCAAAACAGTACTTGGCAAGAGGAAGACTGAGATTGCTGAAAATAAGTTTCTTGATAAAGAAAAACTGGAGCGCATTAAATTAGCAGATTTTGTTAACCTCTTCATTGAAACTCATTCTAAAGTAAATAAAATTTCATGGAAAGACGATAGTGAACGGCTGGATAAATTTGTTACGTTTATTGAAACAAGCAAATTTATGGATGAAATAACCCCTTACGATATAGAGCTATTTAAAAAGCATAAACTTGAAGAGGGAAATAAACCATCGACTGTTAACCGCTACTTGACGATAATCAAGACAATGTTTAACAAGGCGATACAGTGGGGCAATGTTAAGGAGAATCCTCTACGTAATGTCAAACACTTTAAAGAAGACAATTGGAGGATACGGTATTTAGAGAAAGAGGAGCTGGTAAGGCTTTTAGATGCTTGCAGTCCTTACTTGCGGCAAGCGGTGTTGTTTGCGCTTAATACCGGAACAAGATATAGCGAACAATTTAGCTTGCAGTGGTCTTCGGTGGATTTTAAGAGCAATCTGATTTATTTTAACAAGACTAAGAATAAGGAACGCAAGATAATTCCCATTAATAACCTCTTACGAAAAATTTTGCTTAACCTTAAGGAACAATCCTCGAGTGAATTTGTTTTCCCTGTCTATGGGATAAGAAATTCCTTTGAAAAAGCGGTTGATAATGCTAAAATAGAAAATCTACATTGGCATGACCTTAGGCATACCTATGCGAGCTACTTAGTAATGAACGGTGTTGATTTAGTAACCGTTAAGGAGCTTATGGGACATAAACGCATTGAAATGACATTACGATACGCTCATCTGTCACAGAGCCATAAAGTCAAAGCGGTAGAGGCATTGGGGTCACAGATAGACACTATTTGGACACCAAAGAAGAGTATCGGAACAGAGGTAGATTCTCGACTCACGAAAACCATTGAAAATATTGATAATTCTGCTTCGGAGAGGTGGCCGAGTGGTTTAAGGCGGCGGTTTGCTAAACCGCTGTACGGTTGTAAAGCTGTACCTGGGGTTCAAATCCCCACCTCTCCGTATAGTTTCATCTAGGCCGAGAGTTTTTCGATAAGATAAACGTTTATGGTGAGGCGTAAGGTATTTGGAACCAATGAATATTTTTTGAATAGCTTCGACTATTGTCGAAGATTGGTTGCAAATCCCCACCTCTCCGTATTGTTTGTGGTTCTTTGTAAGAGTGGTGGAGAACAGTAGGCTCATCGTATTGCAAAGCCTAATACATTATTTGGATGTAATAAGATGCCTTCGGCATAACTCCGACTATCGTCGGAGAGTGCTTACTAACCGCTAGAATATAGGTTATCTTATTCCAAAAAGCGGTTCCACGAGCCTAACAAAAAGTAAAAAGGCGAAGTGAAATCCCCACCCCTTCGCCAGATTTTTAAGTGAACCCTTCCGGCGAGAGCCATAATTTTTATGGCTCGGAGTAGAATGGGATTAGACCTATAACTCGGAGTAGTATGGAAAAGAAAATAGTTTCGCTTAAAAATATTGTTATTGGGATACTAATCGGAATGGCAGTTATGTATGGTTTAAGCCATATTGAAACAAACGATGAGAAAACCGTGAGATTGATTTGCGCTAGCGGAAGCTTTTTGTTCGCCATATTTTTCCTATTCTTAAGCTGGAAGATAGATATGACTGAAGATATCTTTATATTCTTAGCGCGATTTAAGAAACCAACGTGGGATCCTTTTCACTGGTTTGATGAAGATGGAAGGTTTAATCCGAAGGGTAAGATGTTTATAAGAATATATTATTTATTGGGTTGTTTGGTAGCAATCGCTATGGGGCTATCATTCTTTTTTATTTTTAAATAACAGAGTTATGGACTATATAGCATTCGCCTTAAAATACCGGCCGAAAAATTTTGACGAAGTCGTCGGCCAAGAACAAGTAGTTGTTTCTTTGAAGAACGCTATTTTAAAAAAGCATATCCACCATGCTTATCTTTTTAGCGGGCCGCGCGGAACAGGCAAAACTTCTTTAGCAAGAATTATAGCCAAAGCGTTTAACTGTGAAAGCTCAAAAGATCCGGTGGTGAAGCCTTGCGAAAAATGTATCAGTTGCGTAGAAATTGCTAAAGGCATTTCTTTAGACATCATTGAGATCGACGGAGCCTCTAATAGGAGCATTGAAGATATACGTACGCTGCGTGAAAACGTAAAACTTTCCTCAGCGCACTCGCGCTATAAAATTTATATTATTGATGAAGTGCATATGTTAACGCAGGAGGCCTTCAATGCACTTCTTAAAACCTTGGAGGAACCGCCGGCACATGTAAAATTTATTTTTGCTACCACCCATCCGCATAAAGTTTTGCCTACGATATTATCGCGTTGCCAAAAGTTTCAGTTTAACTTAGTGCCTTTAGAAAAAATTGTAGATAAGTTAAAAAAGATAGTGAAAGCTGAAGGCATCTCTATAGAGGATAGCCTTCTTTATGCAATCGCAAGGGCAGCCGGAGGTAGTATCCGCGATGCGGAGTCATTGTTGGATCAATTAGTGCCGGTGATTTTAGAAAAAGGCTCGATAAAAGATGTTCTTTCATTTCTAGGAATAATTGACGAAGATACTTTAACGACTATACTCAAATATATTGTAGAAAAAGATTTAAGTGCTTCACTAGATTTCATAGATAAAGTCGTAAAAGACGGTAAGGATTTAGGAATATTTCTTAATGCTTTAATAGAATATCTGCGCAATCTCTTATTGGCAAAAGTCAGCACTAGAACTTTTAAAGAGTTAATCGATATATCGCCGCAAGCAAAGGATTCTATCTTTAGAATATCAGAGAATATTCCTACTTCTGAAATTTTAGAAATCATTGATTTGCTCATTGAGGCGAAAGAGTTATCTCATAGGCTAAACACCGTGAGGGTTCCTTTGGAGGTAGCTCTGGTAAAGTTTTCTTATCAAGGGGATCCGGTAAAGATAAAGTCAGATAACGCGGATAATTCTATAAAAAAAAATAGCGAACAGATAAATAATTTGCCTGAAAAGCCAAAACAAAATCCAGAAACGCAAAACAAAACATTAAATACAGATTTTGATTTAGATATTGATAGCCTTGACGTGACTAAGAAAGAGTCCGAGGATGAGGATATGGATATTAGCCAGGAGGAAAATACAGAAAACGACAATGTTTTATTGTCAGAGGTAAAGGCAAAATGGCAAGAAACTATTTTACATATTCAGAAGGTTAGGGCAGCTATAGCCTCGCATTTATCTTTAGCTGAGCCTATATCATCAAGCGGAAGCGTTGCTACGATTGCATTTGCGAAAAAAAATTATTTTCATAAAGAAATTGTTGAGTCAGGTAAGAACGTAAAGTTTCTCGAAGGGGTTGTTTCCAAAATCATAGGAAAAAATATAGGGCTAAAATTTACCCTTGTTGAAAGTGTTTCTGCGCCCTTAAAAGATATACCTGAGGCAGGGGCGCCGAGCGAAGCCTCGGGGAATGACTCAGCGGGGCTTTCCGATAGCTCTAATGAATTGATTAATGAATTGCTTGAAGGTTTTGGCGGAAGATTGCATACTGATGACGAATAGTACATAGATGAGCACAG
This sequence comes from Candidatus Omnitrophota bacterium, assembly GCA_030692055.1. The sequence continues at coordinate 6,137 of JAUYCY010000151.1, read as the reverse complement.
ATTTAAATCTGTGACTATCTGTGGTTTTAGTCTGTGGTTATCTGTGTTTAAAACATGAGTACTTTCCCAAAAATCCTTAATGATTTGATACATAGCCTTTCGCGTTTTCCCGGTGTTGGCAGGCGCAGCGCCGAGCGTATTGCTTTTTATATATTAAAGATGACCGTCGAAGAAGCAAAAAGTTTATCCAAGAGCATAGAAGAAGTGCATAGCCACATAAAGCCATGTAAGCTTTGTAATAATTTTTCCACACATGATGTTTGTTCTATTTGTGCTTCGCCAAAAAGGGAAAAAGATGTTATTTGCATTGTAGAGGAACCCAAAGATATTTTAGCCATTGAAAAGACTGCCCACTATAACGGCCTTTATTATTGTTTATTGGGTGCAGTTTCACCTTTGGAAGGTATAAATAGTGAAGATTTAAATATAGGGAAATTGATTAATCGGATAGAGAACGGCCAAATCCAGGAAATAATTATTTCTACTGATCCCGATAATGACGGCGAACTCACCGCCCAGTTTTTGATTCAAAAACTCTCTCCTTACAAGATTAAAATGTATCGAATTGCGATTGGAATTCCTCTAGGGACGCAAATAGAATATATTGATTCAGCAACGCTTGGCAAGGCGCTTCTAGATAAAAAACCGGTTTCTTGACGAGATAGTATAAATACGTTATAATCGCTATCCAATTCTTTGAAAATTCGGTTTTCCCCGGTTCAGCCAAAGGCTGATCCGCCCCTGGCGGAAGCTTCTGCCGAAGGCAGACCCGCCTTAATATAATTTAGAAAGTGGCGGGCAATTGGTACCTACCTGCCGGCAGGCAGGGAGCGGCTGGCTGAAATGAAATATTTTGTATATGTTTTAAGAAGCAAAAAAGATAAAACCTTTTATATTTGAATTTCCAAAGATCCCAATAATAGATTAAAAGAGCATAATTCAGGAGATTCCAAATATACTAAAGGACACAGACCTTATGAATTAATCTATCAGGAAGGATTTCCAAATAGAGCCGAAGCAAGGCATAGAGAGAAATATCTTAAATTCGGTGAAGACCAAGAAGTTTTTAAAAGTTTTTAGTTTAATCGTTCTTCGTGAATAACGAATGTAATGTTCCCCGGTAGCTCAATTGGTAGAGCGGCTGGCTGTGCGAAAGCGTAAGCTTGAGCATGAGATTCTTTGAAAAGGAGGTGGCGTTGGCACAATGTGACAAAAGGCGCTATGTCGATCGTCGGCAGTATTTAATAGCCGCAGTTCATAAGAGACGTAAAAAGATTAGAACTATGGCTGTTGAATGCAAAGGTGGGAAATGCGAAAAGTGTGGATATGATAAATGTATCGATGCTTTGGAATTTCATCATCGAGATCACAACGCAAAGGATTTTAGCATTTCTAAAAAAGGCTATACACGCAGTTGGCAGAGGGTCAAGGAAGAAATCGACAAGTGCATGTTGGTGTGTGCTAATTGTCATCGCGAGATTCATACTCAACTTCAAAGTGCAGCTTTCCCGAGAAATCGGGATTGAAAAAGCGGGCTAATTCAGGGAAACCCTAATTTACGAAAGTAAACGGGCAATCCTGAGCTAAGTGGCTAGAGCGAAAGCTTTAACCTAAATGTGCAGAGACTATATACCCGCCGCCTAATCCCGTATTAAATACGGGTATGGTGATGAGATAGTCCAGGCCTTAAAGTAATTTAAGGGATACCTGTAACCAGTAGGTCGTAGGTTCGAGCCCTACCCGGGGAGCCATTCTTCATATTTCGAACTGGAAAACCCGCCATCTCGGCGGGTTTTTCTTTTTCTGCGGCGGCTTGAGAAAAGAAATTGATTTGCACGAATTCTTTTGAATAAACAATATCTTTTATGAATTTTTTGACCCAAAGAGATTTTTCAGAACCGCGCTTTTGAGGCAGGGTTTTTAGGAAAAGGGAGAGGGTTTGCGCGAAAATTTCCCCAGAAATTTTCGGGGGCTCGGAGCATAAGGCTGATAGTTCGAGCCCGCTGCGGTCACCCGCTACCCCATTTTCCCCAGCGTTTTTCGAACTATCAGAAATTTTCGGCGGCGGGTTAAGAAGTTCTGAGCTTGTCGAAGAATTGAGGCGGAAAATTAGATTTTCTATATATTGCTTATCTTTTGAAATCCTTCCCAGATTATCAAAGATATAATTCTCTAACCGATTTGCGTTCACCTGTCTTGTCGCGCAGCTATCCCAGTCTTTCTTGAATGTTTTCGTACAGCGATAATAGTAATATCTTTTTGTTTTGCCTTGTTTCTTTTTATTGGTGTGGCAAGGGGTCATATAAGAATTACATTCTTTGCATTTTACTAAACCTGCCAAAGAATAGTCTTTATACATTCGCATAGTGCGTTTCACTTTTTGATGAAGCTCTTGCGCTAAGTCAAAGATATCTTCTGAGATAATAGGCGTATGATTTCCTTGCCAGAGCTTGCCTGCATATTTAAATTTGCCTACATAGACAGGATTTCTTAGGATGGTATAAACACGGCTTTTGGTTACGTTAGCTGTTTTGGCTAATTTGGCGATAGGATAATCAGCAATATACCCCTCATAAATAGAACGTATACTCTTAGCTTCGTATTCATTGATTACGAGCTTTTTATTTTCTGCCTTATAGCCAAACGGCACGATGCCACCATTCCACATTCCTTTTTGTGCACGTTGAAGCATTTTATCTTTTGTTCTTTCACTGGTAAGTTCACGTTCAAATTGCGCAAAGGTAAGCATAATATTTCTAAGGAGTCTGCCGGAAGGAGTAGAGGTGTCAAATCTCTCCGTTACGGAGATGAAATCAATATGGTATTTTTCAAATAGCTCTATAAGTTGGTAGAAATCTTTAGGTGAACGCGTAAGGCGGTCTATTTTGTAGGCAATAACAAGGTTTATTTTGCCACTATTGATGTCATTAAGCATGTCAGCTAACGCCGGACGGTTAATATTTGCCCCTGTAAACCCAGCGTCAGAATAAACTTTAAAGATGGTCATATTTTCTTGGCTAGCGATAAAAGATTTGATTTTTTCTTCCTGCGCTTCGCAGGAATTAAATTCAACATCTGCTTGGTTATCTGTGGAAACTCGAGTATAAATTGCGCACTGTAATTTACCTTGCATAAATACCTCCTAGCGTTAAAATAGCCCTGCAATACGGGCGGTCGGTGCAAAAATTATATACAGCATTTTGAAGTGCCAAAAAGAGATGGTTTTACAGCCAACGAGTTAAATTTATACTACTTCAAACATCAAAAAGTTGCGAAATTCGTCCAACCAGGGGAGTCAATGAAAAAATCCCGCCCATTTTTGGGCGGGTTTTTTTATTGTTGTCCCCTGGAGGCGAGAACCTTTCTGGCGAAGCCAGAAGTGAGTTTATGCTGAGGAGCAAAACGACGAAGTAAGCTCTACCCGGGGAGCCAGTTTTTTTTGACTTCCTAACCCTCTGTGATAATATATCGCAGAGGGTTAGTTTTTATCTTACTATTTTGAAATGGAAGTGATATACTTACAATATAAGGAGGGTTTATGTTGATAAAAGATATAATGACAAAAAATGTTATTACGGTTAGCCCTGGAATGGACATCCATAAATTGGCAAAATTATTTATGAAGAAAAACATAAGCGGTGCTCCAGTAGTAGATAAGAGCGGAAAATTATTGGGAGTTGTGAAGGAAGAAGGCGTGATTTTTCAGGATAAAAAAGTGCATCTGCCAACCTTTATCAATCTTTCTCTTGGGTTTCTCACTTTGGGAACTAAGAGATACAATGAAGAAATAAAAAAGATTACAGCAAGCAAAGTATCCAGCATCATGGAAAAAGATATAGTGACTATTTATCCTAACACAAGGATAGAGGATGTTGCTACTTTAATGATTGAAAAAGAGATTTATTATTTACCTGTGGTAGATAAAGATAAGTTAGTAGGTGTGATTACAAAGAAAGATATTGTTCGTGCTATTGCGAAAGAAAAGGTCTAACTACAGAAATAAGTATCTCGCCCCAAAGTAAAGGAGTAGCTTAAATAACCGTAGCCAATTCTTTTGATAACTTTTCGACTTCTTCACTATATAACCAGTTACAAAATTCGTCCTTGCCTACCGGCAGGCAGGCAATACGGGGAGTTTTTGATTTTTTAACCCTCTGTGGTAATATATTGCAGGGGGTTTTTAATGTGCTAGGGGATTTATTAAGGGGAGATAGTTAATATAAAATGGGAAACGACAAAAGAAAAGCAGTTCGGATAAATAAACTTTTTGTTGTTAAATATAAAACGGACGAAGGAATTTGGGATATTTCTCATATAAAAAACATCAGCGAAATAGGCATACAGGTTACTACCAATGGAATCCTTAAAGCCGGGACAATTTTAAAGTTTCGCATGATAATTCCGTTTGAGCCATTCAAGTGGTTAGAGTTCTCCGGAAAAGTCCTTGATTCTACAGAATTAGAGTCTTTTTTTGGTAAGTCTGAAACGCATGTAACGAGAATAGAGTTTGTTAATCTAAAAGAAGAGCAAAAAGACTTGATACGAAGATATGTAGATTGGTTCGTAAGCAGAAAAGATACAGCTACAACATAGCTGTTTATACATCCACTAGCCTGTAAACAAATAGTGTGAGTATTTATTCTCTCTCGGCGAATACCCCGTGGCTTGCCATGGGGATGAAGCCGAAATCGTAAACGTAGTTGACCTCATTCCAAGGCAATGAATGAACCAGTGATAATATTAGTATAGAGCATACTCCGCGGCTTGCCGCGGAGACTGGTTGATTTTTAAACCTTAACCCTCTGTGATAATATATTGCCCGCCTAGCCGCCCGCCTCGCGGCGAGGCCGCGGGAGCTAGGCCCGCTTCGATGAGCGTCTGTCTCGGCAAGCCGAAGACGAGACGGGAAGCGAGGCGAGCGAGGCTGGCAGATACGTCTTTCGTTCCACTCAGGATAAACTCAAGTTTAATTGTAAGGATAGACTTGAGTTTAGTTTTTGTTTGAAGTATAATCAACTTCGTGAAAATAGTAACAAAAATATTATCACTAGATGAGCTTAAACAAATGGCTACCGCTATGTTCGGAAATATAGTGAAAGCCGTCGTTGACGTTGACAGAGAAATTATTGCGTTAGACGCTGAACTTCATTCTGATTTAGAAGCATTACTTTTAGGTGATGGTTCAAAGCAGAAAAGTCTTTGGGGTATTAATCTTTATCCGGAAATGCAGGATGATAAATTTACTGAGTTTGACTCTTTGATTAATATTCGTCCTTCTCAGGGCAATAGAAGCCGTGGCGTGGAAAATGAAGAAATACGCAGGAAGATTATTGAAATCGTTGCAAAAAGGATCAAAAAATGAGTTATCAGCATAAAGATCTTGCAGCTGGCCGTTGGAGTAAGTTGTCTTTTTTTGAGCAAATGGCAAATATCGGAAGCGAAGTTGAGCGCGCCCTTAATTGGCAGACAAAGGATAATATCAGTTATTCCCAAAAAGCTTCTGAGCGGGCTCTTGAGTTAATCGATTTAACCTTAGAAAACGTAAAAAATCCCGCCCACCTCAAAGAAATCACCCGCCTAAGAGAAGCGGTTACAGATTACTTTTTTGGGTCGAACCAGTTCATGTCTACTAAAAGTTCGTGGCGGAACTACTTTTCGTATTTCACGTACGCCGCGCGTAGAAACCACTAATTTACATAACATTTTTTTTATAAATTTATCCCGACGTGATTCCCAATGTCGCTTTAACTGAACATTATCGCTCATCGGGATCTCACTTTATAAAATTATTTTAAGGTACTCAAAAAACCACAGATTTAAAGCCAAGACGCGAGCGTGGTCGGCCCCGACATTTGGTCGGGGCAGGGATTTTTCCGACGAAATAGTCCAACAGGACACCCTGCTGGGTAGTCGGGACAAGCTGCTTGGCGCGTAGCGGATACGAGAAACCACCCCGACTTGTCGGGGCACAGCTTCATTCCTAATACCCCGTAAGGGAATCAGTATTTCTAACCCTCTGTGATAATATATTGCCCGCCTAGCCGCCCGCCTCGCGGCGAGGCCGCGGGAGCTAGGCCCGCTTCGATGAGCGTCTGTCTCGGCAAGCCGAAGACGAGACGGGAAGCGAGGCGAGCGAG
>JAUYCY010000147.1 GCA_030692055.1 Candidatus Omnitrophota bacterium | reverse complement strand
GCTTTGCGATATTATCTATGCGATGATGAAGAACAAAACAGAATATCGCCCTTGATTGTTCTGAGAAAGAACTATTTTTCATTTGACATAGAACGTTCAAAGAATAAACAATTTATATAACTTAAATATGTAAAAGTTGCGGGGAAATCTTTATTTGATTAGGGTCCCTAAATCCTTGCCCAAAACCATATTCCTTAGGTTGCCCTCTTTCATAGAATTAAAAACAATTATAGGTAACTTATTTTCCATACATAAGGTTATGGCTGTCGAATCCATTATTCTTAAGTCTTGATTGATAATCTCTTTATAGGTTAATCGCTTAAAGAATACGGCATCTTTGTCTTTAAGGGGATCTGAAGAATAAACCCCGTTAACCTTAGTGCCCTTCAGTAGAACATCGACATTTATCTCTACACTTCGCAGTGCCGCAGCAGTATCAGTAGTAAAATAGGGATTACCTGTCCCAGCTACAAATATTACTACTCTTTTTTTCTCTAAATGCCTGATCGCTCTCCTTCTAATGTAAGGCTCTGCAATTTGATGCATATCAATTGCCGTCATTACTCTAGTTGGAACACCCTGATTTTCCAATGCATTCTGCAATGCCATGCCATTTAAAACCGTGGCAAGCATTCCCATATAGTCAGCAACGGTTCTTTCCATTTCAAAGTCTTTTGAGCGTTGGGCTCCGCGAAAAATATTTCCTCCGCCCAAGACAATCGCTGTTTCTACCCCTAAATTTACTACTTCCTTAATTTGCTTCGCTAAATGAGCGCACACCGAGGTGTCAATACCGTGGGACTGTTTTCCTAAAAAAGCTTCTCCGCTCAATTTCAAGAGAATTCTTTTATATATTGATTTCATGTTATCCCTCCAAAGAAAAACGGCTAAATCGCCCAATCACAACCTTTTCTCCTGTTTGTGAAACTACCTGATGCAGATAACCCTCAACGGTCACGATGTTATCTTTCACAAACAACTGTTCAAGAAGGCAATTCTCTCTTGCATACTCATCAATATTGACAATACTAGCGAGTTCTTCCTGGGGAATATCTTGCCGCCGCAAATACTTAGGATTAGTAGCAGCTATATGCATAGCTACATCTTTCACGAATTTTTTAAAAACCTCTGTGCGAGCAACAAAATCTGTCTCGCAATTCACCTCAACAAGGGCACCCAAGTTCCCGCCAAAATGCACATAAGCCTCTATCAACCCTTGAGAAGTTTTTCTACCTTTCTTTTCTTCCATCACTCGTATTCCCTTGTTCCTTAAAATTTCTAATGCTTTATCAAAATTTCCTTCTGTTTCCTCCAAGGCCTTTCTACAATCATTAATGCCTAAAGAAGTGAGCTCTCTTAATTTTTTTATATCGTCTAAGCCCATCATTTATCCCTCCTTGCGTGGCGTATATTTTCTTGGTGCCGCTTTTATTTCTTTATCTTTAACTATTTGCTCATCTAAAACTTCGTATTTTTCCACATCCGGTTCATCTTCTTTTGCCTTAGTTTCTCTCGCTGCCTCCTCTTCCTTTCTTTTTACTATGTCTGCTGCTTTCTTAGCCTCATCTTTAATAACCTCAATAAGACAAGAAGTTATACATCGCACAGATTTTATGGCATCGTCGTTACCCGGTATAGGGTAATCAATAGCATCCGGGTCAGCATCTGTATCGATTAAAGAAACAATGGGAATAGATAACCTGGTCGCCTCTCTTACACAGGCAATTTCCCTTTTCGGATCAACTACATAAATGCAACCGGGAAGCTCGTCTAAAGAAATAATGCCGCTATAAATTTTATCCATTCTTTCTAGTTCTCTTTTAAGCCGAGTTACTTCTTTTCTAGGCATTCTATCAAATTCACCCTTTTCTCTCTTTTCTAACAACATTGCGTATCTCTTTACCCTCTCTCTTATCGTAGAAAAATTCGTTAAAAGCCCTCCAACCCATCTTTCTACAACATACGGCATGCCACAGCTTACGGCTTGCTCTTTTGTTAAATCACGTAGCTGCTTTTTTGTAGCAACGAAAAGCACTTTTTCGTCTTGCGCTGCAACTTTTCGAATAAACTCTTTTGCTTCCTCTAATTTTTGGGTCGTTTTTTCTAAATCAATGATATAAATATTCTTTTTCTTGCCAAAAATGAATTTCTTCATCTTAGGATTCCAGTGTTTGCTTAAGTGTCCGAAATGGACACCGTTTTCTAGTAATTCCTTAATAATCTCAGTTAATGCCATAATTAAAAATCCTCCTTTTCGTACCAGGCTGTCGCCCTTGGTTTATTTTTTTGCGCTAAAATACCCTGTAGCTTATTACGAGGATGAAAGCGCACATATAATATGCTTTTGGTCTGTGCCTTCTTCCTCGTAATCTTCAGCAGTAGACCTCTTCCCTACTTCGGTATAGCCACTTAAAGTAAAGTCACCCGCCTTTGCCCTTTGGGCTTCAGCGGGCTCCTCTGCCCGCGCCTCCGCCAAAGGCGAGATCTCGCCGCTTTGCGGCGGAAAAGAAGACAAAATCAGAATCCCAACTATGAGAAAGAGCCATTTTTTCACTACTCAATTCCTTTTGAACGTCGCAAAAGTCCAAAAATCCGCCTCATTTTCCCCTTGTTTTACGCTTGTTTTCCTACCCCAATGTCGCAAAAGGTCTACTTTTGCGACGTTCAACACCAGCCGAACTTTTACCCTCATGAATCATAAAGGATTGCTTCCTTTTGAATCAATGGATAAATCCACTATAAAATACAAAAACCCAAATCCTACTCGATAGTATCTAAGAACTGCTCTGCTATTGTTTTTACATCAGAATCTGAGCTTATGCCAGTCCAAGGATCTTGTGAGGAAACTATATTAGCGACCACTATATTTGCGCCGTTAAAAATAGCGCTCCTCGCTTCTCTTAAATCAATTCCACCGGCGGCTGAAATAAGCACATCGTATTTACTCCTTATTTTATTGATGTGTTTATATTTTATAACCTTGCCGCGGGTGCTTTCCTCATCTCTGCCTTTATGAAGTATAACCACATCGGGAGGAGTTTTAAGTTTTAAGAGCACTTTTAATGGTTCTTCAACTCCCAACATATCTATCATAGAGTCCATCTTTAACTCAATGCAGCGAGCAATAAAAAGGTTGATTGTCTCAACCGGCGCGCTACCTAATACTGTAACTGCAGTCGCGCCTGCGCCATTTACAAAATCCACTTCGTCTTCCGCTCCATCCAAGGTTTTTAAGTCAGCAACAATAGCGCCTTTCCATATCCTTGTAATAGCCCGTATACCATTGAGCCCTTCTCTTTTAATAAAAGGAGTACCGGCCTCGATTAGAATCCGGTCATTAAGAGGAATCGCGGGCAAAATACGTTGCATATGATATAAATCATAATTAAACGCTATTTGTAAATAACGTTTTTTATGTTCTAACATTTGATTATCCTTTTATTCTTTATTTGTGAATCTTTTTACTAAATCTCCTAGGTCCGAAGGTAAAAATAAAACAATCTTCTCTGACGGATCAGCAGCAATGTCTCTAATTGTCTGGAGCGTCCTTAACTGAATTGCCATTGGACTTTTTGCCAGATTTTCTGCTGCTAATCTTAAATTCTCTGATGCCTTTAATTCACCGTCTGACGCAATTATCATTGCCCTTCTTTCTCTTTCTGCCTCAGCTTGTTTAGCCATTGCGCGTTTCATTTCTGCGGGAAGTTCTATCTCTTGAATTTTAATAGACTCTATATCTATACCCCATCCGCCGGTTTCTGCATCTACAATCTTTTTTATGCTATCGGCTATTTTTTCTCTCTCAGTCAACACAAAATCCAATTCACTATTACCAACGATATCTCTTAAGGCTGCCTGAGTATATTGCCTCACTGCGAATACATAATCTTCTATTTTGATAATAGCATCCGCAGGATTCTCTACCTTGAAATATACAACAGTATTCGCTAACATAGGTATATTATCTCTAGTAATAACTTCCTGTTTCGGCACATCTACAGTTTTAATCCGCATATCTACTCTTCTCATAGTCTGAAAAACCGGTATAATCCAATTTAGTCCCGGCTCTTTCAGATGGCTAAATTTACCTAAAGTAAAAACTACGCCTCTTTCGTACTGGTAAAGCACCCTTATCCCTTTAGATAGAACGATCAAAAAAACCACCAAAACACTCAAAAGAATATATCCCATTTTAACCTGCCTCCTTTCATGTGGTTAATATTATATATGTATTAATACACTGCGCGCGCTTTGCTGCACAAACTAGTTAATTTAAGTTTTTCCTAACAAGACAAAAAAATGGCACTGTCGCGAAATAGCGCCAGCGCCTGATTTCAATGATTAAAAGATGCTTACTGTGATTGGAAATGCCAATATTTTCAATCGTTGTAATCGCAGATGAATCACTGTAATCAGGGACTGTTGCGTTTTGCAACAGTCCCAAAATACCCTTCACTATTAGGTAAAAAGTATACCATATTTTCTTATATTTACAATATTATTTACATTTGGACAGAAAGAATGAATTTTCCTGCAAAATTCTATATTTTATGGTCCGAAGGCAGTGTTTACATTATACGTTAAACTGTAAATCGTATAACTTTTTATAAAGGGTATTAGCCGAAAGAAGTTCAGTGTGCGTGCCGGTTTCAACAATTTGGCCCTTTTCTATGACTACTATCCTATCTGCCTTCTGGACCGTAGAAAGCCGATGTGCGATAACAAAGACAGTTTTACCTTCCATAAGGTTATAAAAAGCCTCTTTTACTAATCTTTCTGATTCCGAATCGAGCTGGCTAGTTGCTTCATCTAAAATAAGAATAGGAGCATCCTTTAAGACTGCTCGAGCGATAGCAATTCTCTGCCTTTCTCCTCCGGATAGCCTGAATCCCCTGTCACCAATAACAGTGTCGAATTTCTTGGGAAAACTATTAACAAAATCGTAAGCATACGCTTTTTTCGCTGCTTCTATTATCTCTTCTTCACTTGCATCTTTTTTGCCGTAAGCTATATTATCTCTAACGGTTGCATTAAAAAGAACCATCTCTTGAGACACTACGGCAATAAGAGACCTGAGAGACTGTAGCTTCATCTTCCTTAAGTCAATACCATCAACATAAACCTCGCCCTGCTCCGGATCGTATAGCCGCGGCAGTAAACTCACCATTGTTGACTTTCCTGCCCCAGAATGACCCACTAAAGCGACAACTTCTCCTTTTCTTACTTTTAAATGGACGTCTTTTAAAACATGTCCGTCAGACTCTTCATATTTAAACCACACACCTCGATATTCAATATTTTCCTTGAATTCTTTTAACTCTGTAGCTGACGCTACATCTTTTATTTTCGATTCCTCCTCTAAAATATCATAAATCCTTTCGGATGCAGGTATAGCTTGCTGATTTATAGCGTAAACATTGGATAATTTTTTAAATGGACTGAGCATGGACATAAAAGAAGCCATAAAAAGCCCAAACACACCAAAAGAAACTTTGCCTAAGATTACTTCTCTTCCCGCAACCACCATTATCGCCATTGCCCCCACTACCCCGATAAACTCGGTCAGCGGAGACAAAGCAAGTGTCCTTTTTATACTTTTCATCGTAAAACGATAGTATTGCTGATTTATTTCTTTAAACCTCTGCAATTCATAACCTTCGCGGCAGAAAACTTTTACAATATAAGCACCCTGAATTGTTTCCGTAAGCAGAGAGTTAAGATCCGCCATCTTATTCTGAATCTCCCGAGAAAACTTCTTGATGCGCTTACCTATTTTACTTATAGGAAAAAAGATGGCAGGAAATAATAAAAAAACTAAAAACAGCTTCCAAGACATGGCAAACCCGATAGAAAAAGCAACAATACCAAAGACTATTATTTGCATAGATTCAAAAATAAGATCAGTTAAAGCATAAGAAAGAGCATTAGCGATAAAATTCACGTCGTTAGTTATACGCGAAATCAATTCTCCTGTCCTCTTCTTGGCATAAAAATCTAAAGACAAATCCTGGAATTTTGCATATAATTTATCTTTTACGTCCCTGACAACTCCTTGGGCTATTTTATTCATTAGATAGCCTTGCAAGAAAATGAATAAGCCTTTAATAAGAAAAAGAACAATTGCAAATATAGGTAGAGTTACCAGAAGAGTCATGGGCGGTGTGGAATTGAGCCGATCAACAATAGACACGAGAAACGGCGGCAACGACAATGGTATTATAATCTTTTTATTGCTCATTATTCTATCTACCAAGGGAACAATCATTCCCAAGGTAACGCCGTTAAATATGCTAGAAACTCCTATACATACAAAAGCAAGCGCAAAAAGCTTTCGGTAAGACTCGATTAGCCTTAAAAGTTTAAAATAATCCTTAAAATATCCTTTCATATTGTTTTAAAAATTCGGAAGAATATGAAACTCTATAGGCTAACACCCATAGTATCTTCATCTGCTCTGGCGCAATCCCCCATAGCAGAATCGCCTCCGCCAGAGGACGGATGCGCCTCGGGCGCAAGAGGCGCCTGCCTACCGGCAGGGATATCCTTTTCGCATTTATCCACCTTCACTTTCGCCAATGGCGAATCCGCCTCAGGCGGAAAAGCTGTGGCGGATAGTCCTTCGTAGCCTTGGCGAAGGAAAACATCCACTCCGATGTAATATCGGGGTAGATTCCTGCGAAGGCGGATAAAAATATTTCAGATGTTTTCTTGGCGTATAGGAAAGTATAAGACCCTTCCTTTAAATGTACAGGAAGGTCTACCCAACAGGGTGTCCTGTTGGACTATCCTTCTGGATAAAAAGGCAAATTGCTCATGCAGAATTTTTTTTCATTCCTATCCACGCCAAGGAACTTCGCAAAGTCTTGAACTCGCCAACGAAGTTGCTCGCTCCGGAAGAGAAACGTAAAGTATCTTACCACATCAATTGACTTTTCTCAAGGCATTTGATATGATACGCAGATAGCCACAGATAAACCTCACAGATAATCACAGATATTTCATCTGTGCTAATCTGCAATATCTATCTGTGCTAATCTGTGTAATATGAAAGTAGGCATAGTAGGCATAGGAAAATTAGGCAGCATACATTTACGTATCTATAAGGAAACTAAAGAAATAGAAAAAATCTATATTGTAGATACTGATATAGATAAACTATCTCTCTACAGCGAACTACCCAGTTTCAGTGATTATCGCCAGTTGCTAGGAAAAGTTGACCTTGTAAGTATTGCTACTCCTACCACCAGCCACTACGAAATCGCAAAGTTTTTTTTAGAAAATAAAGTGCCAACCTTTGTAGAGAAACCTATCACCCAAACACTGAGTGAAGCCCAAAAACTCATAGAAGTATCAAAGAAATATAAAACTCTTCTCTTTGTCGGGCATGTCGAAAGATATAACAATGCTTATTTAGCAATAAAAAAGACAATAAAAAATCCTCTATTTATTGAATGCCATCGCCTAAGCCCCTACCCTAACCGTTCATTAGATATAAGCGTTGTCCTTGATTTAATGATCCATGATTTAGATATTATTCTTGACCTAGTAAAAGATGAGATTAAAAAAGTTGATGCCAAAGGCGTAAAGGTTCTTTCCTCAACTCATGATATTGCCAATGCACGCATTACTTTCAAGAAAGGCTGCGTTGCCAATATTACTTCGTCAAGGATATCAGCGAAAAAAGAAAGAAAAATCAGGATCTTTCTGCATAATCGCTATATTTCCCTTGATTACGCAGAACAGAAAGCGGAAATGTATCAAAAAGTAGGCAAGGAAATAAAAAGTGAATTTCTCACCACAAATAAAGAAGAACCTTTAAAAAAAGAGATTGTTGACTTTGTGCAGTTGGTGCAAAGAAAGAGATTTGAAATTAAAGATGCCATAAAAGCAAAAGATGCGTTAGCGCTTGCTTTAAAAATACAGAAAATAATATCGCGCGATGATCGCGGATAAAAATGAAGCTCCACGGGCGTAGGCCGGTGGTTTCCTATATCCGCTACGCACGGAGCAGATAAATCTGCTTTTCAAAAAACAAAGATAACTATGCTAAATTATCTTTGTTAATCTGCGAAATCCGTGGTGGTTTACGAAGGCATAATTATGGTAAAAATAGTCGTTGTCGCCGGTGATAAATCAGGAGATATATACGGCGGGCTTTTATGCAAAAAAATAAAAGATAAATTCTCCCAAGTACAAATATTTTCTTTCGGTGGTTCACAGTTATCCCAACACTCTAGGCAGGTAATCAACCTTCTCGATGTTTCTGTTTCTGGCATATTTGAAGTATTTTCTTCCTTATTTAATATTATACGAAATTATAAAGAAACCCTTGAAGAAATAGATAATATTAAGCCGGATTTAGTGATACTCATTGATTTTCCTGATTTCAATTTACGTCTAGCTAAAGAACTGAACAATAGATATCACCTCCTCTATTATGTCAGCCCTCAGGTGTGGGCATGGAGGAAAAAAAGGATAGAAGTAATAAAAAAGTACGTCAATAAAATGGTGGTCATTTTTAGATTTGAAGAGGTTTTCTATAGAGACCATGGCATGACCACGCTTTATTTCGGACATCCCCTCCTTGAACTCGTTACGAAAAAGAATGTAGAAACAAAAAAAATAATTTCTTTTATGCCCGGTTCGCGCAAAAATGAAATAAAAAACCACCTTCCTGTTATGATTGAAAGTAAAAAAATTTTGGAGAAGGATTTCCCAAATCATCATTTTCGAATAATAAGGCCGGAAAACATAGAAAAAGATTTTTACAGCAAATTCACAAATAGTATAGAGATAATTGAACACTCCTACGGGGCCATAGAAGAATCGGAGTTCATAATTACCGCTTCCGGAACAGCTACCGTAGAACTGGCAATCTTAGAAGTTCCTTTTTTAATAATTTATAAGCTGAATAACCTAACCTGGCAGATCTTAAAAAATATGGTCAATATAAAGTTTATAGGGATGGTAAATATACTTAGCGGTAAAAAGGTAGTGGAAGAACTTATTCAAAAAGAAGCTACGGCAAAAAATATTGCCGACCAAACATGGTTTTTGCTTAAAGACAGGATAAAATATAGAAACCTAAAAAATGAATTGAAGAAAATAAAAGAAACTCTTTCTCCCCAAGGAGCCACGGATAAATTTTCAGATTATATTGGCAAATTTTTAGACTTACCGCCTAGATAATCAAAGATGACACCTACGGACAGCCACAGATTTTATGAAGCTTTCCCATTTTTTTGTGCAATTTTTTCTTTTAACGTCTTTAAGGACGCTGTTGCATAATGCACCAGCGCCTGATTAGACCCTTCCTTTAAAGGATTAGGAAGGTCTATCCTTTAGGATTACAATGATTACTAAAAGATTCCAACGATTGAAAACATTAACAATTTTAATCACTGTAATCCTAAAGGATAGACCTTCCTACACCTTTTAAGGAAGGGTCTAATCAAGTTTTAATCGCTGAAATCAGGGACTGGTGCGTTTCGCAACGGTCCCTATTAGAGTTTGCCTAAAAGAATTAGTAACCCAGCCGCAAAAAATATTGAGGCGCTTAAGTAACGCATTAGTTTTGGGTCTATAAATTTTGAAAGTAAATCCCCAAAAATAATAGCTAAAAGAGTAGCAATAAAAAAAGCAGCCATTGCTCCTAGGAATATTGGCAATTTATTTTTTTCTTTAGCAGCCAAAGAAAGCACAGCTAGTTCTGTTTTATCAAATAATTCTGCCAAAAATATTGTGCCAAACGTAATAAAAAATACCCTAAAATTTATTTGCCCTCCTTCAATGAGCAGACGATTTATGACAGCCTATGGGCGAACATAAATCGTAGGCATAAGCCGTCTGCGAATTGAACCCCACACCCAGATAGGGTGATGGGTAACTCAAACTGATATTTGAATAATAAGTAAACCAACTATCCCAGCGTAATGAATATGCCGCTGGGTGTGGGGTCAAATTCGACTACATCCCGATGTAACATCGGGATAAGTCTCATTTGATCTCTTTTTATTTTTAATAAAATTATAAATAGTTAAAATCGCCGCTGGCGTAATGCCGCTGATACGCAAAGCTTCACCTAAAGTAGCCGGCTTAAATCTTTCCAGCTTTTCTATCACTTCTTTAGATAAAGAAGCAATTTTTGGAAAGTCGAGTTTCGGCAATTTTATCTTATCAAGATTCTTTAGCTCTTTTAACCAAATTTGTTCTCTCCTCAAAAAACCTTCATATTTAACATTTATCTCCACTTCTCTTTTTATGGCTTCCTCTTCTATCTCTATTTCTAGATGTTTTTCCACATCTTCAAGGCTCACCTCTGGTCTTTTTAAAGCATCAAACAAAGATATGTTTTTCCCTTCAAACACAATTATCTTATTTTTTAAACTTTGTATCTTTTTTTCTACTTTTTCTTTCTTCTTTAAAATATAATCGTAATCTTCTTTATCTAATAATCCCAGTTTGTAGGCAAAAGGAACTAACCTTGTATCAGCGTTAGTTTCTCTTAAAGACAGGCGAAACTCGGAGCGCGAGGTAAACATACGATATGGTTCGTCTGTCCCTTTAGCAATTAAATCATCGATTAAAACTCCGATAAACGCATCTTCCCTTCGTAAAATAAAAGGCTTTTTCTTTTTTACTTTTAAGACGGCATTTATTCCGCTCATTATTCCTTGCGCTGCTGCCTCTTCATAGCCGGTCGTGCCGTTGACTTGGCCGGCAAAATAAAGGCCGTCAATACGTTTTGACTCTAGTGTTGGATAAAGCTCTCTTGCATCAATCAAACCGTGCTCAATCCCATAACCTGGGCGTAGCACCGCTGCGTTCTCTAGACCCTCTATGGTATGTATAAAATCAAGCTGTACATCAAAAGGTAAAGATGTAGATATCCCATTAGGATATATCTCAACCGTATCTCGGCCTTCGGGCTCAATAAAAACCTGATGCCGATTGTGATCTTTAAATTTTACTACTTTGTCCTCTAAAGACGGGCAATACCTCACTCCATGTGCTTTTATCTTTCCTGTATAAAGAGGCGAACGGCTTAGGTTTTTTAAAATTATTTTGTGGGTTTTCTCGTTTGTATAGGTTATATAGCAACTGAGCTGCTCTTTAAGAAATTCGTGATTAGAGAAAGAAAATGGCAATGTGTCCTTGTCGGGAGGCTGCTCAATCATTTTAGAGAAATCAATACTGCGCTTATCTAAGCGCGCGCAAGTTCCAGTTTTAAAATGTTTAGTGGTATGCCCTAATTTTTTAATACTCTCAAATAAATCATCACTCGATTCCTCAGAAAGCCTGCCTCCGGAGAAACTATTTAAGCCAATATGTATAGTGCTTTTGAGAAATGTTCCGGCGCATACAATTACGGTCTTGGCGAGAAAAACTTCTCCAAAATTTGTTTCAACGCCATAAACTTTTTTGTTTTTAACAATAATTTTTTTTACTTTTGCTTGTAGAATTTCTAAATTTTTGGTATTTTCTAGAAAACTCTTGGCTACTTGAGGATAACTAAGCATATCTACCTGCGCTCTGGTTGCCCAGGTAGCCTTACCTTTACTTCTATTTAAAATTCTATAACTTATAGCACACTTATCGGCGATTTTAGCGATGAGGCCGCCTAAAGCGTCTACCTCTCTTACTAAATGCCCCTTAGATACTCCGCCTACCGCAGGGTTACAGGATAATTTGCCGATGGTGTCAAGAGAAAGTGTCAGAAGAAGGGTTGCACAACTAAGCTTTGCCGCGGCATAGCAGGCTTCAATCCCGGCGTGGCCTGCACCAACAACAATACAATCATATTTTTTCATAGGTTAAAATTTTATCATAATTGCGAGAAAACAAAAGAATGGTTATAGTCAATATACAAATTAAACCACTATAAATTTAGGAGGGGGCAGGTCTTAATCTATTAGTTAAAGTTATAGCCAAAAAGGCTATTTCTTTGTCTGCTTAGCCACAGCATTAATTGCTTTTTCCACTAATGCCGGGTCTCCAAGGTAATAATGCTTAATCGGCTTCAAGCTATCATCTAACTCATAAATAAGGGGTATTCCGGTGGGTATATTAAGGCTAACTATCTCCTCTTCGGAAACATTATCAAGATATTTCACTAAAGCCCGCAGGCTATTTCCGTGGGCAACAATGACAATTTTTTTGCCTTCTTTAATAGTGGGGGCTATTTCGTTATGCCAATAAGGCAAAAATCTATTCACTGTATCTTTCAAACACTCAGTCAGAGGGATTTCTTTTTTCTCTAAATCTTTATAGCGGGGGTCTTTGGCTGCCGAGCGGCTATCGTCTTTATCTAAAGCAGGGGGCGGCACGTCATAACTTCTTCTCCAAATTAACACTTGTTTTTCACCGAATTTCTCTACCATCTCCATTTTATTAAGCCCCTGTAAGCTTCCGTAATGCCTTTCATTGAGCCGCCAACAATTTTTAATAGGTATCCACATCAAATCCATATCTTCTAAAACTATCCATAATGTCTTAATTGCGCGCTGTAACACCGAGGTATAGGCAATATCAAAAATGAAACCTTCTTTTTTTAGACACTCTGCCGCATCGCGAGCTTCTTGAATACCTTTTTCTGACAAGCCTACGTCAGTCCAACCAGTAAACCTATTTTCTAAATTCCAAATACTTTCTCCATGCCGTAGTAATACTAATTTAATCATTTTCACCTCACAGATGAACACAGATGAAAACTACAGATGGACACAGATAATTAAGTGTTAAATAAAATACAAAAAAAGAAAAGATTTGAATTGAGGAAAAATTAAGCATGGGTTCAAAAAGTTATCTTTTAATATTTTTATTAAATTTTTGATTTTAAATTTATCTGTGTTCATCCTTGTCTGCAGCAGCAGGTACGATTTTTATCTGTGCCAATCTGCAATATTAATCTGTGTTAATCTGCGTATTAACACTTAGAATAACTACAGGCATCGCAGACTAAGCAACCTTCTTGATGCCTAAGGGCAAATCCACAGTCTGGGCACACGCCAACAATATTATTGAGACTACTGGAATTAAGATTACTATTTTGCACTAAGACAGCTTCTTCCCTTGCCGCCACCTGGACCGGGGCGTCTATCTTAACTTTAACTATTTCCTTTTGGTCGAACGCACGCTTTTCTAAAACTCTTGCAATAGCATCGGCGCAGGAAAAAATCTTTTTTCCGTTAGCCCAACTGGGCGAAGGACAACGAATTCCCTTTAGCTGCTCAATGATGACTTTTAAATCCACTCCGCCTCGCAGCGCCAAGGAAACAAGTCTTCCTACCGCCTCAAGTTGGCTGGCTGCACAGCCGCCGGCTTTACCCATCTGTGTAAAAACCTCAAAGAAGTCACCATCTTCGCCCTGATTAATCGTAATATAAAGATTACCGCAGCCGGTAGAAACTTTAGTAGTAGTGCCAAAAATTACCTCTGGCCTGGGTTTAGGATAAGAAATAAATGTAGTTTTTTCTTCGTTTGCGCTCAAGCTACCCTGCTCATCCGGCAGGTGAGCGGCCTTGACGGACTTTTCTTCCTTATTCTTACCAACAGTCAAAACCTGAACGTTTCTACTTCCATCCCTATACACTGTAATTCCTTTACAGCGTAATTTATATGCAAGTAAATACGTTTCTTTAACCTCTTCAATTGTGGCAGAGTTTGGTAAATTTATCGTTTTAGAAACAGCGTTGTCAGTAAACTCCTGAAAAGCAGCTTGCATCTTTATATGCCAAAGAGAAGAGATCTCAGCTGCGGTTTTAAATACCCTCTTTACTCTATCAGGAACTTCTTTCATTTGCTGAATACTCTCGCCTGATGCAATTCTTTTCATTAAACTTTCGGAATAAAAACCTTCTTCCTTGGCTACATATTCAAAAGCTGGATCAGACTCTAAGAGTTTTTCTCCTTCCAGGACATTACGAAAATAACAAAGTGAAAAATTGGGCTCTATGCCTGAAGAAGTGGGGCCGGCGATAATACTAATTGTGCCCGTAGGGGCTATGGTGGTAAGCGTAGCATTGCGTATCCTTATGCCTCTTTTTTCCCAAATACTTCCCTTCCAGGCAGGAAACACCCCTCTTTCTTTAGCTAATTTGATAGATTCTTCCTTAGCGTGATTATAGATAAACCCTATCAGCTTCTTTGCCAAATCTATTGTCTCATCGCTATCATAAGGTATTCCTAAAAAACCAAGCATTGTTGCCCAACCCATTACGCCTAAACCGATTTTTCTTGTTTTTAGGGTATTTTCTTTTATTTCCGGAAGGGGAAATTTGTTGTTATCGATAACATTGTCTAGAAAACGCACGGACAAATACGTGATTTCTTTTAACCTTTCCCAGTCAATTTCAAATTTTCCGTCTACTTTACGCAAAACCCTCGCTAAGTTAATGGAGCCGAGATTGCATGACTCATATGGCAACAGGGGCTGCTCTCCGCAGTCGAGAGAAATAAACCCATTACTAATAAAAGTAAGGGTTTGGGGTTCGGTAAGGTCGTAGACTTCTTGTTCATTAAGATATTCAATTTTATCTACTAAATCTTGGAAATCGAATGAATAAAAATTGTGCTCGGATAAAACTTTTAATTTATCTTTATTCTTGCCGCAAAGAAAACCAATCTTCTCTATAAAGCTTTTTATATTCTCTCTGCTTATTTGAAGCTCATAGCATATCCCGTCTAAAACATAATCTCGGTTCTCTCCTTTCACGTTAGTATAACTAAAACCTCTTCTTGGCGCACGACCCCTATCATAGATTTTAGAATATATGCCTAAATTTAGTAAAAGTTGCTGAACACCTTTAAGAAGTTTTATAGATTTGGCAGTCAGACGAATATAGGTTGTATTATTAACCTCTCGTAGACCAACGGTTCCATCAGCGGTAAATAACCCTTGTAAAAAACCGACCACAGCTTCTTTTGGCGCTGTGTAAATTGATTCGGGAACCTCTTTCTCCTCTGACCTCCATGCTTTAACACCCAGAGATTTAAAAAAATCTACCAAGTATTTACTATGATATGATAAATGATAAACATTATTTTCTCTTAAAACTTCCTTAATGTTATATCCGTAAGCATTATTGATAATAGGCTTAAGGTATTCAAGAATAGATTTGTCATCTTGGCTAAAGGTAAAACCTATCCGGCAATTTTTGTCTTGATCTCTCAACCATCCATCGCCTACAAGCCAACCCAAAATCTGGCCTAGTTCTTTTGACCATGTATCAGGTAAATTGAGCTTATACATTCTGCCGTTCTTTCCTTTACACTCATTCTGGATAGTAAAGGGCAATTCATTATAAGAGCTAAATCTGCCCTCGCCTGATTGAATAAGCACGCGGGTTGAGCCTGCCTTTAACTCCTTGACCTTAACCCAGCCATTAGTTGTCATCAACTGATGGTCACCAGTGGCAATCAATTCCAAGCCGGACTTTGTCGTTACTTTGAATACAGGTTTTACTCCGGTTTTAAAAGCGGCAGAGATTGTTTTTAAAGAAACGCCTGTTTTTATTTCGGTTGCTACATTGCCTACCTCTTCGCTGCCGTAAAGAACATCCAACGCCCGTGCGTCAGTTAGTATGTTTAAGCCGCCTTTACTATAATGCTCGGCTATATCTTTCATTTTCATTAATCCATTTTCTGTAGAAACAAGCGTGTCACCTACAACACAGGGATTAGTACTTTCAATTTTTCCTAAATGTGGAGTAGGATTAACTTCATTTATTCTATCTATAAAGACAATTCCTGGTTCGCCATTTTTATGGGCGTAGTTTGCAATGGTATCAAATACCTCTTTAGCGTTAAGCCTACCTATTGTTTCGCCCGTATGCGGGTCAATTAACGAGTATTCTTCCTCCTTAAGCACCTTTTCCATGAAATCATCGGTAGCTGCTACGGAAATATTAAAGTTAGAAACATCCCCTTCTGTTTCTTTACACTTTACAAACTCTAAAATATCAGGATGGTCAACTCGTAGCATCCCCATATTCGCCCCGCGGCGCGTTCCTCCTTGCTTTACCGCCTGCGTTGCTGCATCAAAAACTCTCATAAAAGACACGGGGCCAGACGCCACCCCTCCGGTGGAATGTACTACGCTGTTTTTATGCCGTAGCCTTGAAAAACTAAAACCCGTACCGCCTCCGGTTTTATGGATAAGGGCAGTTGCCTTAATGGCGTCGAAGATAGATTCCATAGAATCGCCAACCGGAACAACAAAACAAGCAGAAAGTTGCCCCAATTCTTTTCCTGCATTCATAAGAGTAGGGGAATTGGGAACAAATTCTAATTTTACCATCATCTCGAAAAACTTTGCATTAACCTCTTCTATCTTTTCCTTACTTACGCCATATCTTCTTTCGCTAGATGCAATCGCTTTTGAAACCCTTTCAAGAAGTTGCTTTGGTGTTTCTATAACTTCTCCTTTTTCATTCTTTTTGAAATACCGTTTCCGTAATACTACGAGGGCGTTAGGAGAAAAATCCAAATTTTCCTGCATAGCTACTCCTTAAACTTTAAAAAATGAAACTAGAAACAGTCAAATCGAAGGAATAATGTTTTTATATCACGCGGGGAAAGAATTGTCAAGAAAAAATACTACATATAGTGCCTTGTACGCCCACGTACACTATATATTGTTATCTAAAGTCTACCGTGTCCCTCACGATCAACTCTGTTTCTAATACTGTTCTTTTTGGTGGAATCTTTTTTTCTATAATTTCTTTCAATATTTCAACAGCTGAGGTAGCCATCTTGTCTAAGGGCTGCCTCACTGTGGTGAGCATCAAATTCCCGTAAAGACAATGAGGATTATCGTCAAAACCAACAACGCTCAAATCCTTAGGAACCTTGATTCTTCTTTCCTCGGCAAATACCAACACCTCGCTTGCGACTTCGTCACTACAACAAAATATTGCGGTAGGAGGCTCTTTCAGTAAAAATAACTCCTCTAATTTTTCTCTCGCATCTTTAGAAGAAAAATTTGTAATCTTAATATAATCTTCCTTTAGCTTTATTTTATTTTTCTCTAATGCAGCCTTATAACCATCCAGCCGCTCTTTAGCGCACTGAACGCGAGTATCTCCGGCTAAATGCGCGATGAGCCTGTGGCCATGATGGATTAAAAATTCTGTTGCCTCATGTGCCCCTTTAAAATTATCTATGGCGACGAAACTGACCTGCGGCTCCTCTATCTTTTTATTTATCACCACAAGCGGAAAATCCTCTTTTACGAGCCTCTTAAGTTGGTTATCATTTTCGATAACGTCAGCCAAGATAGCTCCGTCAACGAGCGATGTCTTAAAACCGTCTTTGTTCCAAAAAATATGTAGATGCAGGTCAATGCCCTTTTTATCCAATGCCAAAGCAACAGTCCTTATGAGCTCAAGGGCATAGAAAGAATAAAAAATTCCTTCATAACCAGGAATAATTAAACCAAAGGTATTGAGTTTACCGCCTGCAAGGCGTCGCGCGTAGGCTAGGGGTTGATAATTTAACTCTTTTACTACCGCACCTACTCTTCTACGATTTTCACCTTTTAAGGAGGTAGGGTTGTTGAGGTAACGTGAAACTGTAGCAATGGAAACACCAGCTTTTTTGGCAACTTCTTTTATGGTGTTTTTGGAAGAAGACACTGAATGCCTCGCCGCTATGGGACAGATAGATTAGCGCAGGCTATTCAAATCAGACGGTAAAAATAGCAACTAAGAAGACTTTATCTTTCTCTCTACTTGCTATTTCCTACTCTCTACTTTTATTTAGCCTGGGTTTATCTGTAATTTACAAATTAAAATTATCTGCTTACTACTATATCGCCTTCTTGGACAGAGAAACCATCCAAGGCTTCTTTTATGTCCGCAGCGGAAATCTCTTTTCTTGTCTCTACGATTTCTATGGTGCCTATTTCACGACTACCGCGCATTATTCTCATAAGGCTGCCCGGAGTTACACCGGTATTTTCACCCAAATTAACTACTACAAATTTTTCTTCCGGATTTACTGCAAGAATTTCTCCGCGTAAACCCTTACCACCCACGCCAGGCCTTACTACTATCGGAGGCAACTCTACGGAAGCTGATTCTCTAGTCATTAATTCGGGTTTACCTTTAATCGTAGTGGTAAGCTGCTGTTGTAATTCCTCTAACTCCAAAGATTTTTCGGTCATAATATTCTCTACGCCGGATATCTTCCGTTCTAAAGCGTCTTTCTTCTCTACAATATCCTTGATGTTATTCTGTAGCCTAGCTTTTTCTTTATTTATTAACGTTAGCTCTCTGCTCAGATTAACGTTTTCTCCTCTTAACTTTATTAGCTCTTCCATGGCAATTTTTCTTGCTTCTCTCTCGCTAACTAAATCTCTGCTTACGTTGTTTATTTCTCTTTCTTTTATCTGCATATCGTTCGCTAACCTGTCTCTTTCTTTAGTGAGACCATCAGACTTCATAGACAACTCTTTATTGTCTTTCTCTAGATCTACCACTCTAAGTTTTGCCTCGTTGTATTGCCGGGTTAAATCTTCTAACTGAACCTGTAATGCCGCTTTTGTCTTGACAAAATCTGCCCAATATTCTTCTGAAGCGGCTGAGACACCAGTAGAAGTAGAAACGGGAACTGTTCTGATTTGAGATTGTTGCGCTTCTTCTTTAGGCTTCTGTTTAAGCTTCTCTACTAATTCGTCTCTCTGGCGGGCGACGTCTTCGTATCTTTTCTGTGAATCTACCTTTTCCTTGCCGAGACGGTCAAGCTCATCGTTCATCTTTTGAATTCTTTCTTCTTTATCTTGGCTCTCCTTCTCCAATTTATTGCATTTACCCTGTAAATCGTCGTTCTTTACGATCAAATCTTCTTTTTGCTTAACAAGATTATCTCTTTCTTGAGTTATCTTATTCTTATCGCCGACGATTTTAAGTGTTACTACGGTTAAACCTAAAACAATAAGCAAAAAAACTATAGCGATTATTTTTGTCCTATCCATTAATCACCTCCCACTCTATACTTTGATTATAGCATATAAATTATCACTGTAAAGTATCTTTTTTAAAAATAATTAGTCCAGCGCCTAATGAAGTTGCCTCTTTACCAAGCTTAGAAAAGACAACTTTTAGGTTTTTTCTCATTTCATTAAAAGAAAATATTTTAATAGAGTCTATACATTCTTCTAAGAAAAAATCCCCTGCTTCTTCTAGGCCACCGCCGATAATAACAAGCTCTGGATTTAATAAATTAACTAAAAAAGCAATTTTTGCCCCCAACGAAAAGGCCGCTTCCTTTATTATTTCGCGGGAAAGCCTATCTTTCTTTTTTGCCTCCTCAAATATTTCCCTTAAATGCAATTCGCCAGTTGGAGTTATCTTTTTTATCAGAGAGGTATCCTTACCTAAAGAAATAAGTTCTTTTGCCCTTTTTGCTATACCCAGATCCGCAGGCCACTGCCGCAGGAATGAGAAATCTCCAAGATGGGAACTCATAACTTCTTTCGAATTCAAGAATAATTCTCCGGCTGCGCCATCTTTACCGCGGTATAGTGCGCTATCAGCGATGATTCCGCAACCTACGCCAGAAAACATATAGATTATATCTTTGCACTCAGAAAAATTAGTCAAATACTCTGCGAGAACACAAGCATTCGCATCATTTTCAATCATCACAGGAAAACCGAATTTTTTCTCTAAATAATCTTTTAAGGGCAGGGATATGTATGTATAAGAGGTGTATTGCTTTTGCGGCCAGTATACAATACCCTTTTTGTTATTAACGATCCCGCCCAAGGCAACGCCAACACCCTCTATTGTGTCTTTATATTTTTTTGCCTTTGAAATAATTCCCTCAAATAATTCTAATAAAACTTCTATGGTCTCATTGGCGCTAATATTGGTGCGTGGTTTTTCTATTTCAAAAATAACTTTCCCATCCTTTTTATTTAAAAGAATGGCACGGGCATCAAACAGATTAAGGCCGATACCGATAGAGTAATTTTTTTCCATATTAATAGTTATTTTACCAAATAATAAAAATTATTACAATCTTTTTTTAACTATTTTTAGAAAATTATAGATTCCCACGGGCAAGCCCGTGGTTCTCTATTCTTTCGAGCTTCGCTCGACGCCCAAGGGGCTTTATCTTCATTCCTCCACGGCCATGGCCGTGGTTTCCTGCCCTTCGGTCTTTTTACAGGACAAAAAGCCCGAA
>JAUYCY010000117.1 GCA_030692055.1 Candidatus Omnitrophota bacterium | reverse complement strand
CAAATTCCCTGTAATTTTTTATTCCACTCATTAATATCCTTTATATCTTCTTCCGTATTTTTTATTTTTTCCAACTGCTCGGAAATAACTTCTTCCAAGTCTTTAACTTTTTTACCTTTCAAAAATATTTTCATCTTTTTCTTGAGTTGGAAAACGCCAATCAACAACAAAATATCCGCGATCAGCAAAACCGCCAGAATTACCAGAATAGTTAAATTGTTATTTAAAACTTGTTGCATATAAAATTTTATATTTCGGTATCAGTCATGCCAACCTGTCCTCTTTTCCGACGCTCAATTATCTCCTGCGGCAGATATTTTTTAGCTATTGCACGCAAGGGCATTTTACTCTCTTGCTTAGAAGTGCGCTCATCCAATGGGATATGGCTAATATATTCTATAAGCGATCTATCTAAATAGGGCCAAATTATTTTTATATTCATTAATGCTGCCGAACGCGATAAATTTTCTAAATGTTTTTTAGGCAACTTTTGCCAAAGATCTTTAAAGGTATCTGATTTTTCTTGATTTGTTTTAGTGCCACGATGTGCCCAATAACCACCCATTAATTCGTCTATTCCATCATGCGCCATAACCGCAACCGGAAAAGACCCTCCTTCGATAGATGCCTTTTCTTTTATTAGTTTATAAAGCAAAAAAACATCTACATCTCCTGATCCAAAATTTTCGCCACGGGCCTCCATTTCGCCAAACCCAGCAAACTCACCCTTGGCTTTGTTTATCTGCTCCATGGTCGGAATAAATTTGTGATGTTCGGTTTGAAGTGTTTGTGCAATCATTGACGCAAAGCGTAAATCGGGATGATTCTTACCACCCATAGAGAAAGTAACAATTCTTGTTTCTGCGGGCATAACCTCACGCAATATAGCCGTACATAAAGATGAATCTATGCCGCCCGATAATGTCGTATAGATGACTCCATTATTTTCTTTCAGGGCCTGTTCTCCTGTTTTCTTGATTGATTTTTTAAGAATATTTTCCAATTCTTCCAAATTCCATTCTTTTGGTTCTTTAACAATATCGCAATTAGAGACGGCCTCAATTACCTCTTTTTCTTCTCTAAATAATAAATTTTCTGAAGATTGCGGGCCCTCTTTTTTATATGATTCTATAGTGGATTTTCCCATATATTTTTATCGGCCTAATTTTATAAATTCTTTTAGCATGGTCATAAAGCGCAGCAGGCGCGGTTTCATCAATTTCTAATTTAAGGCAATGCCATAAATGACCTTTTTCTAAAATGTGATAAATTTCATATTTCTTGCCCAACATGCCTCTTTCGGGGAAAACATAACAATGGTGAATTTCGTGTACCACCTTTTTATTTTTATTAAAATGATGCATGTGATGAAGTTGATAAAGACGCGTTGCCTCTTTGTCTTCTTTTATGGGTTTCCATGCTTTTTTCTCTTTTTTTATGCGCATATTTTTCTAATTATTAAAATTGAATTATTGTTTAAAATAGGTATGTTTTTTGTAATTTATCTACCTACGGAGGGTAGAGGATTTGAACCTCTGAGGGATTTCTCCCAACCGCGTTTCGAGTGCGGCGCATTAGACCACTCTGCCAACCCTCCCCTAGTAGATTAAATCTGACTTGATGGATCGCGTCTGACGCGGTGGACCCGGGGGGAGTCGCACCCCCGACTCGACTATGCCATAGTCGCGTGTTACTGCTATACTACGGGCCCGAAATCTTTGCCCCTAGGAGGCCTGCCTGCCGATAGGCAGGAATCGTCCCGACCGCTGTCGGGATCCCGATTGTGGCCGGGAAACTCCATTGCCCTCTAGAGGAGTCGAACCTCTAATCTTTCCCTTAGGACGGGACTGCTTTGATCCATTAAGCTAAGAGGGCGAATAGCGAATTTTGTCAGCTAAAGACTGATCCGCCTCGGGCGGAAACTACGAGGGCCGATAGAAAATATCCTACCACATTTTAAGTAAAAATAAAAGACCTTCTTCTTTCAAAGAAGGCCTTATCGTGTTATATGTTGAATGTTTCTATCCTATATCTATCCATCTACGATTATAATCTGTAACGGACAGCTGCTGGCTGCTTCTTATATGCAAGCTGCGACTTCAAGCTCAAGATCGAACTTTCCTCTGCCAACGTCTCTTGCGT
>JAUYCY010000059.1 GCA_030692055.1 Candidatus Omnitrophota bacterium | reverse complement strand
TTGCGGTCATCACCCCGACTGGTGATATGATATAGCAATCCTTCACCTTGTAATCTATATGGTCGCGCCATATTTACATATTAGCATTTATCAGGGCTTTGTCAAATCATCTAACATCTCGAGGTCTGACCCCATTATTTTCCTTATTTTTGACCCCATTATTTTCATTATTTTTGCCCCATTATTTTTTTTGATTAGTATATTATGCCTTTACCTGTTGTGCTTGTACGTGAATCGCCATAAAACGTAAAAGATTCCGAGCCGGTATTTACAACTCGGCAGCATCTTACAGAGATTCTGTTGTCACCCCACTGCTGTCCTTTACAACCATTGTGAAGCAAGTATTCATCTTCATCATTGCCGCTACCACCCCACGTATTAGCTCCACAGCCGGTTGCTATCCAACCATTATCAGCCCTGCAGCGAATGATTGGAGCCCACGAGTCACCCGCCTCATTCGTTTCATAGATATCTTCTGTAGTAAAAACATCAGCATAATTATAACTTGTATCCTCAAGAGTCGAAGAACCGATAAAAGGTGTCACATGAGAAGTAGGGCTGACAATACCACTTCCAGCAGTTTCAACATCAAGATGGGCCGAAATAAGTACGTATATTTCCTCTTGCTTTGGCATAAATTTAGCATCTAACGCCAAGCCGCTATAATCTGCAAGGCTGCGGAATTTATCTTGGATGACGCCGCCAGCATCAATATATCCATTTGCAATTAAATCATTGAACAGGGCGATTCTATCGGCTGATTTGGAGTAGAGCGGTTTAAGCATATCTTTCGTGATAAACCCGTTTTTTCCTCCTCTGTATATTCCAGTGATACATTCCAATGTTGGTTTTGAAACACTTTGCCATTTGCTACCACTACAGAGATATAAACTACTATCTGAGTCACGCATGAACAATTCACCTTTTACAGTACATGGTTGATTGATATCAATTTCAGTATCGCTGGTAGGATACAATCTTAAGGTTTTATACACCCCATACGGTGCAGGATAATAGGTAGTGATGGTGATACTTTCGGTATTTTGTTGTTGAGAAAAGGCAGAAAAAACAATACAGCTAGTGAAGATTAAAGCTACAGAAAAAATAAAAATGTTACGCATGGATACCTCCATTTTTTACTATTAAATAGGTTTATTTAGGACAGATATATTTTAATATCAATTACTGAATAATTCAAGGGAAATAGTTTGGCTCTTTCTTCTATCTTAATAATCAATGCTTTTTCGAGCAATAACTTTCTTATCAAATGGGTGTTTTATCTTTCCTATGAAAGAAATATAATCAGCCAATCGCACCACGCTAGAAGGCGCGGTTCTTCCAGTAAGAATAAGCTCCGTATCATTTGCATTCTTGATAATGCGTGTTAATATCTTTTGTGATATGAATTTTCCAGCCAAGGTGTCTAATACCTCATCAAGAATAACCATATCAAATTTCTTAGCTCTAATAAAAGTCTCTATTTTTGCCAAACTTTTCGTAACAGACCTTTTTATTTTTTTAATATCTACTTCATGTTTATTTAGAAAAATAGGATGAGTTTGGCCGTTGAACCGTTCTATTTTGATATTAAGTTTATAGTCCTTCACTGCTTTAATCTCGCCACAGGGATGGTTTATATCTTTTAAAAACTGGGCACAATAAACCTTTTTACCCCATCCCAGCGCCCTTAAAGCACAGCCTAAGGCTGCGGTAGTTTTGCCTTTTCCGTCTCCTATGTAGAGATGGACCATATATTACCTATTCCAATACAGGTAAGTAAAACTATAATTGCAGCCCCCAATACGCCTAACGATATTGCTAAAAAAGCTTTTGGCAATTTAAAATTAAAAAGTGTTGCTACTACACAACCTGTCCAAGCTCCTGTTCCGGGAAGCGGAATCGCTACAAATATGACCAAGCCCCAAAAACCGTAGGATTGCACTACATCTGATTTCTTCTGGGCTCTCTCGAACCACCAACGCAAGAATTTGCCTATACCTTTCATGTGTTCCAACCGATTTACCGACCAGCGCAGAAACAACAAAAAGGGAACTATAGGCAAAATATTACCAACAAGAGAAAGAAAAAATGCCTCTTGCAAAGACATATGAAATTTCATAAGTGCTAAAGGAATAGATAACCGTAATTCAAAGATAGGTAAAGCTGCCACCAGAATGGTAGTAATTTCCTTTGAAAATAACGAGGTTAAAAAAGCAATAATTTTATTATTTATACCCATATTTTCCTATTAAAGGAACAAATACACAGCCACAAACTGCAGTTTGTTTTATGTTACCTTCCTCAATCTTCTCGATCAAAGTTAAATCTTGCCCAAATGCTGTACCTAAAGGCACTACTATCTTTCCGCCAACAACAAGCTGTTCTATCCAGCAAGGAGAAATGCTGGGTGCCGCGGCGGTAATTATTATCTTATCATAAGGCGAGTGCTCTTGCCAACCTAAAGTTCCGTCTCCTACGGTTATTTCTACGTAATATTGCAAAGAATCAAGTAATTCTTTTGCATTTTTAGCTAAAACAGCAAACCTTTCTATACTGTAGACCTTTGCACCTAAATATGAAAGAATTGCAGCCTGGTAGCCGCTGCCAGTGCCGATTTCTAAAATTCTGTCACCTTTTTTCACATCCAAAAGCTCGGTCATCAAGGCTACTATATAAGGTTGAGAAATAGTCTGATCTTGACCAATAGGAAGGGGATAATCCTCATAGGCAAGGGACTTTTTATTTTCGGGAACAAAAAGATGGCGCGTAACATTTCTGAAAGCCTCTAATACTCTTTGGTCAGTGATTCCGCGCTTAGCAATTTGATTGGTAACCATTTCTTCTCTTAATACCTTAAAATCCATCTCTCTCATAAGCGCGAATACACGCGAATCAAACGCTAATACACGCGAATGAATATTATTAGCGATAATTCGCGTTAGATTAGCGAAAATTAGCGTTAATTAAAGCCAGTATTTAGCAAACATATACCACTGACCAGGATATCTTTTTATATATTGCTCTAAAATATTAGCATATTTAATAATTATATCTTCTTGAATTCTTATCCCCTCTCCAACAACAAGGATAGGTTTCTCAAATATCAAACGATAAAACTTTTTATTTTCTCGTATAAAGAAGGCAGGAATTATCTCTGCGCCGCTTTTTGTGGCAAAAAATGCCGGTCCGCGGGGAAGTATCGCGCTACGCGAAAACATAGAAACTTCTAAACCTCCTCCGAAAAAATCCCTGTCTCCTAAAAAAGCTACGAGCCGGCCCTGTTTTAATAAAGAAAAACATCCCTTAACCGCTAAGCTAGCAGGAATAATTTTTATTCCAACCATTTCGCGCTGCTTATTGAAGAACTTGTTAAGATGCCTATTTTTATGAGGAAGAGCTATTGCGTATACTGAATAGCCCAAAATTGATGTAACTGCTCCGGCAAGTTCATAGTTACCTAAATGTGCGCTAACTACTAATATTCCTTTGTGCCGCGAGAGGGATTGGTCTAAGTTATCTAGGCCGCTTACTTTTACATATTTCTCTAAAAACACTTTGTCAAATTTGGAATATCTGAAAAAGTCCACTAAGTAATAAGCAAAATTTATAAAAACTTCCTTGGCGTATTTTTCGATGCGCTTTTTATCCTCTACGATAGGATAAAGGTTATATTCTACGGTTTCTCTATCTTTTTTAGAAATATAGAATTGTAATGTTGCTAAAAAATTGGCTAGCACGTAGCAGACATCACGGGGAAAAATAAGCGAGAGGAATTTTCCGATCAGAAAAAAATAATACATTATATACTTTTAAAATCAATTCTTCGATTCTCATCAATTTTAGAATGAGATTCGCCTGGGGTTTGCGCTGAACAAAGATAAAGTATTAAGTCTGCTATTTTCAGGGAAGAATCAATTGAAGAAACTTCCCGTGCCCGTTTTTTTAGCAGGGTTAACTTCTCTTTATCTTGCAGAAGTATTTTCACCTGTTCGGCAATGTTGGCTATCGCATCTGCCTTTACAATCGCTTGTTTTCTTAAAAGATAATTTACGTTTCTCTCTTCCTGTCCCGGTATAGACTTGACAGTCACTATGGCTAACCCCTTAGAAAGCGCCTCTGAAATAGTAATGCCTCCCCCTTTCGTTACGATTATATCCGTAAAATCCATAAGTTGATACACAAAATCAACATAGCCAAAATGAAATATTGGCTTCTTAAATCGGCTCTTATTTTTGTCAAACCACTCGTAGAGACTTCTGTTTTTGCCGCATACCACAATAATTTGGAAATTGCAGTTAGAACCATCGAGCTCCTTTGCAATATTTCCTATAGGGCCTATACCTAAACCGCCACCCATGATTAGAACCGAATCTAAATTGTCGTAAAAACCGAAATCTTGCGCTATTTTTTGACGCGGATATGAATTAATAAATTTTACCGAAACAGGAATTCCTAAAATCTCTATTTTTTGCGGAATAACCCCCTCGTTGGTTAAAACTTCTTTTGCCTCCTTACAGGCAACAATATATTTATCCACAAGAGGATGGATCCAGAAACGGTGTGGATAATAATCAGTAACCGCTGCGATTAAAGGAGTTTTTATACCGAAATGTTCTTTAAAATCACCTATAATACCGCAAGGAAAAGCCTGGGTGGCCACAAAACAATCGGGGGAAAAGTCCTTTACGAGGCGTGCTAGTTTTTTAAAGGTGCGCGCATTGACTAACTTTCTAAATGGATTTAAATTTTTGACTATTTTCTTGCGATCGTATATCCTTCCCCAAAATTGGGGGCAATTTTTAATAATCGTTGTGTAGAGGACATCTACCAACTTCTCGGTACGAGGATAAAAATAGCCAAAACCGTTTATATTCAAAATCTCTGCCTGGGGATTTCTATGTAAGACTGCTTCCTGTATGTTATGCGCGGCCTTACTATGTCCGCCAAAATCAGAAATATGAAAAATAATTACTTTCTTCACGTTCTCGACTATAACTCCAGAGGCCGACCGGCTACCTTTGGCAGAGAATAAATCTTTAAAAAAGCATCCACCGCGTAAGGAGCAAATTGCTTACCTCTATTTTTTTTAATCTCCCTAAGCGCATCTTCTATGGAGATTCCTTTACGATATGGCCTATCAGTAACCATCGCGTCAAAAGTATCTGCGAGAGAGATTATTGAAGCAATTAACGGGATTTGCTTACCCTTAAGATGAAAAGGATAACCGCTACCATCATATTTCTCATGGTGGTATTTTACCCCCAGTAAAGCTTCTTTGAATTCTTCAATGTTATTTAAAATATTGGCACCGATCAGCGAGTGATTCTCCATAATTTTTCGCTCTTCGTCGTCTAATCCTACATCTTTATGAAGTATACTCTCAGGGATGCCGATTTTTCCGATATCGTGTAACAACGCTGCTATTCTAAGATTATCCAAAAATTTCTCCCAATTTGTAATCTTTGCGGCCTTTCTCAAGCTCTGGGCAATAGCCAAAGAATATTTAGCAACCCTTTCTGTATGGCCTATAGTATATTTATCTTTAGCTTCAATGCTAGAAGACAATGCCGATATAGTTTGTAATAACAGCCGCTTATTTGTCTCGAGCTGCTGATTGAGATCTTCAATGAGCCAGGCATTTTTTAAAGCCATAACAACATCAGAGGCGAGAACCGATAAAAATCCCAGTTCTTCCTCAGAAAATTTCTTTTTATTCCTTTTTTCCCCTAAAAACAAAACTCCCACTAGTTCATTTCTAAAAAATCCAGGGATACATGCTTTAGCTTGGAACAAAGAAAGATTAGCCTTTAATTCCTGGAAAAAGTTTTTCATACTTATATTTTTGCTCATCTGGGAAGATCGTAAAATCTTTTCAATTTTATCAAAAATGATTATTTCCTCAGGAAAATATAGGTTTTTATCAGTAAAATAACGTATCAATGGGTTTGCCTTTTCTACCTTAACGAACCCTGATGGGATTTTAATTCCGGCAAAACCCTTTGAAACCTTAACCACATATGCATCTTTTTTCTTGTCATAAATTAATATACCAGCGTGGCTTACCTTTGTCGTTACCACGATAGTTCTTAGGATAAGCTTGATGAGCGTATTGGGGCGATGGATAAGAATAGTTTGCCGGGCTGCTTTTTCTAAGTTCTTACGGTAGCCTAATCTCATAGTATTCAAAAAACTAATTTTACGATGAATACCGATTGGTTCATGGTTTTGATGAGCAATCAATATCACTACTTAAATATTTCTCTACCTTCTGGGCTAAATCGCTTAAATCCAAAGGCTTAGTAATATAGTCAAGCGCTCCGTATTTCCTGGCTTTAGCCTGGGATTCTTTATCGTCTTTCGCCGTAATCATTATTACTTTTAAAAGAGGACTTAAAACCTTTAATTCCTTAAGCACCGATAACCCATCTTTATCAGGCATCTGGATATCTAAAAATACGCAATCTGGATGATGGCGGTGGTAGCGTTCGAGAGCCTCTTTTGCGCATATGGCTTTTATTACATGAAGCTTAAGCCTTCCTAAAAAATGTTCTAAAAAATCAACAATTTCCTTATCATCATCTACAACCAGAACTTTTTTCTTCATTTACCCTCCTTCAATGAATAGATAGCCCCGAAATTTCGGGGCTACAATGAAGCGTCTATGAACTCCTGTATGCTTTATATTATAAATATTATCATATTTATTAGGTGGGGTAAATATTTTTTATATAAACTTTGAAACATTAAGTGAATTTAGACTAAAGAAAGATATTGCTGCCCCTCAGATAGCGGATTTAATGAGCGTTCTATAGCGAGTCCACTTTTCTTCTCTTTTAAGTCAATAAGCTCATTCCTACTTCCTTCAGAAACAATCTGTACCACCGGGAAAAAAATATCTTCCTCATGCTCTTGCCTCACTATTGCGACATTATTATTGCTTAAAAGTACTATTGTCCCTATTGGCCAAACCCCCATTGTTTTAAAAAACCTTTCTAAAAGGTGTGGTTCAAACGCACCATCCTTTTCTCTCATCATTAAATCGTAAATCATTTTAGGGGGATAATCCCGTTTATAAGTTCTTTTTTGCGTGAGCGCATCATAAACATCGCAGATAGAAACAAGCAGGGATGCTATGTGCGGTTTCTGCACAAATGCTAATTTAGGGTAACCCTTAAGATCGTAACGTAAATGGTGCTCAAACGCGACTACAGCTGGAAGAATCCCCAAAGTCTCAACATACTTGAGTAGAATCTCGGCGCCTAATATAGTGTGACTTTTTATTTTAGAAAACTCCTCATCGGTTAACCTATCTGGCTTTTGCACTATCTTTCGTGATATATAAACCTTGCCCATGTCATGGAAAAGCGCTGCAATCCCTATATCTAAACAATCGTCCCTAGTAAATCCTATCTTGTAAGAAAAATGAATAGAAAGTATAGCAACATTTAAAAGGTGGCTAAAAGTACCTATATCGTATTTTTTGATCGCCGTTAATTTCAAAAATTCCTGGTATCGGCCTATTAAGTTTTCCATAACATTGACCATAGTAAATCTTAAGTCTAAGTAATCAATCGCATTACCGCTGAATACATCCGTAACTGAGTTATCTACCCTATCTAAACAATCTTCATATAGTTGCAACCGGCCAATGGATTTCTTTACTTCTACTTCGGAAGTTCCGCCGATACCTATTTTTCCTACTGTTATATGCCTTATCCCTAAAAGCAATAAGTGCTCTTGCGCGCTTTTTTTTAGCTCATCTTTTGGAATGGTAAAATATGAAACCAGCTTGGTCAATTCTTCTTTGACAAGCCCGCGCACAAAAGAAACTATTTCGATGTTTCTCTCCTTAAAAGAAAAAATTACGGGGCGCAGCTTCTTGCTTAAATCAAACAATATTTCTTTTTCAAAAGCAAGCTCTTCGCCGACAAAGCCTATAGTTAGCTCTCCTTTTATGCTCAAAATATCAAGTAAGTTATTATACGTCTTATCGATAGAACCTTTGAAACTAGGATGCTCAGTGGTATAAATTTTTGCTATCTGTAAAGATACTGCCAAATCTTTCAAAAAATTTTCAATTTTTTCCATCATCCCATTCCCTTAAGATTGCTTGGGCTAAACTCCGTATGCTACTATTCCAGAAAAATCTTCTTTTGGCTAACTTGAGTAGATACGGACTCGCCTCTTTTAGGTTTATCTCCTCAACAGCCCTCATATTCTCAGTAAGTATTCTATTTCTTATACCAAAATGGTTAGTAATATCTAAAATTATTTGCATTGCCTTTTCTTTTGTATCTGTATTTTTTACTAAAATGGCTAAGGCATGTTTTTTTAAAAAAAAATCTCCTTTTAGCAAAAGAGAAAATAAAAAATCGCTATCTAAAAAAGATAAGTTTTGCATTGCTTTTAGCACTTCAACTTTTGCAAAATTGTCAGATAAAGAAAAAATATATTTTAAGATATCAAGCGTAGCTAAAGAATCTACAGTACTCAGGCTTTTTAAAATCTTCTTCAGAAAAATAATACTTCCTACCCGTTTTTTTAGGTTTTGGTAAAAAATATCTAAATCTTTAGAGAAAAATTTAAAAAATAGCTTTAACGCATAGGAATTAGCGCTATTCTCGTTAAATATTTTTTCCATATAGTAACCTGAGTCTAATGAACTTTTTTTGAGAATATCAAAAAAATATTCAAAGTCGAGCGATTTTTCTCCATCAACAAGAGCTTTCTCAATGATGTTATTTAAACGGCTTTCTAAATCTTCAAATAGCGCTACGGAGGAAGTAGAAGCCTTTTTTCGTATTTCTAAGGCAGCTAAAAGATTCTTAATATATTCTGCGTCTGCATCTATATTTATTTTATCAAGCACTCCTAATATTTTTTCTATGATGACTCGTAATTTTCCTTCGTTATCCTCTATAACAAAAATATTCAAAAGGGCAACACGATAATTTTTATATACAAGAGGGCGGTCAAAGGAAAAACCTTCATCTTGTATGGAATCTTGCAAAAAAGAAGAAAGAGCATGGCGGTAAATTTCGCTAATAGCTGAATCAACTGACGCAGAAAATAACTCATTAGCCTTTCTTGTAAGTTTTTGTTTCTTCCCTGAAGCGCCTCGGATCTTATCCTCTAAGGAAGATGCGATAGCTTTATGCTGTTCTTTGGTAATAAGCTTAGTAAATAATTGGAAACTTAACGCGTCAAAATGCTCATCGCTCTCTATCCCCTCCCACAGAATATCAGAAAATTCCTTTTCGCTTAAATCTTTTAAAAACGGCGAAAGCTTATCAAATTTTTGCTCAGCAGACGAATCCTTATCTACCAAAAAGGATTTAGTGATTTGCTTTCGGCATCGATAAAATTTATCTTTATCGTTTTCTTTGAGATAATTTAAAAAATCGCCTATGCTTTTCTCTACATCTGCATCTTCTAAAAAGTCCTTGGCCTTAAGCTGACTGGCAATCTTATCAAAGTTGTCTGCAAATTCTATAATTTCTTTATGATCGCCTTTACCCAATGCCCCCTGTAGTAAAGATAACCAAAGGTCTTTATAAACCCCTCCTTCGCCCTTAAGAAGTTCGGAATAATCTAGTTCTTCGACCCAAATATGTGAAATATTTGCTTTTTTAAAAAGATTTGTTAACCCCCCGTTTTTTAAGATGTCTTTCGGCGGTAAAGAAACTGTTGTAAGAAATTTAACCAATTCCTCTGTAGTTATTCCTTTCTTTATCTCGATATTTTTTATTTTGCGGTTATGCAGAGCTTCTGCAAGCTCCTCGTATAATTTTGCTTTTTCCAGATATTTTCCTTCTATCAACAAGGATTTGGGAGCAATTCCAATCATCAATGGACATATAAAATTAAAAACACTGTATAGCTTATCCTTAAGGTTTTCTACGGAATTTATAAAAACAGGGTGTTCTTTGAAATAGATAGAAGAGTTGGTAATGGAGGTTCTTAGGCTTTTGAAAAAATCTTCTAATACTTCCTCTTTATTCATAAGAATATAATACAACTATACATAGACTACCCACCAGGGTGTCCTGTTGGACTAGCACATCCCGCTCCTTATAATCGTTATATAGCGGGATCCCGCCAGAGGCGGGAGATATTTTTAGCTGTGATTATCCCCCGCCTGCCCAACAGGGCGTCCTGCTGGACTGCCGGCAGGTCCGATTTTGATCTGTGATCATCTATGTTTCAACCGAGATTTTGCATTAGGCTGTTATAGCAATCGATAATGTTTTGTGAGATAACAGGTTATCATACATTCGCAAGGTAAGAAAAAGTTACAAAGCTTTTTACGAAATAAAATGTTTTCTCTACTGCGAAATGCTTATATTCTCAAATCTTGGTTCAATGGTGGACCCAATGAATGCGCCTGCGGCGCTCTTTGCTCGCGCAGAGCGCAGGCAAAGATTGGGTTCAAAAGTATTCTTTATATACATTCATAATACGGCCAACGATTGAGTTATCGGAATGATAATCTCTTTCCAAAAACTTAGACACGCCGTATCTGATACAACCAAACGAAGAGGAAATATTTTCACTTTTCAAAGGAATAATGGAATAAGGGATATGTCCTTTCAGGAAATCGCCTAAACCTTCCTTTGGGTTCAACCTTCCAATGAAAGCAATAGTAGCTTCACCGGAAAGCTTAGGCTTTATGTCTTCAATAATTATATTAAGTTCTTGTTTTATGTAGTCTTTTACGAAAGAATTTACGGTATTGATGCTGAGGTTAATATAGGTTTCTCCATTTTTTATACTCACTTCTTTAAGGGGTGGGGTCTCTTTAAGCGAAATGTAGCGATTGTATACCTCTTGGGCTAAGGATAATGGAAGAATTAACTTACGCGCCAACTCTTCTAAAATATTCTTTAAGCCAAACCTATGCTCACTATTAAAATCGATATTTCCATCTCTATATATTACGATGTGCGTTCTGTCGTAGCCGATAGCAAACGCTGCTAAAAAGCTTTCCTTATTTAACTCGCCAAATGCCGTGGATAAAATGCTTAATCCGGGGAAAATGAAACCGCCGAAGTTTCTTTCCAAATTATAGAAAATATCTTCAATATCTTTACGCAACCTATCTTTAACTACCACCAACAATGACTTCATTTTTATTCTCTTTGCTATTACCCCAAATGGCGGATTCTTGTAAACATTGCCTTCAACTTCGTAATTTAAAACTAGATGGTGGATACAAATATCATCCCAGTTAAGAAATGTGTTTTCTAAATACCTTTTAGCATATAAAATATCTGTGGCGGTAATTTTTTTGCTTTTCCTTAAAGGGATATGCGCCTCAACAAGAATTTTATTCTCTAGGCCTAGCGGTAAATTTAAATAAACAGTATCAGCATGCATCGACAATGCTATTTCGTTTTCTTTAATCTTTTTATTTATTGCCTCGCCTTTTTCTTTTAGAAATTCAACTAAACCTTTTGCATGAGGGGATATGCCAACGTCTAGTTCTTTCAAAAGAATGGCTTCGGATTTCTTTACTTTCGCCAGAGAAATAAATACCTTATCGCTATCTATATCTATGCCGCAATAACCTTTCATCTTTTGATTCCTAAATAGATTTTTTGATATCGTAAATCTATGTATTCGGATGAAGAAATATCGTTTTTGAGCTGCCGAATTATTACGTGTTCTAAAATGCTTAACTTTTTATCAAAATCATTCATACCAATAATTACTTTTGTGTCATAAATAACAAAATAAGTAGCTTGCGGCGATGTAGTGTTTATTAAAATTACGGGTATTTTTCTAAGAAATTTACTATTTCTAAACTCTTTTATTAAATTAAAAGCTAAAGTTAAACGTTCATCTTTAATAAGGCTGCCTCTTTGTAGATAAATATTGCGATCTGTAATCTCTATAGGAATAAAGGCACTAAACGGTTCATAAGAAGCATCGCTTACGATTACCCCTTCTCTATCTATCAAATAAAATCCTTTGGCTTTTATTTGAGCAAAGGGCTTACGTAACTTAACCTCTATTTTTAAAGACGCCGGGAACTCCCTTAGTATATGAATCTCTTTATACTCTGGGTGGCTTCTGGCGATCTGATGATAAACCTTTTTTATATCGACGTTGAATAACTGCCTGCCTAGGGCGTAATTTTTAATCAATGCCTTCAAATTTACATCCAATTCTATATTACATCTTATCTCTTTTACTTTAAATCCTCGGTAACAGTAAAGGCTTTTTTCTAAAAATAAAAAACAAGCCAGGATGCCAACTAAAAAGAAACCTATCCGGATGGCTTTAGAATTTAATCTATAATTAACTTTTCTTAAGTTCTTTAATCTGCTGATGTTCATTTAAAGCGAGCCTGGTCATCTTTAAGATTAACTCATCAAAGCTTATACCGCAAGCTCTTGCAGAGAGCGGCAGTAGGCTATGCGCAGTTAAACCCGGTATAGAATTAACTTCCAAAACAAAAATATCGTTGTTTTTATCTAAGCGTAGATCTACGCGCGAGAAATCCCTGCACCCTAAAGCTTTATGTGCCTGTAGGGCGATTTGTTGGATGTTTTTATATATTCTGCTTTCTAATTGCGCTGGCGCGACAAATGCCGCCATACCATCGCTATACTTAGCAGTAAAATCAAAATATCCTGCCTTTGGAACAATTTCTACTACTGCCAACGGCATTTCTTCTAGAATTCCAACAGTTAATTCTCTTCCGTCAATATAATCTTCTACAACAACCTTATCTTGCAATAACATTGCCTCGTCCAATGCTTTGGGCAATTCCTTTAGTTGCCATACGACAGAAACACCAAGGCTTGAGCCAGCAAAATAAGGTTTTACCACAGCGGGATATTTTATATTTTTTGGGAAATCTTTACCTTTTTCCCAAGCTATAAAATTTGCCGTAGGAATACTCTCTCTTGTAAAAATTTTTTTAGAAAATATCTTGTTCATTGCCAAATAGCTCGCACGCGGATCTGAGCCGGTGTAAGGAATATTTAGTTCCTCTAGAATCTCCTGAATTTTCCCATCCTCTCCAAACTCTCCATGCAAAGCAATAAAAGCTACATCTATATCGTACGAAATAATTAGCTCCTTAACTTTGTCCTTTTGGGAAGTAGTAATATCGCAAAAAATAGCCGCTATATTACTATTCTTTAATGAATTGAAAGCCTGCTGGGCGGAAATAAGTGATATTTCTCTTTCCGAAGATATTCCTCCGCCTAGAACCCCTACTTTTATGCCGTTAAAATTGAAGTTTTGCATATATTAACAAAATGCATAGCGCACCTGCCTGCCGGCAGGCAGGTAGAGCATAGCGCAAAGCGCTTAAGAAGTATATTAATTATTTATCTTTTTTATTTACGCTATGCGCTCTGCGCCTTGCGCTATGCGAAATTCGCTATGCACTTGGCACTTTGTGCTATGCAAGTACTCTTTATTTTTATACCCATCTCTCTACTTCTTCCTCTAAAACTAATCCAAACTTACGATGGACTTTATCTTTAATGTGACTTATTAAATAGTCCACGTCGTTATAGGTGGCATTACCTATGTTTACGATAAAATTCGCGTGTTTCATGGAAACCTGGGCGCCATTTTTTCTAGCACCCTTAAGGCCGCACGAATCAATGAGAAATCCAGCGGCAAAATTACCTGGATTTTTAAAAATACAGCCGCAACTAGGAAAATCAAAATCCTGTTTCGCTATTCTATCTTTGATGAATTGACTGACTTTTATCCGCAGATTATCCTCTTTCGATAATTTAAACCAAGCCCGCAGAACAACCTTTCCATTAAGGGAAGATTGCCTGTAGGAAAAACTTATATCTTCTTTCTTTAACCTCTTAATCTCTCCCTTACTATCCATAATTTCAACTTCGTCTAAAGAATATGAGATGTCTCTTCCGTAGCTAGATGCATTCATAACTATTAATCCACCAAGAGTTGCGGGAATACCTACTAAATTTTCAAAGCCGCCTAAATTGTTCTTAAGTGCGTAACTCATCAAACAAGAAAACGGCGTAGCTGCTCCTACTTCTATAGAATCAGCTGTACCTTTTATATAGCTAAAACCTTCTCCCAATTTAAGCACTGTCTTGTCTATAGAAGAATCTTCTACGAGAAGGTTAGAACCGCCTCCTAAAAGATAATAAGAACCAGCAACATCTCTAACCACATCCCGCAAAACATCTATTGCATTAGTAACAAAAAAATAGCGCGCTTGACCGCCTATTTTAATAGTAGTAAAATCTCTCAAGCTATATTTACGCTTTGACTCTACTGTTTTTAAACTCATGTATTATACCATCCATAATGGCGTTTATATCCCCGGCTCCTAACCCCAAGACAACATCACCTTCTTCTAAAGATAAGGAAACTTCCGCAGCAATCTTTTCCCGGCAAATATACCTTACATTGCCTTGAAAAATTTTCTTTATTTCTCCCAAAAGAAATTCACTATTTACTCCTTCAATTTCTTTTTCTGAAGCAGAATAAATATCTGTCAATATCAGCTCATCGGCACAAGAAAAACAATGAGAAAATTCCTTATATAGCGATTTAACGCGCGAAAAGCGATGCGGCTGAAAGATAACAAATACTCTCCTAGGATTCAAATAACGTGCTGCCTTTATAACTGCGTTTATTTCCGTAGGATGATGCGCATAGTCATCAATGAAAGTCACGCCGGCTACTTTCTTTTTAATCTGAAAGCGCCTTTTTGTTCCTTTAAAATATTTTAATAATTCAATTACCTTTGCCAAATCCTCACCCAAATAGCTAAAAAAAGAAAGAACAGCCATAGTATTCAAAACATTGTGGATACCTAAAAGGGGCACTTTTACTCGGCTGACAAATTTTTTATCAATAAGAAAATCAAAACAGGTAAATCCCATAATGCGTTCCTGGTCTAAAAGATGAGGCCCTGCCTCAAACGATATATTCTCCCCACTTATTCTATTTCTTTCCGAAAAGCCATAGCTTAAACCATTAACTTTAGATAAAATGTCGTTGACGGACGGGTCATCTGCGCAACCGATGACTAACCCTTTGGTTTGATATGCAAATTGCAAAAAACTTTTCTTAAGGCTCTCCATATCCTTATGGTAATCAAGGTGTTCGTGATCTATATTAGTTATTATCGAAACCCACGGATTATAGCACAAAAAGCTACCATCGCTCTCGTCGGTCTCAATAACAAAATATTCTTCTCCCCACCAAGCGTTGCGTTCATAGTTTAAAGGCAATCCTCCCACAAACACTGTTGGTTTATACCCAAGAGCGGTTAAAAGATATCCCGACAATGCCGTAGTGGTAGTTTTTCCATGGCTGCCGCTTACCGCAATCGTCTTTTTATCAAAAGTGAGCAACCCAAGAAGTTTGCCTCGCGCTAATATAGTTATACCCCTCTTTACTGCTTCCAAAATTTCGGGATTATCGCTTTTAACTGCCGAGGAATAGCAAACCAAACCCGTATCGGGGCTAATATTTTCACTCTTATGGCCTATATACACCTCGATTCCTGCTTCC
This sequence comes from Candidatus Omnitrophota bacterium, assembly GCA_030692055.1. The sequence goes on along the minus strand of JAUYCY010000059.1, from coordinate 18,638 downwards.
TTAAGCATCTTTGTGTTATAGGTATCTTGTATATCTGAACCTTTCACCGTATAACCTTTGTCTTTCAAAAGAAGGGCAAGGCCGCTAACCCCTATACCCCCGATACCAATAAGATGAATATTCTTTACTCCTGATAAAATCTTATCCATTGTTTCTCTAAATCCTCCATATTTCGTATTGAGCTATAACTCTTAAGCAGCGCGTCATTAAAATTATTGCCACTGCGCAATAAATAAAGAAATCTATAAAAATTATCTCTTGAACCTTTTTTTATTAAAAAATCAATTAGAGAAAATGATTCGATATAAAAAAGATTAACATAATCACTCGAGCGGGCGTTAAGAGATCCGGGATTTACGGAATTTAATTCAGATAATGGTATATATTTCTTATCTTGTATTGCCTTCTTGAGTAAGGCAAAATTCGTCAGACGGCGACCTGCACCATACTTATTTTGAACATATACAGCAATCCCTTCATCAAACCATACGGGAAGCATCCCCCTTCCTACGTATTCTCTAAAAATTATGTGGGTAAGTTCGTGGGCAAGGTTTGAAGAAAAACCTTCTTGATAAGGATAGGTATAAATCGTTTTCGCCACATAGTCAACGCACGCGGCCGACCAAGACGGGCAAGGGAATCTGCGAAGATAATCCTCTTTATCTTTAGCTATAAAAATTTTTGCTCTATTTTCCCATAACCATAATTTATCCCGGACCAGATTAAATTCCTGAGTAATAGACCGATAAAAATCTTCAGCCATATCTTTTATTTTATAGACATAACTTTCATCTACATTCTTAGAAGAAAAAATAGCAAAGTGGTCTGAACGAAGTTCTTTTAAATCACTATCGGCAGCGTAGATAGATACTAATAAACCGCTAAAAATAAGTGTTAGCACAAAATTCTTTATAGTTTACCCCTAATTTTATATTGCCAAGGTTTCTCATCAGACTCTGCCTAATTATACCATCGTAAATGGCTTTTTCTACGGTGCCCATAAAAACATTGAAGGAAAATTTTTCTTGTAAAAATACAAACGCTGCGCCTCTTTTTGCTAAATAGAAGGCATTTTCCTTTTGATGCCCGCTAGCTGCGGGATGCGGAATAAGAATAGAAGGAATACCATAATAAGTCAATTCTGCTAAAGTCGAAGCGCCTGCTCGGCAAATTGCTAAATCAGTTGCGCTATACAGAACTTCCATGGCATAGTAGAAATCTTTTACAAATACTCTTCGCTTTATTTTATTATAAAATTGCATAATTTGGAAGTATTCTCTTCTACCGGTGAGATGAACTACCTGATAATCTCCGTCAAGACTTGTGACTAGTTTTACAAAGATACTGTTTAGAAAGCTAGAACCTTGACTGCCGCCAAAACAAAAAATTACCGGTTTATCCTCAAAATGCAGTATCTCCAGAGCCTTTGCTCTTGGTATTATTTTTATATTTTCCCTAAGAGGAATACCCACGACTTTTGCTTTTTTTATAATAACGGTTTCTTGGAAACCACAAAAAACTTTATGCACAAAAAAAGACAATACCTTATTTGCTTTTCCTATGGTTCTATTTGGTTCATATATCGCCGTATCTAAAAATAATAAAGAACCGAAAAAAAGCAAAAAGAAACTATCTCTTCCTCCGAATCCGATAATTTTGCGCGGCTTTAGTTTAAAAATAAGGTAGATTGCTTCTAGCGCGCGAAAAACTACTTCCTTTAGCAAATTTCTAGAGCGAAAAATCTTGCCGTATACCAAAAAGCCTTCCTTTTCTAAATAATCTTTTAAAAAATCAGAAGTAGCAAAAAAATATACTTCGTCCTTATAGGAAATACTTTTACGCCCGTCTAAAGAATTAGTTTCTATGGCGGATTTGTTTCTAATATTTTTACCTACAGTAAGGGCTGGAAAAATATGCCCTGCGCTTCGATCGCAAGCAAGAATAATTTTCATCTTTTCTGATTTTTATCCCGATAGCCAGAAGACCATGGGCATGCCCGTGGTTGAATGGTGGTTTCTGACATCGGGATTCCGCCCCACGTGCAAACGTGGGAAGGAATCCCGTAAAAGTGGTACCACGTGCATGCACGTGGGGCTCCATTTTTAGAAAATAATTTAGAGCAGATAGAACTTTTTCCAGGCTTCCTCAAAGCTCTTTATATTTTCTATCCCACCAAAAGCCCCTCGCAGAGCATCCTCTACGCTGCTGCCTGATTTTAGATAGCTTAAAAATTCGCTAAAATCTTCATTACCAAATCTCTTTATAAGAAAATAAACCATGCTGAAAGCTTGATTATAGAAAAGCTGCGCATCTCTATTTTCGTTCAACGAAAAGACACTATCAATACCGGTAAAATCTAGGTATTTATTGTCTTTTATTAATTGCTTCATTAAAGTGACTATCGTTTGTTCTTGATACGAACCTCTGTATTCTATGTATGTTGCCATGCCTTCATCTAACCACAGAGGGAGTTTGCGATAACCAATATGTTCCCTGAAAATTATATGGGTGAGTTCATGGGGGAGTATGTAGCTAAAATTATCCTGCGAGGGGTAGGTATAAATAATCCTGTTAGAGTAGTCAACGCACGCCGCCGACCAACCAGGACATTGAAAATTACTCAAATATTCTTGCCTATCCTTAGCGACAAGTATTTTTACTCTGTTTTCCCATGCCCACAAATTGCCACCCGTAAGCCCGAATTCCTGAGTAATTTTTCTGTAAAAATATTCTGCGTCATCTTTTATTTTGTAGACACCGGTTTCTGTGGCGGGAGAGTATTGTATAATGAAATGATCTGAACGTAATTCCTTAAATTCTGGCATTTGCGCATATGTGGCGACCGTAATAGTAAAATAGCATGCAAGGGCTAAAAATATCCTCATAAAAATCATAATCATTTACCGATGGCGGTACCTACTTCTACGCAATAGGCGTCTTTACGCGAAGCATTAAAAAATAATGCAAGTAAACAATAGTGAACGATAAGATTGCTTCCTCCGTAACTTATAAAGGGTAGCGGCAATCCCTTTGTGGGAAAAAGCCCGCAGCTCACTCCGATATTAATTGCGATCTCTAAAAAGAAAATCAAAATTATACCAAACAAAACCCCTCTCCTAAATTCATCACTACAAAGCTTTGCGATGGCAAACATCTTATTAAATATTATAAAAAATATAGCTAATAAACTTAAAACGCCTAAAAGACCGAATTCTTCGGCAATAATAGAAAATATGAAGTCAGTATGTGCGGCGGGCAGGAAAAACAGTTTTTGTATTCCTTCCCCTAAACCAACCCCAAAAATACCTCCTTGGCCATATGCAATCTGTGACTGAATTAGCTGAAAACCAGCGTCACGCGGGTCAGCGAAGGGATTAAGATACGCGGTGATTCTACGAAAACGATAAGGATAAAATTTTATAAAGAAAAAAGATAAGACTACTCCAATGAGAATAATTAAAAAAAGATGCCTGGCTCTTACACGGTAAAGAAGAAAGAAAAGAAAAGTCCAGAGTATCCAAAATATTGCTGTCCCTAAATCTGGCTGAACTACAACAATAGCGCATATCAACCCTAAAACAAGGCCGACAGGAATTAATGTGTGAAATTTTCTTATTAGGCTCTTTCTTTTAACTACGTAATCGGCGCAATATATCAAAAAGAAAATTTTAAGCAATTCCGATGGCTGAAAATTAAATCCCCAAAGATGAAACCACCTTTTGGCGCCACCGGCTTTTTTGCCAATAATAAGCAGAACTATTAAAATGAGGATGGTAAAAAGCAAGAATTCTTTTATATGTTTTCGTAAAAAATCCAAGTTTATCAAAAGAGTTAAAAAAAATAGAGTCAAGCCTATAACGAAAAAAATAAATTGCTTTATAAAAAAATATGCGTAATCAGAAGTAGTTTTATATGCATATAGGCTGGATGACTCATAAACCATCAATATTCCAAAGAGAGTGAGAATTAAGAAAGCGAAAAAAATGAACCTTCTCTCTTTCTTGATGTTAAATGGCTGCGCCTCGCGCATCAATGCATCATTCATATTATACTTTTTTTACACAGATTATCACGAGATTTAGACCGCAGATAATCACAGATGTTAAAATAGTCAATCAGTTATCGGTTACGCCCATTCGACTTCGCTCAGGGCTGTCCTGAGCCTGTCGAAGGACGCTACTCGTTTCGTCTATCGTTTATACGGTTGCGTCAAAAAATATTAAAGACGATTAACGTTTGACGTTTACCGTAACGAGCTGCGCAACCGTTCAGCGATAGCCGCTTGTTTTTATTATCTGTGCTCATCTGTGCTTTTAGAGGCTATTAACAATCTCGATAAACTTTCTGCCTCTTTCCATATAATTAGAAAACATATCAAAACTAGAACACATAGGAGAAAGCAAAACTGTATCTCCGGGAACTGCCTCCTTAAAAGAAGAAAAAACAACTTCTCTGAGTGAGCGGTGAACATCTACACTTACATGAGAATATAGCGACTGCTTTATTTTTTCTGCCGCCTGGCCAAAAAGATTCACTTTTTTTACGTTTCTGCTATACGGAACTATCATAGAATAATCTACGCCCTTATCCTTTCCTCCTGCAATAAGAATGAGAGGGCCTTTAGTATTTTTAAGCGCCCAAACTGTCGAGGAAGGATTAGTTGATTTGGAATCGTTTATAAAAGTAACTCCCTTTACCGTACGCACTGCCTGCAGGCGGTGCGGTATACCCTTAAAAGCAGAAAATATTTTTTCGCAATCTATTTTAGATATACCAAAGATACTTGCGATTCTATAAACACAAGAATAGTTCTCATTAGGAAACTCCGAAGAAAAATATAGTATCTCGGATTTTAGGCGCTTTTTTATATCACCGAGGAGATCCATGCTTTTGTTTAACACCGCCCAATCATTTTCATCCTGGTTTTTAAAAATATTCATTTTCGCCTCGAAATATTCCTTAAAATTTGTGTGGCGGTCGAGATGGTTAGGCTCGATATTCAAAAGTGCTGCCACGTAAGGTTTAAATTTCATGATGGTTTCTAGCTGGAAAGAACTCGCCTCCAGAACTATCACGTCGTTTTTGGAGGTATTTAAGATGAACGAAGAAACCGGTATGCCGATATTACCGCCCAGAAAAACCCTTTTACGTTTGGCGCGTAGCGCTCGGTAGGTAAGAAAAGTAGTTGTAGTTTTGCCGTTCGTTCCGGTGAGCGCGATAAATTTTGCCTGAGTTAACCAGGAAGAAAACTCAACTTCTCCGACATAGGGAATACCTGCTGACCGGGCAAACTTTACCGCCTGAGAGTTTAACGCATCCACCCCAGGGCTCACGACAACCAGGTCGCAATCCTTGATAAAATTCTCGCTATGGCCCTCAAATTCAAAAATGACGCCTTTTGTCTTAAATTTATCTATTAAGGAAGCGTTGAAACATTCTCTTTTCTTTATCTCGGTAAGCCTGACATCTTTTTTTAGAAAAAGTAGCAAATTACAAAGAGAAAACCCACTTTTACCCCATCCTACTACGCATATTTTTTTAAAATTATCTATATTCATATCCATAATAAGTAGCGAGTAGCAAGTAGAGAGTAGAGAGTAGAGAGATTTTTATACAATCAATTTCTACTAATTTCTATAAATTTCCACCAATTTCGAAATAAATAGAAATATGCTTCGCGAAATTCATAGAAATTTATTGTTTCTTGCTACTTTATCTCAATTTAAGCGTAAGAAAAGAAATAACCGCGCAAATAATACAAAGAATCCACAGGCGAACAATTATTTTCGGTTCTTTCCAACCTAAAAGCTGAAAGTGATGATGTAAAGGGGCAGCCTTAAACATTCTTTTGCCTCTCAGCCTTACCGAAAGTATTTGCAATATTACACTAAGAGCCTCCGCAACGAATAAACCTCCGCTAATAACAAGGATAAACTCTTGTTTGATAAATAGTGCTACCGCCCCTATAACTCCACCCAAGCTAAGCGCGCCAACATCACCCATAAAAACTTGGGCGGGATAAGCATTAAACCATAAAAAACCCAATCCTGCGCCAACTAAGGCAAAACAAAGAACCACTAATTCTCCTGCTTGGGTGACATAAGGAATGAATAGGTATTGAGCAAACTTTGTGTGGCCAGAAAGATAACCGAAAACTGCAAAAATTAAAGAATTTATTATTATCCCGCCTATAGCTAAACCATCCAAACCATCAGTGAAATTAACTGCGTTAGATGTAGCTGTGACTACTAAAGCAACCCAAAAAATATAAAAAAGGCCTAAATCTATAACTATCTTTTTAAAAAAAGGAAATTCCCATGTGGTAGATAAATTCTTATTAATTACAACGAGTATGCCTAAGATTAACCCGATTAAAATCTGGAAGAATAATTTTTTGCTCCGCGACAACCCTTTACCTTTTTTTGTTTTAAGTAAATCATCCGCCAACCCTAGAATTCCCAGCGTCACCATAGTAAATATAGCTAACCAAATAAAATACGCATCCCATCGTGCCCAAAGTAACGTTGAGCCAATTATAGCCAAAAGGATCAAAACTCCCCCCATGGTGGGAGTTCCTTTCTTTCCTTCGTAAAGTGACTCTAAATGAATATGCCCATACATATCTATTTTTTCTATAATGCGTAATTTTTTGAGCCTCCTTAAAGTAATTCTCCACATAAACATCACTATAAGAAAAGAGGTAATGAAAGCGCAACCGCTTCTAAATGTAATATATTTCGTAACGTTTAAAGGGGAAAAATATTTAGATAATGGGTAAAGCAAATAGTAAAGCATTTCAACCGAGATTTTGCATTAGGCTGTTATAGGAATCGATAATGTTTTGTGAGATAACAGATTATCATACATTCGCAAGGTAAGAAAAAGTTACAAAGCTTTTTACCCCGTTAGAGAACTTTGGTCTCTAACGGGGTTTACGAAATAAAATGTTTTCTCTACTGCGCAATGCTTATATTCTCAAATCTTGGTTCAATGGTGGACCCAACGAATGCGCCTGCGGCGCTCTTTGCTCGCGCAGAGCGCAGGCAAAGATTGGGTTCAAACTCCAAGCTGCAGGCTATACATACTTCATACTTTAAGCTACAAGGTTTATATTTTTAAACCCTGTAACCTAAAGCCTGAGGGCTGAAGCCTGTAACAGTGACTATTTAGAATTAAAATTATCGATAACTTTCTCTAATTCCATCCTGCGAGAGCCTTTCAAGAAAATCAAATTTCCTTTTTTTGCTTTATCCTTAACAAAATAAGAAATTTCATCGTGCGAATTGCAATGATACACATTTTTATATCCTAGCGTCCTTAATCTATCTTTTAAATGCACCATATGTTCGCCAAAGGTAAAAACGTAATCAAAATTGCTCTTTAAAATATCTTTAGCCAATTGTTGATGATAATAAATACTTTTTTGTCCCAGCTCACGCATGTCTCCCAAAACAGCAATTTTCTTGCAAGTATGACGCTTAATAACTCTTAAGGCTTCTTTAAAAGAATAAGGATTAGCATTATACGCATCATTCAGAAAAATAAAACCATTTATTTCTTGTAATTGCATCCTTTGCGCAGGAAAATCTGTAAATTGATTCATTTTTTCCACCAGTTCCTCTATGGGTATTCCTAAAACGCTTGCGCCCAATATAGCCGCTAAAGCATTATATATAAATCCGTCAAAGGGCGTCGGCAATATCAGTTTGAATCTATCCTGAATAATAAAAACTGATTCACCGAGATTTTTTTTCAGCGGCCTAGCATAAAGGTGATTCTGCTTATCCTTGCCAAACCAATAAATCCGCCTGCAGAAATTAACTTTTCGTAAATAATAATCGTCTCTATTTAATATCGCCTGTATACGCGGGTTTACTTTCAGAAGCGATGTTTTTTCCTCAAATATTCCCCTTAAACTTTTTAATCCCTCCAAATGCACTGGCTTTATGAAAGTAATTACACCTGCATCCGGATAAGATATTTGGGCCAACTCTTTTATTTCGCCGGGATGATTGGTACCTAATTCTAAAATCAAACACTTCCTCGTCTCTAAGGGAGAAAATTGTCTTAACTACGCCTAAAAGATTGTTTTCGGTCTTATAGTTTTTTAAAACTTTCCTTTTACCCTCTAAAAGAAAGGCAAGCATTTCTTTGGTTGTGGTTTTACCTACAGAGCCACTTATGCCATACACAAATGGTTTTTTCTTTCTTCGTATATACGCTGCGGTTACCTTGAGGGCATTATAGGTATCATCTACAAGAAAAAACGGTGTGTTATGTTTATGCGTAATATCCTTTTGCGATATTACAAGTGATGCCCCTTTCTTTATCGCTTCAGCAATAAATTCATGGCCATCACAATGTTGGCCGCGAATTGCGATAAACGCTTCTCCTTTTTTTATAGAACGCGAATCAATAGAAAAATGCTCAATGGGCTTAAAATGATAAATATTATAAATTTTTGTTGGTTGTAGAAGGCTTTCTAAACGCTTAAAATCGGTTATTAGCATTTTTTTATTAATTCTCTAATTACATTGCTATCCTTAAAGGGTATTCTTTTATTTCCTACTATCTGGCAATTTTCGTGGCCCTTGCCGGCTACCAGAAGGCAATAATTAGCGTGCTTAATTTTAAGCTTTAGCGCTTCTCTTATTGCTTCTTTGCGATCCGCGATAATAGAATAGTTTCTGCTTTCAAACCCTTTTTTTATCTGGGCGCAAATACTTAAAGGGTTTTCGCCTCTAGGGTTATCTGAAGTTATGACGGTAAAATCTGCTAATTTAGATGCAACTCTACCCATAATTTTTCTTTTACCGGCATCACGGTTGCCTCCGCAACCAAATACGCAGATAACTTTCTCGTAACCAATATCCTTGACTGCAGAAAGCGCTTTTTCTAAAGAATCGGCGGTATGGGCATAATCAACGAATATACCTGGCGCAATCTCCTCTAACCTTCCCTCCACACCCCTAAAAGATGTAATAAATTTTATGATGTCTCGTAGCGGAAAACCCAAAGAAAAAACCGCTCCTATTGCTGCTAAAATATTATAAACATTATGACGGCCTAAAATAGAGGTAGTCACAGGAAAAGTTTCCTTATCGGAAAATAATTCAAAACGTATCCCATTTTTATCGAAATGCATATTTTTTGCGCAAAGACTAGCTTTAGAATTTATGCCATAAGAAATTTTTTTCCTAAGCCTTCGTATAATTTTTATTCCGTAAGGATCATCTATATTTATTATACCGGTGGATCTCTTATTTTTTGTAAAAAAGCTCTTTTTAACATTAAAATAACTCTGCATCGTTTTATGATAATCAAGGTGTTCTCTTTTTAAATTAGTAAATACGCACCTTGAAAAATCTATACCTTCTATCCTGTGTTGTTGGATGCCGTGGGAAGAAACCTCCATCACCACAAATCTTGCACCTGAGTCCTTAATCTCATTAAAAATTTTGCGTAGCGTTAGATAGTCCGGCGTGGTATTTCTTGCCTCATACGCCCTATCACCCACCAGGTATTCTATAGTACTTATCAGCGATACTTTCTGACTAAGTTTTCTAAGGAGATGGTAGATTAAATAGGCAGTGGTAGTTTTGCCTTTAGTGCCGGCTATACCGATAAAAGTAAAATTGCTTTTATTAAACCCATAAAATCTATCGGCGGCTGTTTGAAAATATTTATTAATATTTTTAACAAAAATTATCGGTTTCTTTATATTTAAACGTTCTATTTTTCCCTTAGTTTTGTCCTCAGCTATAAATACTGCTACTTTATCTTCTATGGCTTTTAAAATAGAAAAAATATCAAAATTCTCTCGTTCTTTGATAAAAAAAATATCTCCGTTTTTTATTAGGCGAGAATCATCGCTTATACCTGTCACCACTAATTCTGCAATTTCTTTTTTTGTTTTTATGCGAGGGAAAAAATCTTTTATTTTCATGCTATGTGGTTCTTTTTATCCGCCTTCGCCGAAGACCACGGCCATGGCCGTTGATGAATGCGATATTTCTGCTTCGGCGGATGTCACTATATAGGCATGCCCGAAGGCGGATAATCCGCCTCCGGCGGATATATTTAGGTACCACGGGCATGCCCGTGGGGTGTTCCATATAATTTATCTAATCGTCAGCGCCCTTTTTTTACGCTAATCTCTGCGTTAGACTCTAGGTGTCTCTGTACGCCTAAATACCCCATGCACATTTGCGCTATTTTTTTAAAAAGAGGAGCGGCAACAACTCCTCCAAAATGAGATTTTCTCGGTTCAGAGATACTTACCCCAATCACTATCGGCGGATCCAAGTCGCTGATAAAACCTACAAATGACGCTTGATATTTTGTCGGCGAATATCTTCGCAGCACCGGGTCGTATTTTTGCGCAGTACCAGTTTTACCGCCAATCTTTACTCCTGGTATATTCGCCAATTTTCCTGTTCCATCATCTACAACCTCTATAAGTATACCCCTTGCCCTTTCAGCTGTCGATGCAGAAATTACTCGCTTACTTTGTGCAGTAAAATCCTTGTGAAAGGTTTGAGAATAGATAGTTTTGACAATATGTGGCCTTACTAAATAACCCCCATTAGCAATAACGCTAAATGCGCGTGCAAGTTGAATGAGATTAACCCCTATTTCCTGGCCTATAGGGATAATATAACCGGAAGTATTTGACCAGGCGAATAAAGGTTTGACATCGCCCCTGATTTCGCCTGGCACATCTATACCGGTATGCTCTCCAAAACCTAATTTCTTTATATATGCGTAAATCGTAGGCTTTCCTAAAGAATTAGCAATTTTCCCTACGCCAATGTTGCTTGATTTTTTAAAAACCTCGCGAAAATTCAAAGTTCCGTAGGGCTTCCAGTCATGCAGGGTGCTGCCTGGAATTTTAAAAGCACCGTTCTCGCAGAAAATCTGGTCAGTATCTCGAAATTTATTCTGATCAATTGCCGCTACAAGAGTCACAGCTTTAAATACCGAGCCGGGTTCAAACATATCGCATACTGCTCTATTACGCATTAAATCAGAAGAAATATTTTTTATATCGTTCGGGTTAAAAGTGGGATAGTTAGCCAAAGCAAGGATTTCACCTGTTGAAGTATTCATAACTATCACGCTGCCTTCTTTGGCAGAAAATTTTTTGATGGTTTCTTCAAGATAATTCTCAACCCAATATTGAATCTGGCTGTCGATAGTTAAAATAATGTCTCGCCCCTCCTGGGGGCTAATTATCGCGGGAGTAAGAATGATCTCCCTTGAAGCAGAATCTTGCAATACCCTAACCATTCCATCTTTACCTCTAAGATGTTTATCATAAAATAGCTCTAAACCATCGAGCCCTTTATTGTCGATATCGGTTATGCCTAATAAAGAAGAAGCCAAGCTTTCCTGCGGATAGAACATCTTACGCTCTCTTAGAAACCCTATGCCTTTCAGTTTAAGTGCTTTTACTTTCTCTTTCTCGTTCCAAGGTATCTTTCTCTTTACCCAAACAAACCTTTTTTTCTTAGAAAGTTTTTCTTTTAGAGCCCCTTCTGGAACATTTAAATTTACTGATAATATTTCCGCAGTACGTTCAATGCTATCAATAAAAGCAGGATCGGCAAAAACAGAGTGTGTATTTATTTCTGTGGCTAAAACCCTTCCTTTGCAATCAAACACACAACCTCTCTTGCCGGAGAATGGAATAAGGCGGTAGTATTGATTCTGAGCGAGGTTTTGAAAAAAGTTTTTTCTGAAAACTTGCAGGTAGATAATTCTTAATGAAATGAGGAAAAATAATAAAACAAAGCAAATATATATATAATTTATTCTTAAATTGTCTCTTTTATCCACTGTTAGTATACTAGATTAATGTAAAATGCTGGAGGCTGATGTTCCTACTATTGCTTGTAATTTTTAGGGTAGCACAAATCCAACTTTTGCGTTAGCAAAAGCGTCCGAAGGACAAATTTTGGGTTCGCTTTTTAAAGCCATAGTTTAGCTTGTGAGATAAGTTTGTTTGTTGAATGTAAACATCTTTTATTATAGTTACCAGTCGCGGACCCAATGATATAGCTTCATGAATTAGCTTTGCTTGCGCAAAGATTGGGTTCATCCACTGGTTTTATTTGAGATTATAAGCATTTCGGATTGCATGAAAGCAATTCATTCCTTAAAAAGGATTGTAACATTTTCTTGCGCTGCTAATGAGTGGTGACCTATTATCTAACAAAAAGTTGTAAATTACCATAGCAGCCTGATGCAAAATCTTGGATAAATTATCTTTTATCTTCCACTAGCACTGTAGAAGAAGCAGTCGGAATACCTAAAAGATTACCCAACAAGGAAGCAAATTTCCCTTTAGGCTTGAGATTCTCTTGCTTCTTTAAGTTTAAGGCTAAAAGCTTCTGCGCCGGAGCAAAGTTGTTTTTCTGGGCCCATTGATTAATCTTAGACACAGATGTTTCTTTTTTAAGATTATACACTAAGTAGTCTCTCTTATCAATAAGCTCATTACATAGATGGTAGTTCTTGGTAAGCTTATAAGCCTCAACATAAATGAGAACCTTTTGGTGAAGGTATAAAAATAAGGAAAGGAATATGAAGGCACCTGCAATAAAAACTGATTTACTTCTCATGTTTGTTTTTAAACCTTTTCTGCCACTCTCAATTTTGCTGAGCGAGAAGCATTGTTCTCCTCTAATTCCGCTGCCGAAGGAAGTAATGGCTTCTTGGTAATGACTTTCAAAATCCCATGTAAAGAATAATCCTTAAAGGTATGCTTGGCAATTCTATCTTCCAAAGAATGAAAAGAGATAACGGCAATTCTTCCCTTTTTGCTAAGAAAAGAAATAGCTTTCTTAATACCTAGCGGCAAAGACTCTAACTCCCTATTTACCGCTATACGTAAAGCCTGAAAAACCCTTGTTGCAGGATGGACCCTGTAACGTAAGGCCCTAGAGGGACAAACCTCTAAAATAATGCGGCTAAGTTGCGCAGTGCTAATTATAGGCTCGGTTCTTCTCTCTTGCACGATATGCTGAGCAAATCTTTTAGCGTAATGCTCCTCTCCGAATTTCCTAAAAATATTGATCAATTCTATTTCGCTGAGGTTATTGACCAAATCTGACGCAGAAAGAAAAGAATTTCTATCCATACGCATATCCAAAGGCCCTTCCTTTAAAAAGCTAAAACCTCTCTCGGGGCTAGATAGCTGATATGTTGATATACCCAAATCAAATAAAAAAATATCCGCCTCTTTTATACCGAGCTTTCCAAGGATGTTGTCTATATTTGAAAAATCTCCTCTTACCAAGGTGAATCTTCCTTCGAAACCCCTTAACCGCTGCGAAGCTACGTTAAGCGAATCCTCATCTTTATCGATTCCTATTAAATAGCTGTCCTTACCGGCAGCCTCAAAAAAATTTAAAGCGTGTGAACCAACACCAATAGTGCAATCTACAATAACCTTTTTATTTCTTATATCTAAAAGGTCAATCAATTCTCTATGCATAACCGGGTAATGATAAACTTCTTTCATTGTTTCTCTGATAGTTTCTACATTATACATATTTTTTATCACACAGATTAGCACAGATTTGAAAGCGGATGAACACAGATTTTTATCTGTGACTATCTGCGGTCTTTATCTGTGATTATCTGCGCTCTTCACTCAAAAAGATTTTCGGCTGCGCCCTCAAATCTTTGTTTGTTATCCTGGTAAAAACTATTCCAACGTTCTTTATCCCAGATCTCAATCCGATCAGCCACGCCCACTATAACTATTTCTCTTTTAATCTGAGCGAATTCTTTTAAGTATGCCGGTATAGAAATTCTACCCTGCGAATCAATATCAACTTCCTGCGCGCCGCTAAAGTATAGACGGTTAAAAGACCTACCTTCCTGTTTCGTAAAAGATACGGCTTTAAGTTTAGCTTCTAAAACCTCCCACACGCTTTCAGAAAAAAGGAAAAGACAGCCCTCGAGGCCACGGGTTATATAGAATTTTTTTTTCTCGAGGGCTTTTATTTTTTCTCGGAACTTCGCAGGAAATACAAATCTATCTTTATTATCTAATGTATGATTATACTCGCCATACCACATTCCACTTTACTCCATTTTATTCCACAATATAACTATATGATTCCACGCTTATTTTGTCAAGGAATTTTGGAGAATAAATTACTGAACCACAATAGGTTGTGGAAAATGAGTGGAAGGAACACCACAGCTTGAAGTAAACCCCGTTAGACAATAAACATCTAGCAGGGTAAAGTAAAATGCGCTGAGCTTATTCTCTCTCGGCGAATACCCCGTGGCTTGCCACGGGGATGAAGCCGAAATCGTAAACGTAGTTGACCTCATTCCAAGGCAATGTAACCAATCTCCGACGTATGTCGGAGTGCCCGAAGGGCACTTATTGGTTCCATCGTTGACATACGCTTTCGCCGATACGCTTTTGCATAAAGAAAACGCGACTTTTTGTACTAATCTAATACAATGAGAAGATGAATGAACCCAGCCTTTGCGTAAGCAAAGTAAAGATATGCTGGGTCCGCGATAGCTAAGCGATAAGAATATACATCTATGACAAGTTGCAATTGCTCTGTTTTAAAAATACGCTATAGCTTAAAAAGAGCGAACCAGTGATAATATTAGCATAGAGCATACTCCGCTCACTTGCCGCAGAGACTGGTTGATAGCGGATGGATAAAGACTGCCCATGCGGAAAAACGCAATATTCCGTTAATTGGTAAATGTTTCGTTCTCTGAGTAAAAGTTCTCTCGCGTTAATTCCCCATTTTGAGCGACGCTCATTTTGGGGAATAAGACGCTTTAGCTCTCCATTTTTAGCTCACCGGCATGGCGAAACAAAACCTTTACTGTTTGCCAACAGCTCAGAGAACTAAACATTTACACTAAACATTTGCGTTAATTAAAACAATACGCAAATTAAACCCAGATTTTGCCTGCCTGCCGGCAGGCGTTAGCAAAATATATACGAAGCATAACTCTGGGGTCAACCATTAGTTCTGTTTGAAGGTATACGCATTTCGCATTAGCTGAAAGTATTTATCCCGACGCGATAAAACCACCCCGATATTTTCATCGGGGTAAATGGAAGCGTGGTCGGGATTTCGCTCCACGCGCAGCGTCTGTGACAAACCACGGGCTTTAACCCGTGGAGCTTCATTTACTAAAAAGGCTTGTAACGTTTTCTTACGTTTGCCTTTACGCATATCCTATTATGTAACAAAGAATTGCACGGTTTCCATAATAACCTAATGTAAGGTCTCGGTTAAATATAGCCGATAACCCTATTATGTCAAAGAGCGTTTTTTGGGATACGATATCTTTTATGAATATAGTTTATATCGTCATTAATCACGTTCTTTAATCGGGTGTTTGAGGAAAATTCTTTCTCACCCCTGATTTTTTCTAAAAAATGTATTCTGACAATTTTCCCTAAAATATTTTTCTTGAAATTAATGATATGTGCTTCTACGACTTCTTTTTGCGACGTAGTAATAGTAGGCCTTGTTCCAATATTAACGCCGCAAAGATATCTTTTTTTTAACGTATCTATATAAGCGGCATACACTCCGCGTTTTGGGAGTATGTAATCAAAAACATGGATATTTGCCGTAGGAAAACCAAGCTGTTTACCAATACCAACCCCTCTAATAACTTTCCCTTCTAAATAATAATTTCTGCCTAAAAATGTTCTCACCTTTTTAAATTCTCCGTCTCTTATCATTCTTCTTATAAGAGAACTGCTTATTGCCACTTTGGTCTTCTTTATTTTTTTTATAACTGTCAAATTAAAATTATAAAACTTAGAAACTTTATCTAAATAACTCACATCGGCTTCTCCTCTATAACCAAAGCGAAAATCCTCTCCGACAATAAGCTCACAGATATCAAAATGACGTAAGACATATTCCAAAAAATCTCTGCCTGATAATTTCAAAAATGAATGATGAGTTTTAAGAAACCAAATACAATTTATCCCTAAGGATTTTATAAGGTTTTTTTTCTGACGATGGTCGGCTATATGACCGAGAAAGGCTTTGTCGCTAGTAAGGAATTTTTTTGAGAGTAATTTGCGGGGATGGATATCAAAAGTAATCACTAAAGAATAAATTCCTCTTTTAAGGGCTTTGTTTTTTACTCTTTTTAGAATAAATTTATGGCCAAGGTGCACTCCATCAAATGCACCTATGGTCGCAACGCACTTTTTTCTCTTAGAGGGTAATTTTTCGTAGATGACTCTCATCTATGTCATCTAAATTTGCTGCTTCGTCTAATTTAAAGGGGCCTACGCTTAGCCGCCTTATTTTAACGATATGTGCTCCGCAGCCAATTAATTCTCCTATATCTTCCGCAAGTTTTCTTATATAAGTACCCTTGGAACAGCTTACGTAAAATTCAACAAAAGGTATATCTATCTTAATTATTCTCAGAGAGTATATTGTTATTTTGCGTGGCGCCCTTTCTACGGTAATACCTTCACGAGCTAAACTATAAAGACGCCTGCCTTTAATTCTCAAGGCACTCACCATAGGAGGAATCTGTTCTATCTGGCCGCTAAAAGAAGCAAATGCTTTGCCGATAACCTCATCATTGATAGAATGAATTTCTGATTTTTTAACTATTTTTCCTTGCGAATCCCCCGTTGTAGTTACCTCTCCTAATTTTAGTATTCCTGTATATTCCTTGTCAAAATTAACAAACTTGGGAAATAATTTAGTATATTTACCAACGAGAATAACTAAAAGCCCGTCCGCAAGCGGGTCTAACGTGCCAGCGTGCCCAACCCGCTTTGTGCCTAGTTTTCTACGCACGCAGTCAACCACGTCATGCGAAGTTATCCCTTTAGGTTTATCGACAAGAATAATTCCTTCTTTAGCGCTTTTTTCCATTGTTTCTATCATTGTTTAGCTCAAATACCGCAGTAAAGTTTTTATCCCAAGTTGTTGGTATATCTTTTTACAAAAGAAATTACTTTCTTTTCAGTGCCTTCAAGAGTATCCTCTACGGTGGTGCCGCTTGCGCTTTTATGGCCGCCGCCTCCGAAAAATTGTGCAATTTTATTTACATCGACGTAACTACGGGAGCGAAAATTAACTCTTATTTTATTCTCCTCTACTTTCTTAAAAAGAATCAATACTTCTACATCTTTAAGCAATCGCATTATGGAAAAAATTACTTCCGTAAGATCATAGTCTTTCTCCTGCCAATGCCTTATTATAGCCCAGCAAATCTTACCGGAAGAGTCAAGTTTAAGGTTCGATACTATTTTAGCTATGGACCTTAAATCACGGCAATCGCATAAACTATGAATATTATCATAAATCACACGGGGAGAAACGTTATAATGTATTAAATTAGCTACAACTCTGTGGGTTTCTTTGCTGGTGTTGGCATAAGTAAAGTTTCCCGTATCGGTAAAAATCCCTGTGTACAAACAGAGGGCAATCTTTTTATCCATGATTTTTAATCTTTCGCAAAGCTTATAAAGCATTTGAGCTGTTGAACTTGCTTTAGGCTCAATAAAATTTATATCACCGAAAAAGGTGTTGCTTATATGGTGATCAATATTAACAATGGAACCCACACGACTTAGATAATCTTTAACCTTACCCGTGCGGGAAGAGTCGGAACAGTCTAACACCATTGCAACATCAAATTTATCTTCTTTAAGGTTATTTTTTATGACACCAGAATAAGGAAGAAAGTTATAAGTCTGTGGCGTATGGTCATTGTTGTAAATCGCTACGCGTTTACGCAGTTTCCTAAGAAGGGCGTACATGGCTAGCTCAGAACCCAAAGCATCTCCCTCTAGGCCTACGTGTGCGGTAATTAAAAAACTTTTGTTGTTACGTATCTTTTGAACAATTTTGCTCAATGCCTTATTCATGTCGCCTTTTTATTTTAGGCCTTTTGGGAGCCTGTAACTCTTCATCCCGCTGCTTGACCTCCTCTATTTTACTATAAATATCCACGCTATATTTTATGGAATCATCAGGTATGAATGTCAGCTGGGGTAAAATTTTTATTATTATCCTTTTGCCTAAATTGAACCTTATGAATTTAGCCATTCTGTCCAAAATGCTTTGCACTTTTTTATATTTAGTATCGTCAAGAAGGCTAAAATAGACTTTGCTCTCTGTCAAATCCGAAGTAGTTTCTACTTTTGTTATAGACAATACTCCGATATTGGGATCATCGAGCTCATCGCGGATTATCTCCGTAATTTGCCTGCGCATTTCGCTGTCTATTTTTTCCATTCGTAATGACATAGCTATTTAAAGAAAAAGATTATAGCGTAAACTCGCTATGATATCAACAACTTACTTACGCAAAGGCTAAAACATCTTATTGATACGTTCGGCGGCGCACAAACCTCGCCCTTTAGGGCAAGGAATATATAGACGCCGCTCAGTATTCCTTCGACAAGCTCAGGATCCCGAGCAACGTCGAGGGGCAACCCTGAGCAAACCCCGCGCTTTACAGGCTGGGTCATATTAACATTTGTTCTTTGACAAACAGGCTGAAATAGATACGTTAAATTCCTTTTTTTCTCTGAAAATGTTTCAGGGCACAAAATCTCGGGATTTATACGGTAATAATCGCTTCTTTTAACCCGGTAA
>JAUYCY010000031.1 GCA_030692055.1 Candidatus Omnitrophota bacterium | reverse complement strand
GACATCCTATACCCCTCTTTAAAGGTTTAGAGTTAAAGAATTTATTAATTATAGGAGAAGTTAGGTTTAAAGTATTAAGAGATCATGTAAGGCAAAGCCTGTTTTTTTATAAGGGGCGAAAAAATAGAAAAAAACCGGAGTTAAAGGTAGTCCCTATTCGGGATAAATACCAGCTTAATCAGAACCCTAATAGGCAATCTTATGAACCCAGCAAAATATGGGCTACAAGGCAAGGTTTATGGTGGAAGTGGCAGAGAGTCAGAGAGTGGTTCAGTGAATTCAGCGAATCATATGAGATACAATAAAAATGGGCACATATTCAGGTATAATAGTCTCCAGGGTATCCAATCAAGATATCAAAGGAGGTATCACCTATGTGCCCGTATCAATATTATCATATTATGAAAAACTGTAAAGATAAAAAACACTTGAGGTATCAAATGGTTTGTTATGCGGAAAAACATGGCATTAAACCTACTGCCAGATTCTTCCATGCCCATCCCGATACTGTACGTAAATGGGTATATCGCTTTAAAGAAGAAAGATTCTTCGGCCTAGGGGATTTATCCCGGAGGCCTAATCATTCCCCTTTCAGGACCCCTGAGAGTACCAGGAATCTCCTGGTAGAGTTAAAAGCAAGGTATAAACGCATTGGAGCAGAACAGATCAAGGTTTTAGAAAATGTCCCTTTGTCACCTAAGACCATGCGCAAGGTCTGGCGCGAGAAAGGCGTATCTTCGAGACAACGCAGGAAGAAACATGTTACTAAGAATAATCTAAGGCATATTAAAAAAGAATTTAATCTATTCCAGCATACCTGCGAGGATACTAAACATCTGAATGATATCCCGGAATATTGGATGCCTATGATAAAACTTGGCCTTCCCAGGGTTCAATATACATTCAGAGAAGTCTCCTCCGGTATTATGTATCTGGGCTATGCGGATGAACTATCTTTAACATATGCTACTTTATTCAGCGATTATATACAGTATAATCTCAAAAGGCTTGGCATAGACTTATCTAACACTATAAGGCAGACTGATAATGGTTCAGAGTATATCGGCTCATGGAACGCTAAAGAACCTTCTAGTTTTACTTTATCCGTAGAGTCTATCCCTGGCCAATCTCACGCTACCATTCCTCCGGCTCATCACCGGTGGCAGGCTGACGTAGAAACTGTCCATGATATTATTGAAAGGGAATTTTTTGAAATAGAAACATTCTCTGATAACAACGACTTCTTTAATAAGATATTCAGTTATCAGTTATTCTTTAATCTTTTGAGGCCTAATACTTATAAAGAGAATAAGTCTCCATGGCAATTGGCTCAGGAGAAGATACCTGATATCAAGAAAGAGGTACTTATGATTCCGCCTGTGGATTTAAGATGTCTTTTGAGGAAAAAGATGGATTTTCAGAGCATAGGGGTATATGATGTGTCTTCCAGTCCCTTATCCGAGCTATGCAGGCTAAATGAAAGCGTACTTATTTACTGTTAATGTGGAAGCAGCGGAACTGGCATACGTGCAAGTCTTAGAAGCCTGTGGCTATAAAACCTTTAGGGTTCGACTCCCTCAGGTTAACTTACCGAATCTAATCAGATTAGTTGCGAGGCGGTAGTGATCTATTCCGCATATATCGCAATCCTTTCTTATAATATAATTTTGCCAATTCTGGCATATCCATTCTTATTTTACACAAATCTCCGAGCTGCTTATAAACATGTGACAAAAAATCGTACGGTAGATTAATTCGTTTAAAATATTGAGAATCACTTTTGAGATTATCCCATTGCCACTCATCCTGCGGCGCAATAATACCTAGTCTTGACAATTCACCACAAACAGTTTTTGCCATCAGAACATACCCTTCCAAATCTGGATGAACGCTAACTGGTATAATAAGATCTTCCATTGGTTTTTTAGAATTACGAAATGCATAATCTATATCTATAAGAAAAATATTATTTTCTAACGCAAATTGTCTAATCCAATCGTTAACCTCTGTTATAACCGATTTATCTTGTATTTCTTTACAGCTAATGACCTGGGTTAACAGCATAATGCTACATTCTTTCTGCGCTGCTATATTCGTCATGATTTTCAAATTTTTTAGTAATAAACGACGCAAGAGATAGTTATTGCATTTAAAATCTGTGCTTAAGAATTCTTTAATATTTTGGGTATGATCGAATCCAGCATAATTATTTTGCAGTAAACTATTTCGTAGAAAGCTATATGAATATACATAACGTAACAAGCAAGCATGAATCTTTACTACCCAAGATTTAACCCCCATACGATAAGCTAAATGACACGGGTCATTGCGGCCTTCGTATATCAAAAGAAGGTCGGGTTGATAATTTAAAATTTCCCTCACGATAGAAACATCGCTAAATGAATCGGATCCGCAGAGACCGGCATTAATTACTTCGATTCTCCTTTCCGGCAATAAGTCTTGCAAAAAAACTGAAAGCATCTCGGGATATGAAAAATGCGGGTTAAAGGGCCATCCTCTTGTCGTTGACCCTCCTATGCAAAATATTCGAAAGCTGCCTGGCGTTTTATTTTTGAGAAAAGAAAAATAGCCACGCAATGTTGGATTGGACTCTATTAAAACATTCTGGTGACCTTTTCCAGACTCAGATTTAATGAAGAGCTGCTTGCCATTTACAATCCATATTATATGTTGGTCATTATCCGATAATCTAGGACGCTTTAAAATCAAGTTAGAAACCACGACTGTAGAGCATAGAAAAATTATCACAAAAACAAAACCAAAAAATGTTTTTTTTACAAAATCCATATCAACTACCCCCTGCTTTATATAACAGTATCGTTATATTATTCAACATAATAATTCCTTTGTCAAGATAGCATGGGCAATTATTATACTTTATAAATATCCGTTTTGGGTGTAAAATAAAAGTGTTAGCATGTTTAAAGAGACAGGGAGACGTGATTTTCTATCTTAAGAGGGTTTGTGCATGGAAACTGAGGAGCTATATAGAGCATGAAAAAGATGATTGAGAAGAAAAGTCGGTTATCTATCGGGACAATTTCGATATTAATCTTTTTTTGCATTGGTATTTTGCTACGTCTTAAGCCATATTTATGCAATCGCTCATTATGGTTGGACGAGACCTTTTTAGCATTAAACATTGTCAACAGGTCATTTTTGGAGCTTTTACAACCCCTATCATACATTCAGGTCGCACCAATAGGATTTTTGATGATTGAGAAGTCTCTGGTTCATTTTTTTGGTAACAACGAGTATGCACTTAGGCTTTTCCCATTTCTATGTGGCGTGACTTCACTTTTTCTTTTCTACAAAGTAGCAAAACATTATATTGAAACAAAAGCGATACCAATTGCTATTGGATTATTTGCGTTTTTACCTCCCTTGATTTATTATTCATCAGAGGTCAAACAATATTCAAGCGATGTAATGGTTACATTGTTTTTATTAGTTACCGCAATTTATATCCAACCGAGAAAGTTGAATATCTTAAGAATTGCACTATTTGGATTTATCGGAGCAACCGCCATATGGTTTTCACATCCAGCTATGTTTAGTTTGGCAGGCATGGGGGTGATTTCAGTTTTATTCTGTTTGATTCATAAAGAATGGTCAAAATTGTTACGACTATTAGTTGTTTATTTAATCTGGACATCAAGTTTTATCATCTTATATTATGTGAGCTTAAACGCTTCAGTTCACAATAAAGCTCAGATAAATGCCTTTGATGCTGTTTTTATGCCATTTCCGCCTAATCCACAATGGCTAGTCAATGCTTTTTTTGGTATTTTTTCAGTAACAGCGCATTTGCCTCTGAAAGGCATAGCAGCGCTAGCATTTCTTTATGGTTGTATCACAGCATTTTTAAAGAAAAAATTAGAGTTTCTTTCTTTTCTATTACCTATGTTTTTAGTATTGATAGCATCAGCATTTCATAAGTATCCATTCGAAGGGAGATTATTATTATTTTTTGTTCCGATAGTGGTGCTTTTTATTGCAGAAGGAGTAGAGCAAATTAGGGTCAAAGCCAATATTGCAGGAGTAATTATTATTGGACTATTATTCTTATTTCCCTTACACAATGCATTTAAGATAGTCACTAGATTCGTCGGTCGTGAAGAAATCAAGCCGGTTATGAATTATGTTAAGGAGCATCGATCAAAGGGAGACATACTGTATATCTATTATGGCTCTGAGACAGCGTTTCAATACTATGCGAAGAAGTACGGATTCGATGAAAACAGTTATGTGAAAGGAATATCTTCAAGGGATAATTGGGTGAATTATATAAATGATTTAAATAAGCTTCGTGGTAATAAAAGGGTATGGATACTTTTCTCGCATGTGTGCAGATGGAAGGGTGTTGATGAAGGAAAATTTTTCCTATACCACCTTAATATTATAGGAACGCAGTTGGATGTTTTCAAAAGCCAGGGGACGATGGTTTGTCTTTATGATTTAAGCAAGATGGACAATTTTAATGATAGCCTCAAACCAATCCCTGCACAGTAAGGATAACTGGGGACGGTTCAGAAAACGCCGCCCTATAGTTGACTCATAATAAAATGTTATCGAAGCAGCAATTTTCTTCCAAAGACGCACGTATTGGAAGTGAATAGTAGTTCCCGAGTCAAAAAGTAGCCCCAAACATGCAGACATTGATGGATTAAATTGCTTGCTATTTTGAAATGGAAGCAGCATAAGCAAAAAAGAGAAAGGCAGAGTATGGAAGTTAGAACGATAAGAATTGGAATTACAAATTTTTGTAACCTTAGATGTCCCTATTGCTTTTTTTATGAATCACTTACTACTGACAGTAATAATCAGAAAAAGATGAGTGTTCAGGAGATGGAAGAAGTCTTGCGCTATTGCAGGAAGGACAATGTAAGAGTAATCCTCTTGCATGGCGGCGAGCCAATGATGCATAGTGAAATAGAAAGCATAATAAAGTTGATTAGAAAGAATAAAATAGGTCTCGTATTGTTCACAAATGGAATTTTTGACCAATCGTTGTTGAAGATATTTTCTAAGAAAGATATACCTAATTGCTTGGTAAATTACAATCACCCAGCTTATTTTCTTAAAACCGGCGACTGGGAGCTTGTTAATCGAAACATTAAGAAAATGTGCGAGTTAGGTTACGGGTTAGCCCTTGGATACAATTTATTCGAAAAAAAACCTGATTATAAATTTTTTATTGACGCCATAAAACGATTTAGAATCAAAAAAATAAGGTTCGATTTAGCTAAGCCTTCACTGTGTTCTGAAAATAAATATGTAAGCTTAAAAGACTTTTTTAATAGCGCAGGCATCGTTGCAAAATTTTTAAAAGATTGTTTAAATGCCGGAGCATGGCCGCAACTAGATTGTGCCTGGCCGATTTGTTTTACAAGTAGAAAGGAATTTGATTTTATGAGGAAGTTTATCTTTAATCCTCGCGCTGTTTGCTCTACGTTATTGGATATTTTACCGGGATTAACTATTTCTACATGCCCGTGTTCAGTTACAAAACAAGATATCAAGCTAAGCGAATTTGAAAGTTTATCTCAAGCCAAAGCTTTTTTCGTGGAAATGGAAGATAGCTTCAGATGGCGATATTATGCAACTGAAATGTGTAAAGGCTGCATATTTTGGGTACATAGAGTATGCGAGGGAGGTTGTCAGGGATATAAACGAATCTTCCATCGCGATATGGTCACACGGCAAGATTTAAAATTATTTTTACTCAATAAAAGTAATTCAATATATACCAATTCGAAAACAATTAAAGTAACGAGCAAGATGCGCAATAACTATATGTCTTTTAGGCTGGGATCTGCGTTGCTGCAGCAAGATAGAATTAAAGACGCGTTTATAGTTTTTTTGGCGGTAAAAAAAACAGGTTTAAAAAACAGTGAACAAAAATACGTTGAGTCTTTTTTAAAACGGTGTTTAAACAAATAGGCAGTAGGTGGTATCCTATTCCTCAACCAGGAGAAGCCAGCCTTGCCCATAAGGTAAGTAGCGCAATCACGGATTTGACTGAATCAGAAATTATCCCTCATAAATACATTTCAAGTTATGTATTTCGCATTATGGAAGATTTTCTTATTTACTGCCTTAAAACTAATTAAGCCATTGTGCCACATTTTATGAAATCCTAAATTAAAGAATTCTGATAAATACAAAAACAACTCAAGATCTCGTATTCCATGACACTCTCCAGTAATGAATTTTACATGCTTAAGAATGTTCCTTGGAATAGCAGTAATTATATCGAATTCCATACCTTCTGTATCTATCTTTAATATATCAATTTTTTTAATTTTCGCCTCTCTAATAAATTTACCAATAGTTGTGACTAAGAGTTTGATTTTTTTGTTTTTATTACATTTGATTTTCTTGAAGCCACCACCACCAAAATCAGCTGGAATATTGGAAAAATAATAGGTATAATAACCCTCTTTGGAGCCGAGTCCTTTTTGTATAGGTACAATCTTGTTCGAATTTAAAGCGGCATTCATTTTTAATAATTCGTAATTTTCTGGCAATGGTTCAAATGAATATATTTTTGCCCGTGGATACATAAGTGAATAGTATATACTAATTATTCCTATATTGGCGCCTATATCAAAAATAACTTCTGGGTCTATTGCATCAGGCGCAGCATACGCACACTCCTTGTAGAATGTATTGTTAATAATACCTATGTCAAAAGTCTTGGGCCGGGCAGCAATAATAATTATTTTTTTATTAAATTTGATTTTGAAAAATTTTCTCATGAGTATACAGTCTATGAACTATTGATCTTAGAGAGATGATTTACTTTGTTCGCTATTTCTGCCCATCTGTAGTTTCAGTTGAGAAGGTATGCTATCTAATGACATCCCTTTCTGTTCTGCTATTTCAAGATCTTCTATAGCCTTTTTCCTGTAATTAATTTTTTCATTACTATCGCTCTCTAAGATGCTTAGATTATAATAAGCCATGCCGCGAACATAATATGAATATCCGTTATTATCGTTTAACCTAATAGCATTATCTAACGCTTCTATAGCTGCATTACAATTTTTCTTTGCATCCTCTGCATTCCTTTTGATAAGTACTGCAAGATGAAAAAATGCCCTCCCTAAAGTTAAATAAGTTTCGCTTGTAACCCAGCCTAAATCAAGGGCTCTCTGGGAAATAGCAATAGCTTTCTCTAAATCATCTTTATTTTCATATCGGAAACTTACTACATGATTTGCAAAACGAGTAAGTGCTACAGGATTCAAAGGGTTTAATTCCATTGCTTTTTGAAAAGAAGTTAGCGCCTCGTCAAACAAGGCTTTTCGCACTTCATCGCTCATTCCCTGTTTAAATAAAAGAATGTCTTCAAGCGCTATGCCTCGCTGAATCCATATTTCATCCCAATTAGGATTCAGTCTCCTTGCTTCCTCAATTTCTATAAACGCATACGCAGGTTTTCCTGATCTCACATACGCATTTGCTCGCACTATCCTCATAAGCGATGTCAAACCCTGATCTTTTCCATAAACTTTTCGGCCTGTAGTTTGGTCAACATAGGAGTGATTTAAATCTAGCATCTGCGGAAATAATAAGCTCATCCCGCGCATTGTTTCTGCATTCTTTAAAGGATCCCTTGATGCATCAAGTGTCCGACTTGGATCCACTGAA
>JAUYCY010000104.1 GCA_030692055.1 Candidatus Omnitrophota bacterium | reverse complement strand
ATATCAGCAAGGAATTAGAGTCGCTATTTATCCATTTAAGCAGGATGAAAGTTCTTTTTTAATCCGGATTAAAATCGCAAACCGGCTTTTATATGAATTGAGTTATCTAGAAGCCAAGAAAAAGGGTTTTGATGGGGCTATCGTCTTAAACAGCCGCGGATATATTTCTCAAGGCACGCGGAGCAATATATTTTTGGTTAAGGATAACGTTTTATTTACCCCTTGTCTTTCTTGTGGATGCCTTGCGGGGATTACCAGAAAAGTTATATTTGCCTTAGCCAGAAAATATAAAATCAGGATAGAAGAAGGAAAGTTTACTCTCGGAGATTTATATCAGGCAGACGAAGTTTTTTTTACTAATTCTCTGTCCGGGGTAATACCAGTGGCCTCCATAGAGAGAAAGATGATCGGGAAAGGTAGATGCGGCAGGATAACCAAACTTTTTATCGAAAAATACGACTCCCTTTTGCACTAAAAAGACCTATTCTTGCCTTTGGTTCCCAAACAAAGAATACTCTTTGTTTTGCCAAAGGTAATTTTGCTTACTTAAGCCGGTTGCATCCTGATTTAAGCACCCCCCGGGATTTTTCCAAATTTGAAAAAGACGCAAAATATTTTCTTAAAAAAAATCCCAAGATTATTGCCTATGATTTGCACCCCGAATATCAATCTACTAAATATGTTCAAAGTTCAAAGTTCAAAGTTCAAAGTTTACAATCAATTCAACATCATCACGCCCATATCGCTTCCTGTATGGCAGATAATGGGCTAAAAAATCAAAAAGTAATCGGCGTGGCTTTTGACGGCACAGGCTTAGGCGATGATGGCCGAATTTGGGGTGCAGAGTTTTTGGTTTGCGATTATAAAAATTTTACCCGTTGCGCGCACTTAAAAGAAATTCCCCTTGTAGGCCAAGATATGGCGATATTAGAGCCGTGGAGACTGGCGGCAATTTGGCTTTACAGGATATATAAAGAGAGATTTTTAAATTTGGGAATTAATTTTGTCAAAGGGATAAACAAAAAAGAGTGGCAGGTCTTAAAAAATATGTATTTATCCGATTTTAATTCTCCCTTAGCCGGCAGCATGGGCCGGCTATTTGATGCCGTGGCAAGTTTGGTTTTAGCAAAATATAAAGTTAAGTTTGAGGCAGAATTAGCAATGGAGTTAGAAAAGATAGCTACGGGCTACAGGTTACAAGCCGCGGGCTATAAATTCCAGATTATTAAGAGCAAAGATAAATACATTTTAGACCCTTCTTTAATGTTTAAAGAAATAATTTCGGATTTAAAAGCAAGGCAGGCAAAAGAAAAGATTGCTTACCGGTTTCATTTAACCGTGGCTGAAATGGCGAGAGAAATGTGTATAATTCTTAGAAAAGAAACCAGGATAAATAAAGTGGTTTTATCCGGAGGCGTGTTTCAAAATAATCTTTTACTAAGTTTAATTTTAGATTTATTATATAAGAAAGATTTTCAAGTATTCGCGCAGAAGAATTTATCTTGTAATGATTCCGCTATTTCTTTGGGCCAGGCAGCAATTGCTAACTTCGGGGGCTAAATTATGTGTTTAGGTATACCGATGCGGGTAAAAAAAATTAAAGGGGACTTTGCCGAGGTTGAAACAGGAAGGCTGCGTCGGCAAATAAATATTCAAATGTTACCGCAGCTAAATTTAGGCGATTATGTCATTGTCCATGCCGGATTCGCCATTCAAAAAGTCAATCCTAAGATGGCAAGGCAGACTTTGGGGTTAATAAATGAAATACATTGATGAATTCCGTAGTAAAAATCTAATTCAGGCAGTAGCAAAGAAAATCAAAGAAATTGCGTCAAAGGCCAAGATAAATATTATGGAGGTCTGCGGTACGCATACCCAGAGTTTCTATAGATTTGGCTTGGATAGATTATTACCGCAAAACTTAAACCTTATTGCCGGACCGGGCTGCCCAGTGTGTGTAAGTTCGCAAGTTTATATTGACCAGGCAATTGAGCTGGCAAAAGACAAAGAGAATATTATTTTAACCTTTGGAGATATGTTGCGCGTGCCGGGTGAAAAATCAACCCTAGAAAAAGAAAGGGCCAAAGGCGGCCAAATACAAGTGGTCTATTCTGCCTTAGATAGTCTTAATGTTGCTAGGCTTAATCCGGATAAAAAGGTTATATTTTTAGCCGTGGGTTTTGAAACTACCGCTCCGACAATTGCCTTAAGTATCATCACGGCAAAAAAAGAAAAATTTAAAAATCTCTTCTTCCTTTCTTCCTTAAAACTCATCCCTCCTGCTATGGATTTTCTGGTTAGGGATAAAAGACTAAACCTCAATGGTTTTTTATGCCCAGGGCATGTCTCTGCCATAATCGGAGCCAGGCCTTATGAATTTATTCCGCGTAAATATAAAATAGGTTGTTGTGTCGCAGGTTTCGAACCATTAGATATTTTAGAAGGGATATATATTCTGGTAAAACAAATTGTAGAATGCAAGCCCAAAGTAGAAAATCAATATCTGCGCGTAGTCACTAAACAAGGCAATCTCCGGGCGCAGAAAAAAATCAAGCAAGTTTTTAATATCGCTGATGCCCCTTGGCGGGGTTTGGGAAAAATTCCCCAAAGCGGGCTGAATATAAGAGATGAATATTCTGTATTCGATGCAGAAAAAATGTTTTGTATTAGGCACAAGGCACAAGGCAGGAGGCAGGAGGCAAAATGTAAATGCGGCGATGTCTTAAAGGGCCTGATTTCTCCTTTAGCTTGTCCGTTATTCTCCCGGGTTTGCCAACCAGATAATCCGGTTGGGCCTTGTATGGTTTCCAGCGAAGGAGCCTGTAATGCGTATTATAAATACAAATCCTAAATAATCCCGATTTGAGACAATTTAAATATAGATTTTCCCATAATTTTGTTATAAAATAGAGAAGGTAGAACGTAAGTGAGGATGGCCTTGGGGAGAATAAAATAAAATATGTTCAGAAAGAGATGCTCGGGAGAAGAACGTAGAAAATATATCCGCTTGGATTCGGTATTCCCTGTGCAGTTTCGCCTATTGGGCCTTGATGGAAAGCATTTTTTGTCAGATTGGCTGCAGGGTTTTACCAACGATATATGCAAAGAGGGCCTATGCCTTTGCGTAAATAATCTCAACCCCGAATTAGCTAAAATCCTAAAGGAACAACAGGCAAAACTATTTTTAGACATAGAGATGCCTATCACCAGAAAGCCAATATCTGCGCAGGCCAAGGTTGCCTGGATGAAAGATGCGGTTGATGAACCCAATAAATATGTTATTGGTTTAAATTATGAGGAAATCGACATATGCCAAAATAACAAGATTATCCGTTATGTCTTGGCAAAAAAATTATCTATCCCCCTGGTTTTATCCATGATTCTCATATTGGGTTTGGGTTTTGCCATTAATAGTATTATCAGCGTAAAGCTAATCAGGGGCAACAGAATTTTGGTGGAGCAACTGGTAAAAATCCTGCAGGATTCCAGCGTCGCCAAACAGAAGGTAAAAGAGATAAACAAGGAAAAAAACGGTCTGCAATTAAAAATTCAAACCCTGCAATCGCGTATCCAGACAGTTGAGGAAGACAGGCAAAAGTTGGAAGCGAACAAGACCGACGAAATAAAGCAACTTAATTCTCTGATTGAGAAATTAGCCCAGGAAAAAGGTTCTTTTCAAGAGCAACTAATTTCTTTACAACATAAAGAGGGCACCATTACTGAGGAACTCTTGCGTTTAGACAAAAGGAAGGCAACTTTGGAGAAGGTAAATTTAGATAAGATGTATCAGTGGTTAAGCATACACCAAAATCCCCGTACCGGCTTGGTAATGAGTTTTGAAGGGGATAAAGATATTGCCAACTGGGCATTTATTTACGATCAGGCATTAGCTATTCAGGCCTATACATATTTTTCTGATTTTGAACGGGCAAAAAAGATAATAGATTTCTTTGCTCAAAAAGCAAAAAGGATAGACGGAAGATTTCTTAATGCCTATTATGTTAATGACGGCAGCCCTGCTGAGTATGTTGTGCATAGCGGCCCGAATTTATGGTTAGGCATAGCCATGCTGCAGTATGGCGAGAAAAGCCAGGACAACAGATACCTTGGCTTAGCCGAAGATATTGCCCAGGCAATAATTTATTTACAGGAGCAGGATAAAGACGGGGGTATCCGCGGAGGCCCAAATATAACTTGGTATTCTACCGAGCATAACCTTGACGCCTACGCATTCTTTAATATGTTATATCAGGTCACGGCTAAGCCGCAGTATCTTCAAGCCAGAGATAAGGTATTGAATTGGTTAGTTAATCATACCTATGACAAATTAGATATTCCGGTTAAGCGCGGCAAGGGGGATTCTACTATTGCCACCGATACTTATGCCTGGTCAATTGCCGCTATTGGTCCGGCAAAATTAGAAGAATTAGGAATGAACCCCGATAGAATTATAGAATTTGCGGAACAATATTGTAGCGTTGAGACTAACTACATCCGTCCAGAAGGCCAGACAATAAAAATTAAAGGTTTTGATTTTGCGCCAGAAAGGCATGTGGCCAGAGGTGGCGTGGTTTCTTCTGAGTGGACGGCGCAAATGGTTTTGGCCTTTAAGATTATGGCAGATTTTTATTATAAAAAAGATATGATTGCTAAAGCTCGTACCTATGAAGGTAAAGCAGATGCATATTTGGCAGAGTTAGCGAATATGATTGTCTCTAGCCCTTCGCCTTCCGGGCAGGGGGAGAGTTGCCTTCCTTATGCTACGCAGGACTTTGTAGATACCGGCCATGGCTGGATGACGCCCAAAGGCAAAACCACTGGCTCTGTAGCCGGCACAGCCTATACGCTCTTTGCCTACTATAATTATAATCCCTTGGAACTCTAAAGATAATGACATCTCGGTTTAGTGACCTCTATCCAAAACTTTACGCTTATTTTGGCCCGCAGCATTGGTGGCCGGCAGATTCTCGCTTCGAGGTAATAGTGGGCGCAGTTCTGACGCAGAATACCAACTGGGCTAATGTTGAGAAGGCAATAGATAACTTAAGAAAACATAGATTATTAAAAGCAGCCAAACTTTATCAAATACCTAAAGAAAAATTAGCCGAACTCATTAAGCCCGCCGGTTATTATAATATTAAGGCAAAAAGGTTGAGGAATTTTTTGCATTTTTTTCTCAAGGATTATAAGGGTAGCCTTAAGATTATGTCGTTGGCGGATACGCTGAATTTACGTCAACAGTTGCTTTCGGTCAACGGCATTGGCCCGGAGACCGCAGATTCTATATTGCTCTATGCCTTGGATAAACCCGTATTTGTAGTTGATGCCTACACCAAAAGGATACTTCTAAGACACGGCTTTATCAAAGAAGACGCCGGTTATGAACAGATGCAGGATTTATTTATGCAAAATCTAAAACCCAAGGTAAAATTATTTAATGAATACCACGCGCTTTTAGTAAGATTAGGTAAAGAATTTTGTTTGAAGAATAAACCGAGATGTGAACAATGCCCATTAAAATAGTAAAGTCAAAAGTCAAAATTCAAAAGTCTTTTTCTTTTTACTTTTACCTTGTAATTTTTACTCTTACCTTTTTACTTTTACCTTTTCTTTGTTACGCCGCCCCTTGTTACGGGACAAAAATGCCTAACAAGAAAGAATTATTTTTAGGTTTGCAGAATTATACTGTCTTTAAGAGATACCTTAAAGATAATTATGGAAAATTTAGGAGTGTACAGGATTTTTTTCTTTTATCTTACGGAGTTTTTGATTGGTTAACAATAGATTTAAAAGGCGGGGCCGGCAATATGAGGCAACATCCTGTAGGAAGCGACGAGATTGATTATTCAACTTATCTCGGTGGCGGATATGGTTTTCGCTTAAAAGTTTACGATGCGCACAAATTAAAAACGGTTTTTGGATTCCAGCACATAAGCATACATCCTAAAACAATCTCTTTAGGGGCCGCTAAGCACAAGGCAGTTTTGGATGATTGGCAATTTTCTCTTTTAGTCTCTCGCGTGTTTGGAAAAATTACGCCTTATATTGGAACAAAATGGTCAAACGCGAATTATTTACACTGGATAGATGGGGATAGAAAACTAGAAAAATCGGACTTGACTAAAAGCGTTGGTTTGCTTCTTGGTTTTGATTTACCTATTGCAGAAAAAATTTGGTTTAATTTAGAAGGCCAATTCTTTGACGGCGAGGCCTTAGCAGTTAGCGTAAATTATAGTTTTTAATATCAAGAATATGATAAACAAAAAACGCCTGATAAAACTGACGCAAAATTTAATTCGGATAGATTCGCAAAATCCTCCCGGAGACGAATCCCGTATTGGTAAATTTGTGAAGAATTATCTGGATAATTTAGGAGTAAAGACAAAAATTTACGAATTTAAAAAGAAGCGGGCTAATGTCGTGGCGGTATTAGAGGGAAGCAATAAGAAATATTCATTATTGCTTACCCCGCATTTAGATACCGTGCCCGCAGGAAAGAATTGGCGCTTTCGTCCTTTTAAAGCCACGCTACATAAAGGCAAGATTTATGGGTTAGGCGCCACCGATTGCAAAGGTAATTTGGCCTGCGGCTTAGAGGCAATAAATAGTTTAGTTGAAGATGATATAGTTTTAGATTATAATTTAATTTTTGCCGCTACCGCTGATGAAGAAAATGGTTCTGGTTTAGGCCTAATTCCTTTATTAAATAAAGGAATATTAAAACCAGATGTAGCAGTGGTGTTAGATTCTGATGATTTTGCGATTATCGTTACCCAAAAAGGGCTCATTCATCTTAAGATAAATTTACAAGGCATTAGGGCGCACGGGGCTTATCCCTGGCGGGGGATAAATGCCATTGATATCGCTATAAAAATACTGAAAGAACTAAAAGCCAAAAAATTCGCTTATGCAAAAAATAAATATCTTAAAGGGCCAACGCTAAATATCGGCACCATAAAAGGCGGAGACAAAGTTAATATAGTGGCAGATTGGTGTGAGTTTGAACTGGATATTCGGTTCTTGCCAGGTATGAAAGAATTAGAAATCTTAAAAGAAATAAGATACATTATTCAAAAACATACCCGCAAATTTTCACCGCTCATAAGCGGGATCCCGCTAAAAGCGGGAAAGATAGAGATAGAAGGAATCCAGAAGCCATATAAAATAGAAGAAGCGCATACCTTAGTCAGGTCGCTTATTCAAGCAATTAAAAATATTGGACAAAGGCCCAGGATAAAAGGTTCTGAGGGCGCTACGACCATCACTTTTTTTCAAAATAAGAAGATACCGGCAGTGGCTACGGGCTTTGGCAGTCAAGGTTGCGCCCATAGCGTAGATGAATATGTCAAGATAGATAATTTGTATAAAGGCGCCTTTGTCTTAGAGGAATTTCTGAAAAATTATAGGAGCGATAAATATGGAAGGAATTAAAATTTCTAAAAGGCCCAGGCTTAATAGCCCTTATCTGATTGTGGCTTGGCCGGGGATGGGTGAAGTTGCTTTTAAGGCAGCCACCTATCTGGTAGATAAACTAAAAGCAGAAGAATTTGCCAGTATTCCCGCCGAGGACTTTTTTTACCTTACCGCAAGTACGGTTCAGAAAGGCATATTAAGTTTGCCCGAGCTGCCCTTTAATAATTTCTATTATTATAAGAACAAGGCCGGCAAGAACGACCTAATCATATTTATTAGCAATGCCCAGCCGGATTTAGTCAAGGCCGATGCCTATTGTAAGAAGATTATAACTCTCGCCAAAACTTTTAAGGTAAATAAGATTGTTAGTTTTGCCGCTATGCCGCAGCCCGTTGATCATACCCAAACCTCAAATGTCTGGTTTAGCGGCACTTCCTCAGAGGTCAATGCGGAATTAAAAAAATATAATTTTAACCTTTTATCCGAAGGCCAGATTAGCGGTATGAACGGTTTATTTTTAGGTATTGCCAAGAAGGAGGGCCTTGAGGGTTTTTGTCTTTTGGGCGAAATACCCCTTTATACTATCCAGATTGAAAACCCCAAGGCCTCTTATGCTGTGTTAGAGGCATTAAGAAAAATTTTAAATATCCAGGCAGATTTTACCAATATGCTCCAACAGGCGCAGATTATGGAAGAAGAGATTAATAAACTCTTAGACTATCTCAAATTGGGTCCGCAAGGCCCAGGCCCTATCGGCGAGGAGGAGATAGAAAGGATAAAGAAGTCCCTAAGTCAACTTACTAAATTACCTGTTTCGGTAAAAGAAAAAATTGAAAAGCTTTTTACGCAATCCCAGCACGACATCTCTAAGGCCAATGAACTTAAGGCAGAATTAGATAAATGGAACGCCTATAAAGAATACGAAGACAGATTCTTAGATTTATTTAAGAGGTCAAAGGATAAGGGAAATTGATGGTAAAAGCGATTATCTTTGATTTAGGCAATGTTTTAATTGATTTTGACCACACCATAGCCGCTAAAAGGATATCCGCATTTTGCGATAAAAGCGCCGAGGAAATATTCGCGCTCTTTTTTGATTCAGAGCTGACCGGACTTTTCGAAGAAGGTAAAATTTCACCGCAAGATTTTTTCTTGAAGGTAAAAGAGATGCTCAATTTAAAATTAGAATATGATACATTCGCGCCCATTTGGAGCGAGATATTCTTTTTAACTAAAAAAAATCGTTGCGTTTATAATTTAGTCCAGCGCCTAAAAGAACATTATAAGGTTGCGCTTTTAACCAATATAAATTCCCTGCATTTTGATTATTTAAAAAAAAACTTTCCTGTATTTGATGCCTTCCACCACATTATCGCTTCTTACGAAGTAGGGTTAAGAAAACCCCATCCCTTAATCTATCAAAAAACGCTTGAGCTCTTAAATGTCTTAGCGCAGGATGCCTTTTATACCGACGATAGAGCCGAACTTATAGAAAAAGCCAAAGATTTAGGAATTAAAAGTTTCCACTTCCAAAACACAGAGAAACTAAAAGAAGATTTTTTAAGCGTGGATATTCATTGGGATTAAAAATGCCTAAAGAAAAGATACTCCTTGGCCACGGAAGCGGCGGGAGATTAATGCATAGCCTGATTAAAGAATTATTGCTTAAAAGATTAAACAATCCTGTCTTAGGGGAACTTTCCGATAGCGCCTTAATCAATTATAAAGAGCGCCTTGCCTTTACTACAGATTCCTTTGTGGTCAGCCCTTTAATATTTCCCGGCGGCGATATTGGAAAACTCGCTGTCTGCGGGACAGTAAATGATTTAGTGATGCAAGGGGCTGTGCCGGAATATCTTTCTTTAGCGCTTATCGTTGAAGAGGGATTAGATTACCAGATTTTAGAATACATTGTTGATTCCGTTTCTCTTTATGCTAAAAGAGCAGGGGTAGCAATTGTTACCGGCGATATCAAGGTAGTGGAAAAAGGCGCCTGCGATAAGATATTTATTAATACTTCAGGAATTGGCAGGGTCGTAAAAAATAAAAAATTATCTATAAAAAATATAAGGCCGAGCAATAAAATTATAATTACGGGTAATATTGCCCAGCATGGTTTAGCAGTATTAGCCAAAAGGAAAGAGTTAGGGTTGGGATTCAATATTAAAAGTGACTGCGCAGCTTTAAATAATTTACTTATCCCCATACTTAAAAAAACCAATGCGATAAAATTTATGCGCGATCCGACCCGGGGCGGAGTGGCTACAACCTTAAATGAAGTCGCCGAAGGCTCGAGGTTGGGTATTATTATTGACGAGAAAAATATACCCATATCTACGAAAGTAAGAGCAGCCTGTGAATTATTAGGCATAGATCCTTTATATATAGCTAATGAAGGCGCGGCTATA
The DNA here is from genome assembly GCA_030692055.1 of Candidatus Omnitrophota bacterium. The sequence continues at coordinate 7,464 of JAUYCY010000104.1, read as the reverse complement.
ATTATAGTTGAAAAAAATAGCGCCAAGAAAATTTTGAATTTACTAAAAAGACATCCTTTGGGCCGCAATGCGCAAATTATCGGCACTGTCGTAAAAGAACCCAAGGGCAGAGTCATCTTAAACACCATTCTCGGCACACAGCGCATCGTGGATATGCTCACCAGCGAACCCTTACCGAGAATTTGTTGAAAATTACAATCATATGAAGACGACTAAATATCAGCGCAGGTTCTATCGGGATTGGGTGAGGCAGAAGGATTTGCATCTGGCGCATATTATGGATAAAGAGACGGATTTACAGATTCTCACCAATAAACCCATAGATAAAGATTTTCTTAAAGAGAGAATACGACAATATCGCTGGGATATTGAGAATTACATCATTAAGGAAAGAAGATTTTTGACCTCATTAAAACCCATTGAAGTTGAATTAAATGCGCCGGAGATTGTCAAAGAAATGACGCAAGCAGCCAAATTAGCTAATGTCGGGCCAATGGCTTCTATTGCCGGCGCCATTGCCGAATTTTTAGGCAAAGATTTATTAGAGAAGGGCTACAAAGATGTGCTCATTGAAAATGGCGGCGATATATTTTTAGCCACTCGCAAAACGCGCATTATCGGAATATATGCCGGAAAATCAAAATTATGGCAGAACTTGAGTTTGAAAATAAAACCCAAAGATACACCCCTTGGCATATGCGCCTCTTCGGGGACAATCGGGCATTCTTTAAGTTTTGGTTGCGCCGATAGCGTGGTAATTCTATCTAAAAGTGCATCTTTGGCTGATGCCGTGGCCACTGCTACCGCCAACCGCATAAATTCTAAAGAAGATTTGTCATCCGCATTAGATTTTAGCCGTTCCATTAAAGGGATTTGCGGCGCAGCGATTATATTTAGGAACAATCTGGCGAGTTGGGGTAAGGTTGAGTTTGTAAAATTTAAAAATGCTTGACAAAAAGAAAATATTGTGATAAAAAATAGTATAAATATAATATTTTGAATAAGTTTTTAGATTTTTAGGAGGTTAAATAATTTAAATTGGAAAAATAGGATGAGAATTTAAGGGCTCTAAATAAATAAGGAGCCCTTTTTTATATTTTATGAAAATAGTTGGTTTAACTTACGATTTAAAGACCGATTACGAGTTTAAAGTCGGCGACCCGCCTGATGCCAACGCCGAATTTGACCACCCTTCTACCGTAGAGGTTATTTCCCGCGCTATCGAATCCCAGGGTTTTCAGCTAAAAAGAATCGGAAATGTAACCCATCTTTTAGAAAAAATAGATAATTTGGGCGTAGACATTGTTTTCAATATCTCTGAAGGGATATACGGCAGAAATAGAGAATCGCAGGTCCCTATACTATTAGAGATGGTGGGTATTCCTTTTGTCGGCTCCGATGCCCTTACTTTAGGAATGGCTTTAGACAAGGTGATGGCCAAAAAGATTTTTATCGCCGAAGGCATTTCTACTCCTAGATACTTTGAAATAAAGTCTGTCGATGAAACGATAGATATCGACCATTTGAATTTCCCGCTGATGGTTAAGCCGCGTTTTGAGGGCTCATCTAAAGGCCTTAGCGAGCGTTCCCGCGTAGCAAATAAGGAAGAGTTAATTAAACAGGCTGAATTTATTATTAATACTTATAAACAACCTGCGCTCGTGGAAGAGTTTATCCGCGGAGAAGAATTTACCGTGGCCGTTGTCGGTAATGATCCGATTGAAGTTTTACCGCCGGTGCAGGTAAAAATAGAGGGAAAACTTAATCTCGATGATATGTTCTATACTTTTGCGCGCATCAGTTCGGATAAATTAGAATACGTCTGTCCGGCGCCGATAGGGCAAGATTTAAACAAAAAGATTCGCGAACTCGCCTTAAAAACATACCAGGCAGTAGAATGCCGGGATTTTGGCCGGGTTGATTTCAGGGTGGATAACGAAGGCAGGCCCTATGTATTGGAAATAAATCCGTTGCCTTGTTTATCGACGGAAGATGTGTTTATGCTATTGGCCAAAGCAATCGGCATCACTTACGAAGAGATGATCGGTAAGATATTAAATGTCGCCCTTAAGAGGTATAATTTATGAAAATTGCCCTGACTTATAATTTAAAGAAAAAAGACGAAACAAAGCCTCCAGATTATTTTTCGGAGTTTGATTCTCAGGATACGGTAGATGCCATTATATCGGCGTTAGAAACGAAAGGGCACACGGTTGAGCCGGTTGATGTCGAAACCCCCAGTTTATTCTCTTATTTTAGAAAAAAATCTGTAGATGCTGTTTTTAATATTGCCGAGGGTAAATCCAGTAAATTCCGCGAATCAGAAGTCCCTGCCATATTAGATTATTTAAATATTCCTTATACCGGCTCAAATACCTTTTCCTTAGCTTTGGCTTTGAATAAGACAATAACCAAAAAAGTATTGCAGGCAGACAATATTCCTACCCCGCGCTTTCAGCTTTTTGTAACCGGCAAGGAAGAGCTTAATGCGGCTTTAAGATTTCCATTAATTGTAAAACCCAACCGCGAAGGCTCAGCCAAAGGGATAAATACCTCTAATGTAGTGGATAACCAAGATTCTCTTTTAAAAAAGATTAAAGAGATTATTAGTGTATACAAGCAAGAGGTGCTGGTTGAGGAATTTGTGGCCGGGAAGGAATTGACCGTTGGAATATTAGAGAATGGCAAGGTAACTATTTTGCCGATTTTAGAGATAGATTTTTCTACCTGCCAAAAAAGCGGCGAATATTTTTATTCTTGGAGGATGAAGGAATACCAAGGTAATACAGAGCTCGGATTAGTTCCTACATTTCACTGTCCTGCAAGATTAGAGAAAGATACCGAAGAATTAATCAAAGAGACTGCCCTGAAGACGCATCGGGCAGTAGGCTGTTTTGGTATTTCGCGCACTGATATACGCCTAAGCAAAGATAATGTCCCTTATGTCTTAGAGATAAATCCTTTACCCGGTCTTCATCCCCGCGAATCCAATCTTCCGCTGATGGCTTATGCCGCAGGTATTAAATACGCGGACCTTATTGAGGCCATATTAATGAGCGCCTTAGAAAGGAAAGGGTTAAATTGAATAATAATACTGTAGCCGTTGAAAGCCCAAAAATACAAACCGAAACCATTGCTGCGGTTCGTCCTAGCCGGCGCTCTCTTGATTATCAGCAGATCAGCCTCTTTAAAGATGTCAATCCTTTGGATTGGGAAGATTGGCACTGGCAAATTAAAAATAGAATCTCTACCAAAGAAGAACTCGCCCAGATTATTAAATTAACCCTAGAAGAAGAAGAAGGAATAAAGAAGGCAAGCGGAAGATTATCTTTGGCAATCACGCCTTACTGGGCAACTTTAATTGACCCGGAAGACCCGAATTGCCCTTTAAGGCGCCAGGCAGTTCCGGTGATTTCTGAATCGATTATTTCTCCGCACGAGATGGTTGACCCTTGCGCAGAGGACCGAGATTCGCCTGCAGCGCATTTAGTGCATCGTTATCCGGACAGAGTTTTATTGTTGGCTACCGAACACTGCGCGATGTATTGCCGGCATTGCACCAGAAGAAGATTAGTAGGCGACCATAAGGAAAGTAATTCTCCTGAGAAATTTGATGCGGCAGTTGAATATATAAAGTCAAACCGCAAAATAAGAGATGTGCTTATTTCAGGAGGAGATCCTTTTATTTTAGAGGATGAAGAGATAGAGAGTTTAATCCAGAAGATACGTTCCATATCGCATGTGGAATTTTTAAGAATCGGCACACGCCTGCCGGTAACCTTACCTCAACGCATCACGCAAAATTTAGTTACGATGCTCAAAAAATATTCGCCGATTTGGATCAGCATCCATTTTAACCATCCCAAAGAGATTACCAAGCGCTGCAAGATTGCCTGCGATATGTTAGCGGAGGCGGGAATGCCCTTAGGCAGCCAGACTGTGCTTTTAAAAGGCATAAACGACCGGCCGTATATTATGAAGAAACTAATGCACGAACTTTTGCAGATAAGAGTAAGGCCCTATTATATTTATCAGTGTGACCCTGTAAGAGGGACGCAGCACTTTAGGACTCCCGTGGCCGTAGGTATAAATATTATGGAAAAACTGCGCGGCCATACCTCAGGTTATGCCGTACCTATCTATGTGATAGATGGGCCAGGTGGCGGAGGCAAAATCCCCGTTGGCCCAAATTATATCCTTTCCCAGGCCAAAGGGAAATACGTCCTGCGTAACTACAAAGGGAAAATCTACGCCTACCTAGAGTAAATCTACCTTTTAAGCCCAAAAAAATGTCCAATCTAGCCCTGAATCCCCTTTAATCCTATTCATTAATGTCCAATCTGGAAAAATGCCCCTAAAATTGAAATTTAGCCTAATTAGAAAACAGGGAGAACGATCAAAAAGAGCTTATATTTGCCAAATCGTAATTTTCTTGTTTTTTGGGTGTTTTTTAAACAAAAGAGTATCCCCTTCTAAATAGATTGTTGGAAAGAAGGCCAGATTGACTCAAGAATTCGTATAAAAAATCGATCCAGGGATTACCTAACTAACTAAAAATCAATCAGATTTAATCCGAGAAAAATCTACTTGCAATTTATAGAGTTATGTGTTATATTTTTAGCACATTGGCCACGGAATAAAAGACGAAAGAAGGCAATGCCACAAAGCAAAAAGATTAAGCCGAATATTATAAAATTAGGAGGCTTAGTCTTATTTTTTTGTCTGTTTACAAGCCTTGCTTCTGCTGCTGACGCCACCCCACCCACCGGCTCCATCAAGATAAACAATGGAGCAACTTTCACTAACAGCATCAATGTCACCTTAAATCTCTCTGCCACTGACACCGGCTCAGGTGTAGCTCAAATGAAATTCTCCAACAATAACTCTACTTGGTCAAGCCCTGAGCCTTATGCAACTACCAAGAGTTGGATTTTAAGCACTGGCTCAGGCACCAAAAAGGTTTATGTCAAATACCAGGATAATGCCGGAAACTGGTCAAGGGCATATTCTGATAGAATAACTTTAGATACTACTTTACCCACAGGAAGCATTAAAATTAATAATAATGCTGCTTATACTAACAGCATCAATGTCACCCTAAATCTCTTTGCCACTGACACCGGCTCAGGTGTAAGCCAGATGAAATTCTCCAACAATAACTCTACTTGGTCAGATCCTGAACCTTACAATACTACCAAAGCCTGGGTTTTAACCTCTGGTAGCGGCATCAAGAGAGTCTACGTTAAATACAGGGATAAGGCAGGTAACTGGTCAAGCACGTATTCTGACAGTATTAGCTTACTTAAGCAAGCTCCGCAAGTAGGCACAATAAATCCTGCCTCTGGCACATCAGTTCCTGACGAGGCGGTTAATTTTTCTACTACTTATTCTGATTCTAATGGCTGGCAGAATATTAAAAGGGCGTACTTTCTTGTGAATACTTCCACCAGCGGCACAAACTGCGCTTATGTTTATTATGACCAGAATTATAATAAACTCTACCTGAGAAACGACTCTAATACTATCTGGTTAGGCGGCTATGCACCTGGCTCAAGTTATGTTATTGAAAACTCTTATTCTAAACTAGACTGCTCGAAAACTACTGTTTTAGGAGATAACGTTAATTTAACTGTGAATTGGACAGTAACCTTTAAATCTGCATTTATTGGCACAAAGAATACTTATCTCTACGTAAAAGATGATGCTAATCTCTATAGTAACTGGACTCAAGTGGGCACCTGGAGTATTCAATCTCAAACAGACACTATTCCGCCCACAGGCACTGTAACTATAAACAATAACGCAGATTATACAAATACTCCTTCTGTTGACTTGGCTTTATCTGCTCAAGACAACGCAGGCGGAAGTGGCCTTTCCGAGATGCAATTCTCTAATGACAATTCAACTTGGTCAGCGCCTGAAAGCTACTCTACCACCAAAACCTGGACTATAGATTCTATTGAAGGCTTAAAAACAGTTTATGTTAAATACAAAGATGTAGCAGGAAACTGGTCAGAAGCTTTTTCTGATACCATTACCTTGGATGCCACTCCCCCCACAGGCACAGTTAACATTAATAACGACACCCAATATACTAATTCAACTTCAGTCACCCTAAATCTATCTGCAAGTGATTCTGGCTCAGGCCTAAATCAGATGCAATTCTCCAATGACGAGGCCACTTGGTTTGAGCCCGAGCCTTATGGTACTACTAAAAGCTGGATCTTGCCCTCAGGAGACGGAGAAAAGCGAGTCTATGTAAAATTCAGTGACAGAGCAGGAAATTGGTCAGGAGCATTATCCGATAATATAATTCTAGATACAATTGCTCCGGCAAAACCTACAGTAGAGCCCTCAACATCTCCTACAAATGTTAATCTCCAGACTCTTTCCGGAACAAAAGAAGCAAATACATCTATTTGGATTAATGGAGCGGAAATCATACCAATAAATAATCAAAACATATGGTCTTATGAAGTTAATCTAGCAGAGGGGGCTAATAATTTTTCAATAACTTCAAAAGATATTGTAAGTAATGAAAGCGAGGCAGTGGCTATAACAATAATTTTGGATACCACAGCGCCTAACCCGCCCCAGGGGTTATCAGCTGTTGCTGGTGATACTAAGGTAGATTTATCCTGGACAACCAATACAGAACCAGATTTGGCAGGATATAATATCTATCGTTCAACCACCTCAGGGTTAGGCTACGCTAAGATTAACGCTTCATTGATTACCACTACAACTTATCAAGACACCGGCCTCATCAACGATACAACTTACTACTATGTAGTTACAGCAGTTGATACCGTGGGTAACGAAAGTGAGCATTCCAATGAAGCGGTCGCAATTCCGCAAGGTTATACTAGTGAAGTTGAGCCCAATAATGATTTTTCTTTTGCTAACATAATCCAATTAGATTCCCCTATTAATGGAACCATAAATCCCACCGGTGACCAGGATTATTTTAAGATTATTACCACAGAGTCAGGAGTGATAAGCATTTCTTTAACTGATGTGCCCGAAAATATTGATGCTGCTATCTATCTTTTTGATTCTAGTTACAATTATATTGGAGAAGCCTATGGTGATATGGGGAGCAATATTTACTTACAACAACAATTAACCTCTGCAAGTGATTATTACATTTTAGTCCGTGATCAGGGTAATGATAGTAGTTCTACATTGCCATATAGATTAGAAGTTAAATTTTCTACTTTTGGGTTGTATGATGTTGAGATTTGGCCCCAGCATATTTCACCTAATAATGATGGTATAAGCGATGAGGCTTACTTGTATGCCTCAATTACTGCCCCTAGTAATTGGACACTGAACATTAAGGATTCTTCAAACAATATTATATGCGCATTCACTGGCACTGGCACAGACATCAACGAGGTCTGGGATGGTAAGGATGCGGATGGTAATGTAGTTAGCGATGGGGTCTATACCTATAGTATTGAG
>JAUYCY010000004.1 GCA_030692055.1 Candidatus Omnitrophota bacterium | reverse complement strand
TCGACCTTAAGGCTATTACAACAGGTTTATTTGACACCAGCCACAGGGTAGATGACCACGAAACAAGAATAAGGAAGTTAGAGTTAGCTAAATAACAGGAGACAAAATGAAAGTTCTTATTACTGGCGGGGCAGGGTTTATAGGGTCGCACTTAAGCGATGAATTAATAGCAGGCGGGAATGATGTAGCTATATTGGACGACCTTTCTACGGGAAGGTTTGAGAATATTGCCCATTTAGACGGAAATAAGTCATTTCAGTTTATAGAAGGCACCATACTTAATGAGATGCTTGTGGATAAATTAGTCGAAAGATGCGATGTGGTATATCATTTAGCTGCGGCAGTAGGAGTAGATCTTGTGGTAAAGAAGCCGCTGGAATCTTTAGTTACTAATATCAAGGGAAGCGAGATAGTCCTTGATATGGCGCACAGGTATCATAAGAAAATTCTTATTACATCTACTTCTGAAATATACGGCAAGAATACAAACGGCCCTTTAAAAGAAGATGATGATAGGATTCTTGGTTCGCCTCTAAAAGTGAGATGGGGATATTCTACTGCCAAGGCAGTAGATGAGATGCTTGCTTATATTTACTGGAAAGAGAAAAAAGTTCCCACTATTATAGTAAGGCTTTTTAACACAGTTGGCCCCAGGCAAACAGGCGCATACGGCATGGTTATACCCAGATTTGTGGGTCAGGCTCTTAAGAATGAGGATATGACTGTATATGGAACAGGCAAGCAGTCCAGATGTTTCTTGCATGTCAAGGATGTCATCAAGACCCTTATTAAACTAATGAATAACAAAGACGCTATAGGCCAGGTATTTAATATAGGCAGTCAGGAAGAAATCTCAATAGAAAATCTTGCTAAAAAAGTTATAGAAATCACAAAAAGCAAATCAAAATTAGTTTACATATCATATGAAAAGGCATACGAAGAAGGTTTTGAGGATATGCAGAGACGCGTGCCCGATACCACCAAAGTCAAAAATTTAACCGGCTTTAAACCTACCATAGATTTAGAAGGTACAATAAAGAGTGTAGTCGAATATTATAAAAAATAGTTCTCGACTCGTTTCACTCGCTCGAACAATATTCTTCGAGCGAGGCCGAAGGCCGAGTCGAGAAGTTAATATGACTTATGCTTAAATCTTACCTTATACCATTCTTATTATCTTTCAGCTTATCTATTATTCTCACTCCTATAGTGAGAAAGATAGCTATATTAAAAGGCTGTATTGCCAAGCCTCGCGAAGACAGGTGGAATAAGAATCCTACTGCGTTTTTCGGAGGGATAGCTATATTTTTAAGTTTTATTATCCCGTATGTTATATTTGTAAAATTTGATATAGGAAGCATTGGTATCGTAGTGGCAGGATGCCTTATTTTTGGCGTAGGGATATTCGATGATGTCTTCCATGTAAAGCCCTACACAAAGCTTCTTAGCCAGATAGTGGTGGCAGCTTTACTTGTCAATTTTGGCGTAAAAATCAATATAATACCATATCCTCTCATAAGCGTACCTCTTACAATATTGTGGATTGTTGGTATTGTGAATTCATTTAATCTTCTGGACAATATGGACGGGCTTTCAGGAGGGATAGGGGCTATAGTCGGAATTGTCTTATTCGTATTTTCTATCTTAAATGGGAACCTTGAAGTGGGACTGCCTGCTTTGATTCTTGCCGGAAGCCTATTGGGATTCTTAAGATATAATTTTAATCCAGCTCAGATTTTTATGGGGGACTCAGGAAGCATGTTTATAGGTTTTATGCTCGGAGCTATTGCTTTGCAGGGAACATGGAAAGAATCAGCTCATTTAATGATGGTGCTTCTCATACCGTTACTTATCCTGGCAGTGCCCATATTTGACACCATGTTTGTAACTTTAATGAGAAGCATTAATTCGCGTAAAGTTTTCCAGGGAGGTAAAGATCATATATCTCACAGGATGGTGGTGCTTGGGCTTTCAGAGAGAAAAACTGTAGCGGCCCTGTATTTTATAAGCCTGGCTTTTGGGTCTATCAGCATTCTTTCCATGTTTGTAAATCCGACCGTAACTATTATTCTTATGCTTTTAGCAGTCATAAGCCTTGTATATTTTGGCTTATTTTTAGGCAAGGTAAGAGTTTACGGAGAAGGGGATTTAAGCAAGCTGAAGAAGAAAAACGGAAATGTAGTCTTGAATAACGTGCTTCTTCATAAGAGGAGGATTCTGGAAGTAGGCGTGGATTTTATTTTGATATGCGTAGCTTATATTTCAGCGAATCTTTTGAGGTATGAAGGGATTCTATCCATAGACAGCCAGGATCTTATAGTTAAATCCCTGCCTTTGGTGCTGATTGTTAAATTCCTGGTGTTTTTCAAGTCAGGGCTTTACAGGGGCATATGGAGGTACGTGAGCGTTTCGGATCTTGTAAGCATTTTTAAAGCAGTATCTTTTGCGTCCATAGCTTCTGCGTTAACAGTGCTTTTTATATGGCGTTTTCAGGGATTTTCAAGGGCTGTTTTTGTAATAGACTGGCTGTTGTTTTTTCTTTTTATTTCAGGTTCCAGAGTTCTGGAAAGGGTGTATAAAGAGATATTTGACCAGGCAAGCCTTGGAGGGAAAAAGGTGCTTATATACGGCGCAGGCGATGCCGGAGAGTTTATTTTAAGGGAGATGAGAAATAACAGGGTATTGCATTATAATCCTGTAGGTTTTCTGGATGACGACGAAGAAAAGATAGGAAAACGCATACATGGAGTAGCTATTTTAGGCGCAAAAAAAGACATGGAAAGGATTTTAAAATCCAGGGAAGTAGACGAGCTTATCATAGCTATTCCGGGAATATCAAAAGATATGCTGGAAGAAGTAATAAGTATCTGCAATAGCCTGGAAGTGAAATATAAAAAGATCTCGGATATTCTGCCTAAATGATTATTTGCGTAAAGCTGGATTTAAGGCAGGATCGTTATACATCTTGTGTTGCTTGTAAGATTTAATTTTTTTCCTTCCGGAATAGATATCATCCATTAATTCCTTAAGGCATTTCAGAAGATCACTGGAGCGTTCCTGAACCTGCTCAAGCATTTTAGAGCATCTTTCTATATGGGGGATATCAATATCTTTGCGATTTATTTCTTTTTTGAGATTATAGCTTCTGAGGGCAAGTATTGTAAGACGGTCATATAGGCTTCCGGGATTTTCAGAATTCATAGGCAGGTTCTGGTCTATCGAGCCAAGTTTTTTCTCTATATCTTCTCTTATAAGAGCGTCTATTGTATCTATGAGGTCGTTTCTTTTCTGGTTTTCCTTATCGATTTTTCTTTTTAAATCAGCTATACAGCTGTCGGGTACATCCTTGCGCCTTGCCTCATCTTCATAGCCCCAGAGCGTGAAATTTGCCACCAATAGGTCTATTATAGTCTTTTCAATAGGCGTAGAACCTGTATTTTTAAAGTCTTTATTATATAGGTCTTCCACAAGGGTATTTATAGATTTAAGCCACTTTTCCATAGTGAAAATATTATACCATATTTTTATATTTTGTGGTATATTATACACTTAAATGAGAAAGAATATTCTGATTATAAATCCATTTGGCATAGGGGACGTGCTGTTTTCAACCCCTCTGGTTTCCGCGATTAAGGAACAATACCCTGACAGCTATATAGCATATATATGTAACCTAAAGACAGAAGAGATATTGATCACAAATCCTGCGATAAATGAAGTATTTGTATTTGAAAGGGATGAATACAGGAACCTTTGGAAAGAATCAAAAATAGCGACCATAAAGAAATTCCTTGGTTTCTGGGGAGAGATAAAAAAAAGAAAATTTGATATAGTATTTGACCTGTCGCTTGGCAAGGAATACGCGTTTTTCTGCTGGCGAGTTGGAATAAAAGACAGGAGAGGGTTTAATTATAAGGGGAGGGGAAGATTTCTGAATCATAAAATTCCATTTGATGGATTTAATGACAAGCCCGTGGTGGAATATTATTTAGATTTACTTGGAGTAGCGGAGCGAAGCTCCGCGCCGACAGTTTTAATAACAACAGATGAGGACAGGCGATATATAGATAATTTTTTAACCCAATCAGGCATCAAAGAAAATGACATTCTGATTGGCATTGCCCCTGGCGGTGGCATGAGTTTTGGCAGTAAGAATCAGGATAGGCGCAGATGGGGTGTTAAGAAATTTTCCGAATTAGCAGATAAAATTATTGAAAAATTTAATGCCAAAGTAGTTTTAATCTGGGGCCCGGGAGAGGAAAAAATAGTTCAGGAAATTGCGTCTTTAATGAAACAAAAGCCATTGATTGCCCCTGCTACCAAAATAAGAGAAATGGCAGAATTGTGCAAAAGATGTAAGCTTGTAATTTGCAGCGAAGGCGGGCCTCTTCACATTGCTAATAGCCAGGACGTAAAAACGATATCTATATTCGGGCCGGTAGATGAAAAAGCCTATGGCCCGTATCCTAAAGGCGAGAAAAATATAATAGTAACTTCAATCGTAGACTGCAGGCCGTGCTATAAAAAGTTCAAATTGCCTGACTGCGAACACAAAAAGTGCCTGGAAGATATTTCAGTAGAGGAAGTTTTTGGAGTAGTTTTGGAGTAGCGGAGCGTAGCTCCGCGCAAAAGGAGAAACCATGAAAGTAGATGTTTTTACTCTTAAAAAACAATACGAACAGATAAAAGATGAGTTAAGAGGGCCGATAGAAAAAATCATGACTTCAGGTAGTTTTATTTTGGGCGAAGACGTAGGTCTTTTTGAAAAAGAATTTGCTGCATACTGCGGCGTAAAATACGGCATAGGCGTGAACTCTGGGACCGACGCTTTATTTCTGGCCTGCCTTGCCTGCGGCATTGGAAAAGGCGACGAAGTAATAACTCCGACTTATACTTACATAGCTACTAGTTTCGGGATTTCTATAGCAGGCGCGACGCCGGTTTTTGTGGATACAGAAGAAAAAACTTATAGTATTGATATTTCAAAGATAGAGAAGGCCATTACTAAAAAAACGAAAGCTATATTACTTGTGCATCTATATGGCCACCCGGCTGATATGGATCCCATAATCGAGATTGCCAAAAAACATAAGCTCAAAGTCATCGAAGACTGCGCTCAGGCGCATGGAGCGCTTTATAAGAATAAAAAGGTAGGTGGTTTTGGAGACGCAGCGTGTTTCTCATTTTATCCTACTAAGAATCTTGGAGCTTTTGGTGACGGTGGCATGATTCTAACCAATTCCGAAGAAATAAGAGATAAAGCGCTTCTTCTCAGGGATTATGGAAGAAAAGGCAGATATGAGAACATAATAAAGGGCTATAATTCCAGGCTTGATACACTTCAGGCAGCGATACTCCGCGTAAAACTTAAGCATCTGGATGAGTGGAATGAAAAGCGCAGGAAAAACGCCAGTATGTACACAAATTTATTTAAAGAAGCAAAGCTAAATATAATTCTTCCCGAAGAGGCAGAATATGCAAAACATGTTTACCATCAATATACAATTAGGGTCAAAAATAGAACAGAAGTCATGAAAAAATTAGCTGATAAAGGCATAAATCCTTTGATCCATTATCCTATACCTGTACATCTGCAGGAATGCTATAAAGAGCTTAATTATAAAAAAGGCGATTTTCCTATAGCGGAAAAATGCTGCGAAGGAATCATGAGCCTTTCTATGTATCCGGAATTAACCGAAGAAGAAATCAGATATGTAGTAGATTCGATAAAAACTTCTATATGAAATTACTAATCATCGGCGCTTCCGGAATTCTGGGAAGCAGATTATTTAATGACGCAATAGGTAAAAAATGGAATACCCTGGGTACATACTGCTCCCATGAATGCGGCGGGCTAATTTATCTGGATGTCAGGGATATGGGCAGCATGGAAAAGGTGTTTGATTTTTTCAGGCCGGAGACAGTGGTAATGGCAGGCGGAATCACAGATGTGGATTTATGCACATTAAAGCCAAAGCTTAGCGAGGATATAAACATAAAAGGCACATTGAATCTGGTAAAAAAAATAAAAGAGTACGGCTCTAAACTGGTTTATGTATCCACTGATTACATATTTGACGGAGAAAGCGGGCCATATAAAGAAGAAGATAAGCCAAATCCCATAAACGTATACGGCAGGACAAAGCTGGAAGCGGAAAATATAGTCAAGGCTAAATTAAAAGATTATTTAATAGTCAGGACATGCCAGCTTTATGGTATAGACCACATGAGAAAGAATTTTGCGATAAAAATAATCCACAACATGCAAAATGGCAAAAATGTTTATGCTGCAGATGATCTTTATTCCACGCCTACTTACGCAGGCTCTCTTTCTGAAATAATAATAAAACTTATAGAAAAAAAAGCCAGTGATATTTATCACGGCGCAGGGGCGGAATTTATTAACCGGTATGACTATGTCAATAAAATCTCGGATATATTTGAGCTTGATAAGAGTTTAATGCAGCGTGTTAAACTAAAAGATTTAAAACTAAAAGCAAAACGCCCTAAAAAAGGCGGATTAAAGACAGATAGGGTAAAAAAAATAATGCCTTCAGCTGTTTTTGGTATTGATAAAGGCCTTTCGCTTTTCAAAGCAGAGCTTGACTGTTTAGGAGTGATTTAATTGACAGTGTTCAGAGGCAATGTTATGATGTCACTATTTGAAAAATAAGGAGATAAAAAATGCGTCTATCTAATTGTGCAGTATTTTTTTATTATTGGCTTGCTTGTAAAACCTCAAGAATAGACAAAATTAATACTCTTCTTAAAAGAGCTGATCGCATGGTAGTAGAATTTATACTTAGGCAGATGAAAGCCAAAATTGGCAAGAATGCGGATATAGAGTCATATTTTACTATTCACGGAGCTTATAAAGATTATTCTAATCTCGTGATAGGAGATAATGTGCACATAGGAAAAGATGCTTTTTTTGATTTAATAGGTAAAATTATAATAGAAGACGATGTGACAATAGCTATGCGCTCTCTTATCATAACGCATACGGATGTAGGCCGTAGCCCATTGGGCAAAGAATTGTATCCTAAAACTAAAAAAGATGTTATTCTTAAAAAAGATTGTTATGTGGGAGCCAATGTGACTATTTTAATGGGAGTAAATATAGGTGAAGGTTCTGTAATAGGAGCAGGTTCGGTGGTCACAAGAGACATCCCACCGAATAGTGTAGCTGTAGGTTCCCCTGCAAAGGTGATTAAAACATTATGATACCTGTATTCAAACCTTCATATGGAAAAGAAGAATTTAACGCTGTTAAAAAGGTGATACAATCAGGGTGGGTGGGTCTAGGGCCGAAGACCCAGGAATTTGAGGAAGTTTTTGCAAAATACATAGGAACAAAGTACGCAGTAGCTTTAAACTCCTGCACTGCAGCGCTTCATCTGGCAATGAAAGTTATGGAGATAGATGGTGGAGATGTATTGACCACGCCTATAACATTCGTATCTACAAATCATGCGATTCTTTATAATAATGCGAAGCCTGTTTTCTGCGATGTAGAGCCGGATACATTAAATATAAGCTTTAGAGAAATAGAAAAAAATATCACCAAAAATACAAAGGCAATAGTTACTGTTCACTATGGCGGGCACGCATGCGAGATGGACGCTATTATGAAACTGGCAAAATCGCACAACATAAAGGTAATAGAAGACGCTGCCCATGGATGCGGAGGAGAATACAAAGGAAGAAAAATAGGCACTTTGGGAGATATAGCATGTTTTTCCTTTCATGCGGTAAAAAACTTGGCCACAGGCGAAGGCGGGATGATTACAACAAATAACCAGAAAATATATGAACGTTTAAAAAAACTCAGGTGGCTAGGTATTAATAAAGGCACGTGGGACAGGGAAATCTCGGAAGAGCACAGTAATGTTAAAAAGTATTCTTGGTATTACGATGTGGAAGAAATTGGATTTAAATGCCACTTGAATGATATTCCTGCGGCAATAGGGATAGTACAACTGAAAAAACTTGATAAAATGAATGACAAAAGGCGCCAATTAAGTTTTAGATATAATAAATTGCTAAAAGGCACAGGAGATATAGAGCTGCCTGTTGTTAGGAAATATGCAAAAAGTGCTCATCATAATTATGTAATAAAAACCGCAAAAAGAGACGGTTTAAATGGATATCTTCAAGAAAAAGGCGTTTCTACAGGAGTTCATTATATTCCCAACCATCATTACAGAATGTATAAAAACTGTAAAGCTGACTGTCCTGTCGTAGAAAGTGTATGGAAAAAACTTTTAACCTTGCCGCTTTATCCTGATCTGGATTTTAAACAGCAGAATATAATAATTAAGCACATAAAGGACTTTTTCAAATGAAATGTGATATTATAATTCCTGTCTGGAATCTTAAAGATTATACTCAACAAGCTGTGGAGAGTATTATAAAAAACACTGACTATCCGTACCGTCTGATAATTATAGATAACGGCAGCGAAAAAGAGACTAAAGAATATCTTGAAAGCCTTAAGAGCGATAAAAGGCTTCCCGGCTATATTCTTATAAGAAACGAAAAAAATCAGGGTTATACAATAGCTACAAATCAGGGAATGGAGATTTCTGATACATCTTATGTTTGCCTACACAATAATGACACCATTGTCTGTAAAGGCTGGCTAAGCGAAATGGTAGCTGTGGCTGAATCTTCAAAAGAAATAGGCATTGTGAATCCAAATAGCAATAATCTTGGTACAAGAAAGCCCTGGTGGATTAGCCTTGATAAATATGCCGAAAAGCTGATGAAAGAATATAAGAGCCAGTATATTGAAATGGCAACCGCTATAGGTTTTTGCTATTTAATAAAAAGAGAGGTAATGAATAAAATCGGCATGCTTAAAGTAGGTTATGGTTTTGGGAATTTTGAAGACACAGAATACTGCATAAGAGCGTTTAATAATGGATATAGATCAGTTTTTGCCAAGGCTGCGTATGTTTGGCACGCAGAGAATGCTTCATTTGATCTGGTAGAAGAATATGAGGAAATGTTCAAGAAGAATCAGAAAATGTTCTATGAGTTGTTCGGGAAACCCCAAAGGATCCTTTATGTCCTGACAAAAAAGAACGAAGAATATTTTAATAATAGTTTAAAAAAAGATACATATGCTCTCGCCCAGAAATGTAACTGGGTATGGATTATCTCGAAATTTGCTATAGGCAATATTCCTGCTAATGTTCATACGAACATTATACGCTTCAGATATTTTACGCCATTTTTTAGGGTCAGGTGTATTTGCAGAATTCTTGTAAAAAAGAAAAAATTTAATAAAATCATTACGGATGATAATATGCTATTTAATAACCTTAAAGCATTAAAAAGATTTCATAAGGCCGAGTTGGAAAAAATCTGAAAAAGATAGAATTATACAAAAAATTGCACATTTTATGCTATGAAAGGTTCTGGGCGTTTATTATCCCGGCAGAACACCTGTATCCCGAATTTAAGGTTATAAAAAGGCCATGAAGATGTTCAGAATTATTTTAGTGGCATGGGTATTGATATGGTTATTTTTTAACGTAAGAGGCCTTATAGTAGAAAAAGATAAATCTACATTTAAGCATTACGTGAGCCTTGCCCGCGCAGATTGGGAAGGCAAGAGGGCTATTGTATATGGCCAGGATTTGTATGAATTTGCAAAATTTTGCAAATCAAATCTTCCTGATGGCGCCAGCTATCAGATAGTAGGCATACCGAAAGATTCCATAGATAAGCCGCGATTTATTTATTATCTATATCCGTTTATTGAGAGTCGTAATCCGGGTTTTATATTAGTTTATAAAAATCGGGATTTTTCAAAACAAGGGACTTATTCTTACGCGTTGTTAAATAAGGAAAGTTTTATACTTAAATATAAATAAAAGGGTCGCTATGATATATTTATTAGCTTTATCAGCTTTGTTAGTTTCTACTTTTTTTGGTTTTTTGTTTTTGCGGTTAATCGATAAAGAAAATAAAATAGGCATTCTGGAGGGGCTTGGCTTGTCATACGGGCTAGGCCTGGGCATAATTGCTGTCATAATGACTTATTTGTCCTTGGCCGGCATTAGTTTTAATACCTTTAATATTTTAGCGTCTTTTATTTTAATCCTTATTTTGGGTGTTATTTTTAATAAGATTTCTGTGAAGCCGGGGAAAGCGCATTTAAAATTTAGGTTTGGATGCGGGAAGATGGGCCGGTTGGAAACATTCCTGCTTGGAGCTATTTTTTTTGAAGTGTCTTTCATTTTTTTTATAAGTTTGATAAAGCCTCTGGAATCATGGGATGCTGTAGGGCATTGGGGGGCAAAAGCGAAAACTATATATTTTTTGAAGAGCCTGCCCTTAGACCTGTTTTCAAGGCCGTGCATAAAGGATATAGTAGATACAGGCGATTATCCATGGCTATGGCCTTTTTCTCAAGATTATGTGTACAGTTTTATAGGTTTTTTCGATGATTTTGCGTCAAAGATAGCAGGCCCTTTCTTTTTTGCGTCATGTTTGGTTGTTTTTTATAATATACTAAGGAGGGTAAATCTAAAAAGACTATACGCCCTTATTTTTACTTTTTTTCTGGCCAGCATCCCGCATTTCAATAACTTTGCTAGTAATGGCTATGCGGATTTGATCCTGGGATATTATTATTGCGTGAGTTTTTTGTATTTATATCTTTGGTTTAGAAATAATGACAGGATATATCTGTTCCTGTCGATTATTTTTACAGCAATGGCATGCTATGTAAAATGCGAAGCGCTTCTTTTAACCCTAATAAGCGTACTGACTTTTTTAAGTTTTGTATTGTGCAGCAAAAGCGAGAATAGAGGTAGTGCTTTTAAGTCTTTCGTCTTTTATGTTTTTATGGTGGTTCTTCTGTCTTTGCCTATGTTTTTGTTGAAGTATTTTACTAGCGCTAACATAACGAATCAGGCTGTAAGCATAAAGCTGTTTTCTGAGTTTAGATTGCAAAATCTTTTCAGGATTTCACCTATTATTTATGCTTACCAGAAGCAACTTTTTGGTGTGAAATACTGGAACCTAACAGGGGTATTATTTTTAATAAGCGTATTCTTGGCTTGCAGGAGAGGAATACTATTTAATAAAGAGTTTAGATTTCTTACTATTGTGATTTGGCTTATTTTTTTGGCGCATATCTCATTTTTTATGATAAGTAAAGATGTGCGTCAATACCTAGTGCCCTTAAGCAGGATGCTTCTACATTTTTTGCCGTTAGTCGTATTTTTTATTGCTGTTATTTTTCAGCATGAAGAGAGGCGTGGAAAACAATCATGAAAAAGGTAATGATTAAAATTTTAGCCCTGTTTATTATTTTTATAGTTTCTTTTATCGCGCTAGAGTCGCTTTTTAGATTGTATAGAGGCAAAGACCTGACGCTCAAGGTTACTACAGGAAAAGAGTTAAATAGCGGTTACGACTTTGAGCCTTATAAAGATTTTGAGCTTACATCCTCCAGGAAGGGCGAATTTGATGTTAATGTAAAAATAAATAATTTTGGGTTCAGAGGCGGCGATATGAAACTCGAAAAAACTCCGGGTGTTTCCAGAATTTTTATGGTAGGCGATTCATTTACTTTTGGCGTAGGCGCGGAAGATGACGAAACAATACCGTATCTGACTGAAAAAAAGCTGAAAGACAAAGGTTTTAATGTGGAAATCATAAACGCCGGAGTCGGCCATCGCTCTCCTGTCATCTATTATTTAAAATTAAGAGACAATTACCTTAAATTTAAGCCTGACGCAGTAGTGCTTCTGCTTGATTTTTCCGACCTTAGAGATGACTGGCATGCGGAAAGAGGGGCAGTGTATGGAAAGGATGGGGAGATTGCGCGTATAGATCCTTTCATGGTATATGGTAAAAGGGACTGGTGGGGCATGATAGTAAGGAATAGCGAGGTATGCACTTATGTGAATAATAAACTCGTAAGGACATTTCAGAAAATAAAGGTTTTGGGATTTAAGAGATACATTGCTTCAGCTATCGCGGGCAAGCGCGCCAAGGCAGTGATAGCGACTTCAGATAATTTGTACGATAAAATAGACCCGATAGAATATGACGGGTATTTATTTATGCGTGGCAAAGAAAAACTAGCGCTTATACAAAAACATTGGACAAGGACTGAAAAATATCTTTTAAAGATCAGGAATCTTCTCATAAGCCATGGCATTGATTTTACGCTTGTCATGTATCCGTACGGGATACATGTGGGGCCTGACGAATGGTCCGAGGGCAAGGTTTACTGGGGGTTTGAAAAGGGCAAAGTTTATACGGACAGATTTGCTTTTGACATGGTGAGGGATTTCTGCAAAGATAACAGCATACGTTATGTTAATACGCTGGATAATTTTTTAGTCAATAAGAAACCAGATGTTAAATTTTTCTTTGACTTGGATGGCCACATGACTCCCGCCGGCAACAGAATCGTGGCAGAATGTATTTCCAGCGAGATTGCGGAAAAATACCATGGGGATTATCGATAGATAATGAACAGCAAAGTAGATATAGTCATGGTTGTTTCCGGCAATATGGAGATTACAAAAAATTACATAGAAAGTGTAATAAGTAACACGAAAATTCCTTACAGGTTTATAGTAGTGGACAATAAAAGCGATTCAGTTACCATAGGATACTTAAGAGGTTTGAAGGATGCGCTTAAAGACAGGCTGACTCTTATCGAGAACAGTGAAAATCTGGGCTGGGTCAAGGCAGTGAATCAAGGGTTTAAGATGTCTACAGCTCCCTATGTGTGCGTAATGAATAACGATGTAATAGTAAGCGATAGGTGGCTTGATAATATGGTAGAGGTTATGGATAAAAATCAGCGCATAGGCCTGATGAATCCAAGGTGGGAAAAGGGGAAGTTCGAAGGGTTAAAAGGCGATTATATGGAGACAGACTGGTGCAGGGGTTTTTGTGTGCTTATTAAAAGAGAGGTCATTGATAAAATAGGCAGTTTTGACGAGGCATATGAATTTGGTTACTGGGAAGATCATGATTATTCCGTAAGGGCTGTTAAAGCCGGGTATACATGCGGCCTGGCTTTGAATTCTTTTGTAGAGCATATTAAAAATGTCAGCGTTAAGAGCGCGATGAAACAGAAAGAATGGGATGAACTTTTCGCTAGAAATAGAGATATCTTTGAGAAGAGATGGGGCAGGTCGAAGAGGATAATAATAGCCGTAAATAGAAAAATTTCCAGAGATCGAGCGATGCTGGAAAATGTCATGGCCAAGGCATTGGAGTTGGCGAGGGAGCAAAACAGGATATATATTTTAAGCAATGTTTACAATCTAAGCTTGCCACCGCATACCAATATATGCTATATCAAATGTCTGCCTCTATTATTTGGCCTGGATATAAAGATCAGGATTTTTTTTAACAGAAAAAGAAAAAGCAGCAAGTGTTATAACGAGTTATATGTAGGCGAAAATCGGAGTGAATTGTGAAAAAGCTTTCAGTAGTAACGATCGCTAAAAATGAAGAGAAAGATATCGCCGAATGCATCAGGAATACCAAAGGCTGGGCGGATGAGCATATAGTAGTGGATGATTTCAGCTCTGATAAGACTGTGGAAATTGCCAGGGCGAACGGCGCTATAGTTTTCCAGAGAAAAATGGATATAGAAGGCGTCCACAGGAACTGGGCCTATCAAAGGGCTAAAAATGAATGGGTGTTGAGCCTGGATGCGGATGAAGAAGTAACGCCTGAATTAAAAGAAGAGATCAGTAAGGTAATCCAGTCAGATGCCCATGTGGTTTATAACATGCCTCTCAGGACTTATATAGGCAATTATTGGGTCCGGCATGGCGGCTGGTATCCTGGCAGAAAAGACAGGCTTTTCAAGAAGGATGAATTTAAATATGAGGAAACAGGCGTGCATCCGAGAGTTTTTTATAAAGGCAAATGCGGCTGGTTAAACAGCGATATTATCCATAAAGGCTATGAGGATTTCGCCGAGCTTTTCAGAGGCCTTAACGGCCAGACAACCCTTGAGGCGCAGAAATGGTTTGATGATAAGAGAAAAATGAGTTTTGGCAGGATGTT
>JAUYCY010000164.1 GCA_030692055.1 Candidatus Omnitrophota bacterium | reverse complement strand
TTTAATACCCAATTTACTCTCTGCAAAATTCAATATCAAACCCACTTTCTTATTTGCTGTTTTCAAATATGATAGCATCTGTGCTGAATGAATGCTATTTAACTCTCCAACGCTTTTTAATTCTACAATAACTTCGTTTTCGACTAAAAAATCAACTCGTTGGTACCCCAAATCGATCGTCCCATATTTAACATCAATTTCTGCCTGTTCCGCAAATTCCATTTTGTTTAATTTAAACTCATAAGCCATAGCTTTTTCATAAATTTTCTCTACAAAACCCGGGCCTAATGCGTTATGTATTTTCATGGCTATACCTATCACCCGCTTAGTTATTTTATCTAAGTCTCCTCTCTCCATCTGCGCCATCTGTGTAACCGCAGATATCGCAGATGGGCTTTCCGCCCCGCAGATTACGTCGATATTGTTCATCTGCGCAATCTGCGGTTGCAGTCTACGCCATCTGCGTTTTCCATCTGCGTCATCTGCGGTCTTTATCGGCGCCATCTGCGGTTGCAATCTACGGTTGCAATTTTTTAGTTAAGTTGTGGGCCCTTAAGCGGCTCTTCCCTTTTTTCATATTCCGGGCTCTCTTTCTCTGTAGGCTCCTCTGTTAAATTTTCGACTTGCACAGGCGCATCTACAGGCTTTTTCTCCTCTAGCTTAATTTCTCCTTTCTGGAGTTGTAACTTTTCATCCTTTACTGCAATTGCTTTCTTTTCCTTACGCATAAGGTTAAAATTTACTATAGCCAATAAGGAAGCGATAACAATAATCATCAAAAGCCAAATTTTTTTGTTATTCATATTCACCTCACTGTTCTTGCCAATTTAGACCCATATCATTAACCGGTTTAGCCAATTCAGGAGCGCTAACTACAAAAAAGGAAAGTGTAGGGAAATAAGGCGGCGCTATATCTTTCATCCTTCCATCATAAACAAAATTACGGCCGTATCCTGAAACTTGGCTTGTTCCGGAAAATGTCCCAAAAGGCCCGTAAAAATCAGTAATTGCGCCGCCTAAAAGGTTGACATTACCTCTGGGTGAACCGCTATTATAATTATCTACAGTAAAAACTCCACTGCGTCCAGCAGCCATAACCACGGCATGGATATCTAAAGGATTGTTAGGCGTACCTGTTCCAATCCGCACATCACCATTCCAGCTCAAAATTCCCAAAAGGTTAGTGTAATTTTTTGCAGAAAGTTCATTTCCAGGAGTTACTGGATCGTCAGGAGTATAGCTTTGATAACGGATATGTTTATCTGTATCTATACCGTAAATTTTATTATCGTTATCTATGGCAGGGTTAGGATTAATCACAATATCGCTATCGCTAGATACTGTTACCTGAGTATCAGATTGGACCTTTCCGGAAAAATTGCTAATACTGCCGTTATCATAGATAATTATACCCTTGTCGCTGGTGCCATTTGGAACACCAGTATAAGTAGCCGGCGCTGTGCCGCCGCTGCCAGAGACGTTAGCGACTACGGTTTCACCAATTCCACCATTAGCAGCATAGTCAATAGTGATTTTCTTAGTATTTGTCTCTTGGGTAATGATATAAACCGGCCGATTATTTACATCCACACCCATAGTCAAATTATTGGCATTCCCTTTAATATAAATTCCACCCGCTAATGGGCATTTTAACCCGTCAGCGTTGGTTTCGCATTCAGTTTTAGTCCTCCCTGAAGGAATATCATAAGGAAGATATGTGCCGCTTGACCAAGGACCATCATTCTGACCGCCGGTAGCCTGTTGTTTCAAATCCTGCTGGGTAACTGAAGAAGGAAGATTGAGCAGGCCTACTCCGCGAGTAAACTCAGCATCAAACTGCGGCACATCATAAGGTGGGTTACTATCCTGGTCTAATTGGCGCGGCCAGCCTTGATTATAAAAATAAGCTTTGTTAAGGTGTTGGGTTACTGCATCGCTAAAATAAGGATTATTGGCAAAGCTAAGCTGGTCATTAGTATGCACCGGCCCGTAAAATTTCGTCCTTTCGGTAAACCAAACTCGCCCGCCGCTGGGAGTGGTGTGATGGCTAGTAAAAAGGGCGTAACGGGCGAAGTTTCCCCGCTGGATAGTAATAGTGAATTTTCCTGCGCTAAAAAATAAGTTTTTGGTAATGGTTCCTGTTTTTCCCGTGTAATTGACTTGGCCTTGCGCTTCAATCCTAAATTCGTAAGGGAATGCAAAAACACCGCTTTCTGGCTTTACAAGACTACCTTTTGTCTCACAAACTTCTGATCCATGGTCTACTATCTTACAACCATCTGGTTCTGGGTTACATTTCAATTCACATTTGTTTTCATCATATTCTATTATCTTCCCTTCAAGGGCTTCTATATCTTTACCACAACAGTCTTTTCGTTTACGAATAACAATATTTGCGCTATAGTTTGCGCCGGCGATATTTGCAGTTAAATCAAGCGGGGCAACCGCAAAGCGCACCTCATCATTTACTCCGACCGGATAAGCGAAATTAAGGAAATCGCATAAAAAATCTAAAGAGTCTTTTACGCCAGCTGCGCCAAGATATTGCTGAAAAGTTGCCGCAGCCGCGTTCTGAATTAGTGGATCATTATTCAAATCCACGGTCGCCATTGTCCTTAACTCGTCTATGCCGTGGTTTAGGCCTGCTTCGGCTAAACTCAAGGCTTGGTTAGTATTCTTTTCCCGCTCTGACAAACCCTGCTCGCTAACTACGCCAAAAAGATACGCCGCAGCCAATATCATTAAAACTACAGAAATTACCGCAAATATCATTAAAAGCACTGATTTTTTCATTAAAATTCTCCCTCCTGTGGCGCCTCAATAACGCCTGCATCGGCATCATTTTGATTTCTCAGATCTGTACAAACAGCCAAGGTATGCTGGGCCTGCACAAAAGTTGTAATACTAACAGTTACAACAGGGCAGGCGTCATCTACGCCAACACATCCAGGACAGCTTGACACACCTTGAGAATTGATACAGCCGCAATTAAAATTTACATTATTTACATTATTAGCGATAACCCTTTCCGGGGCAATGCCTATTTTTTCTAAAAGTTGGGTATTGTTGTTGGGGTTAAGCTTAAAAGTTACTTTAGATAAACCCCTCAATTCGCCGCGGGTATGCACAACGCCGGTGGCATCTGTGCATAAAGCGGGGTCTACAGCGCCAGGACAAGAATCGCTATAAAAGGTAG
The DNA here is from genome assembly GCA_030692055.1 of Candidatus Omnitrophota bacterium. Next base: position 3,998 of record JAUYCY010000164.1, on the reverse strand, counting down.
GGATATAGAAATCTATTCTTCTGTTTGCATCGCTGATGACAACAGGATAATGGTCGTTGCCAATTACCCAATCCGGGTTTGATTGCCGCAGCAACTTATCCATCTCGGTTATTGCCATTCGCGCCTGCCTTGATTCTGTTAGCTGGTCTCTGCCTGAACCCCAAGAGCGCTGTGAAGTTTGTAAAAATTTCAAAACCCCGCCCATAAGAATAGCAACAATCACAACTACTACTAAAACTTCTGCCAAAGTAAGCCCCATTAGAAAGCCCCAGCCGGGCCTTCTTTCTAACGGGGTAAAGCTTCTGTTAAATTTTTTAGCGAAATTTGTGTCTGCCAAAAAAACTCCTTTACCCCGTTAGAGAAAGTTCATCCTGTTAGAGTTTTATCTCTAATGGGGTTTACCTTGCGATTAAAGTAACCACTTCAACGGGCGAATCCAGGCGGCCGTTACCGTTAGTGTCTTCTCCAGCATCTAACTGGCCGTTAAAATTTATATCTTCGCCAATAGGCCTTCTTTTACTTCTAAAAGAAGCGACTATTCTCACTTCTCTTAGATCTGCGTAACCTACAACATTAGTTACTTCTATTCTTCCCATGGCATTAGCGGGATTAAACCCTGCCAGGGGAAAGGTGGTTCCGTTTTGGGCAAGTAAAGTGCCGAAGTCTATTCTATGCATCTCTTCCATTTGTGCCTGCGCGGCATTTTTAGCACTGGTAATATCTCTGGATAAATCTGCCAGGATAAACATCATCATAAAACTAGTCAAAAATGCGGTTAAGCATACAAGAAGAATTGCCGAAGCTATAACTGTTTCTATTAAAGTTAGTGACTTTAACCCAAAAAATGCGTTTGGAAAATGCATTTTTTGCCCCAAGGGCAGCCCTTTATTTTTCATAAGAAGATTCTCGTCCGTAGAAATAAAGGGCTGGGTTAACCCAGCCCTAATTTTACTGAAAGTAATTGATTTTACAACATGCTCCACTAAATTACCTCTTCCTTTTTGGATTAGCAACTTGCCCATTTTGTAAAATTAGGGCTGCCAAAGGCGAAAAATGCTTTGTACTTTTCTGTGCACAAGAATCGTTGCATAATTGATTATGCATCTTACAGTTATATAACATTTCGTTTTCTAAAAGCATTTTTCTGGGTTAACATCTTAACCCTTTATTACCCGGATAATTTCTCCCAAAAAATTTTCTTCCGCATTCAAAAGGTTGAGGTGATGGCTTAGAAGCAACCTTCTATGGTTTAGCGATTTATTGATAGTGCCAAGCTTACTGTTTAACCAATTTTTTGCTTTTCCTAAGAATATTTTTCTTAGACGCAGTCTCGCCATGACCTCTTTTTTATCTAAATAAGGTAAAAAATACAAAGGGATATCTATATCTATAAAAGGCCTTTTTTTAGAAAGCAATGCCTGTAGCGCTAAATTTAAAAATTCTTTATTTCCATGAGGAGTAATGGTGTAAATATAGCGGGGAAGCCTGCCTTTTATTTTTGCAACTTGTTTTCTTATTAATCCTTCTTCTTCCATTTTTTTTAAAGGGTAATATATGGATTGCGTATCTAGCTGTGAAAAAACACCCATATCTTTTTGAATAATCTTTTTAATTTGATAACCATGCTTTGGCCCGTCTTTTAAAATGCCCAGCATGATAAGCTTTTGCATTTGCATTTTCAATGTCTTTTTAAATCACCAATAACCAAGATACAAATTCCAAACAAGCTCCAATATTCAATAACCAATCACCAAACAATCCTATCGATTTTCCGTTTGGTTATTGGAATTTGATTATTGGTCATTGTTTGGTTATTGTATCTTGGAGCTTGGTTATTCAAAAAATTATTCCTTAAAAACCCCTATTTTTCTATATTTAGTATACCTTTGCTTGATGAGTATATTTATATCAATTTTTTGAAGTTCATCTAAATTCTTCAAAAGGTAATCTTTCAAATTTTTTGCTGCGAGCTCATAGCTACGGTGTGCGCCGCCTTCTGGTTCCGGTATAATTTCATCAATAATTGCCAAATTAAGTAATTCCGGGGCTGTTAATTTTAAAACCCTTGCTGCTTCTTTTTTTTCCGCAGCATCTTTCCACAGAATCGCTGCGCAGCCTTCGGGAGAAATCACGGAATAATATGCGTATTCCATGATTAAAACTCTGTCTCCCACGCCTATACCCAAAGCGCCGCCGCTGCCGCCTTCGCCTATAACAGTAACTATAATAGGTGTCGCCAGATGAAACATATCTCTGATATTTTCCGCAATAGCTAATGCCTGGCCGCGCTCTTCTGCTCCTATACCGGGATAAGCACCGGGGGTATCAACGAGACAGATTATAGGTAAAGAAAACCTCTCTGCCAGGCGCATGGCTCTCATTGCCTTACGATACCCTTCAGGGTTAGCACAGCCGAAATTTCTCAAAATATTTTCTTTTGTATCTTTTCCCTTCTGATGCCCTATAACAACCACTCTCTTATTATTAAAAGTTGCTAAACCTGAAACAATAGCCTTATCTTCAGCATAAAGACGGTCTCCGCAAAGAGGTATGAAATCTTTCATTATCAAATTCATGTAATCAAGAGTGGTGGGCCGATTAGGGTGGCGAGCAATTTGAATTTTCTGCCAAGGAGAAAGGCCGGAATAAATTCCTTTCCTTAAGTTTTTTAATTTTTTTTCTAAAAAATTTATTTCTGTAGATAGGTCTATATCTTTGTCGGAAGAGAATTTTTTTAACTCTTCTATTTTCCGCTCTAATTCTACAACTGGTTTTTCAAAATCCCACGCTTCTAACATACTTTTTAAATCCACAGATTAGCACAGATGAAGACCGCAGATAACCATAGATACTATCTGTGCCCATCTGTGGTGTCTATCTGTGCTCATCTGTGTTATTCAGTCTATAATCGTTACTTCTGTCCCCACCGGAATGATATCGTATAGCTGCTCTACCTCTTCGTCTTTCATCCTCACGCAGCCCATGGTAACCTGTTTGCCTAAATTTTGCGGCTCAGTTGTACCGTGTATGCCATAACCCTTTGCATCAAGGCCTAACCAGCGCGTGCCTAAAATGTTTTCTGGGCTATTAGGTGGGATAACTGCCCCTGTCTTAAACCACGTAGGGTTTGGTTGTTTATTGACGATTTTGAAACTCCCCACAGGAGTAGAATTATCTTTGCCGGTAGAAACTATATAGGTCTTTACTACTTCATCTCCTGTTTTTAAGAAAAGAAGATTTTGAGATTTATCGACCGCGATAGAAAATTTGCAAGTATTAATCTTTAGTTGCTGCTCGGGCCTTATAACATCTGAATTTAGGCTATTTGCCCGTTTAACTAACTCCACAGTAGTGTTAAATTCTTTAGCAATTTTGGCTAAGATATCACCGGGTTTAACCGTATATTTGGTGCTACATTTATCCATAGCGGGCGAAAATATAATCTTGATGTTTATTTCTTCTATCTTTTTTTGAATCTCTTTAAGTTTATTAACATCGTCTGTGGCTTCAAGCGCTTTTTTATATATATTCTTGGCTTCAATGTAATTTCCCTGCGCAGATGCAATTTCCGCTTCTTTTAAGTAAGGGCCCGATGAAGCTTGCTCTTGCCCCTTAGACCTAAAGGCTAGCACCATAGAAATAACAATTATGCCTATGATAGCTGCGGCTATTAAACCAATCGTAACTATTCTTCTCATGTTATCCTCTCCTTTAATGAGCAGACGATTTATGGAGCTACTGTGAACATAAGTCGTAGCCCGTAAGGGCGTCTGCGAATTAAACCCCACACCCAGCAATATTAATTTAGCGATCTTTTCAAGCGACCCCTTAGGGCGGTTAAAGCTTGAGCGTAATGCTTTAACCTTCTTTCTCTATCGCGGGCATCGAGTTCTGATTTATATGCTTCATAATATATAAGTTCCCACTTTTGCTTTTTATTATGTTCAGCAATTCTTCTCTCTAAATTATTTGTGTATCCATAATACAATTCATTTGTT
>JAUYCY010000156.1 GCA_030692055.1 Candidatus Omnitrophota bacterium | reverse complement strand
TTTAATACCCAATTTACTCTCTGCAAAATTCAATATCAAACCCACTTTCTTATTTGCTGTTTTCAAATATGATAGCATCTGTGCTGAATGAATGCTATTTAACTCTCCAACGCTTTTTAATTCTACAATAACTTCGTTTTCTACTAGAAAATCGACTCGTTGGTACCCCAAATCGATCGTCCCATATTTAACATCAATTTCTGCCTGTTCCGCAAATTCCATTTTGTTTAATTTAAACTCATAAGCCATAGCTTTTTCATAAATTTTCTCTACAAAACCCGGGTCTAATGCGTTATGTATTTTCATGGCTATACCTATAATAAATTCAGTTATTTTATCCAACTTGTTTCTTTCTGTCTGCGTCATCTGCGGTCTTTATCTGCGCCATCTGCGGTTGCAATCCTTCCCTCATACACTATTTTCGCTTTACCTTCTAGCCACACATCGCTAAATTTATCGCCGATTTTATTAAAATAAACTTTTAATATTTCTCCACTTTTTGTTAAAACATCCGTTTTGTCGCTAGAAGCTATGGGTTGTAAATTATGAGCTGCGATTAACGCGGAAGCAACGGAACCGGTACCGCAAGCTAATGTTTCCGCCTCAACTCCTCGCTCATAGGTACGTACTTTTATAGAATTATCCCCTTTTACTTCAACGAAGTTTACATTAGTCCCTGCGGGTTTAAAATTTTCATGATAACGAATAATTCTTCCTAGGCCATCGACATCAATTTTCTCTAACCCTTCTACAAAAATAACTGTATGCGGCACTCCGGTATTTATGAAATTCACTTTTAGCACCCTACTGTTAACCATTATGGGGATACCCACCTTCATATCTTTCGGCACAGTAAGCTTTATTTTTACATTCTCTCCTTTCACCTCTGATTCAATAATCCCTGCTTTTGTCTCTATCTTTAGCTTTGCGCTTAGCGCTTTGCGCTTTGCGCTTTGCCAGTATGCTACACATCTAGCTCCGTTACCGCACATCTCGGCTTCTGAGCCATCAGCGTTAAATATCCGCATTCTTACGTCGGCAACTTTTGATTTTTCCAGTAAAAGCAACCCATCCGCTCCCACTCCATATTTCCTATCGCATATTTTCTTAACCAAATCATTCCAACGCATAGCGCATAGCGCATAGCGCATAGCGTCGATAATAACGAAGTCGTTGCCTGAGGCAACCATTTTTGTAAACTCAATCTGCGATGTTTTCGTCATAGCTTAGGTATAATTTCGCTGTGTATTAAATCTTCAAAATTTTCCCGCTTACGGATAAGAAATGCTTTATCGCCTTTAACTAAAACTTCTGCCGCGCGGCGGCGGGAATTATAATTGCTGGACATACTAAATCCGTATGCGCCTGCGCCCATTACTGCTAAATATTCGCCGACATCAACCTTTAGTAATTTCCTATCTTTAGCAAAATAATCTGCGCTTTCACAAATAGGGCCAACTATATCAACTTTCTCGTTGGACGTTGGACGCCCGCCGCACTCGCCTCTCGGCGAAGCCGAGGGAAGCGGCGAGGTCTCGCCAAAGGCGGATGAGACGCTCGACGTTGGGATAATTTGATGGTAAGCTTCATAGAGAGCCGGACGGATTAAATCGTTCATTCCGCCGTCTACAATTACAAACTTTTTTAGAGGGGTGGATTTGATATATAAAACTTTTGTGACCAAAATTCCGGAATTACCTACTATAAATCTTCCCGGCTCCATTATTATTTTAAGTCCGGTTTTTTTAAGTAATGGTAAAACTTTTTGCGCGAATTTTTGGGCTGTTTGCGGCGTTTCTTTATTATAGATAATGCCCAAACCGCCGCCGATATTGAGATATTCTAAGTATACTCCTATTTCTTTAAGCCTATTGATAAAACGAATCATTTTGTTTATAGCGGCAAGGTAAGGCATACTTTCGGTAATTTGCGAACCTATGTGTATGTGCAGGCCAGAAATTTTTAAATTTGTAAACCTGTGGCGTAATAAAAAAATCCCATAAGCGTTATCAAAATCTATGCCAAATTTATTGGTAAGTTTTCCCGTGGTGATAAACCTATGCGTGCGCGGTTCAACATCCGGGTTTATGCGTATGGCAACTGCGGCAACAACACTTAAACCTTTAGCTATACGGTTAATGTTTTCTAACTCCGCGACTGACTCTACGTTAAAGAATAAAATTTTTCTTTTAAGGGCAACTCTTATTTCATTATCGGTTTTACCTACCGACGCATACACTATCCTCTGCGTAGGGCAACCCACTTTAAGCGCCCTGAAAAGCTCTCCGCCGGAAACAATATCCAAACCCGCACCCCTGCCAACCAGTGTTTTCAAGATTGCTAAATTAGAATTTGCCTTAACAGAATAGCAAATAAGCGGATTGATCTGGCGAAAGGCTTTTTTTAGCTTAAGATAGTGGTCAATTAAGGTATTGTAACTATAAACATAAAGCGGCGTGCTGAATTTCTTGGCTAAATCCTCTACTTTTATATTCTCGCAATATAAATTATGGTTCTTATATTGAAATTCATGCATCTAGTCTTTTGCTCCAAAGTTTAAGTTGTTTTGCAACAAGTTTTGGGCTTGTCCCGCCGTAAGAAGATTTGAGGCTAACTGAAGCCCAGGCATTAAGGATACCTTTTACATCTGTCCCAAGTTTATCAGAACATTTCTTTAATTCATCCGCGCTCAAACTCGAAATATTTTTGCCTTTATCCAAACTAATTCGTACGATTTTTCCCACAATATCGTGTGCCTTACGCTGCGATAATCCTTTTTTGATAAGGTATTCCACGATATCTACCGAAAATAATGATTCATCTAAAAGCTTGTCGGCAATTATTTCTTTCTTTAATTTAATCTGTTTAAACATCACTGCGAATATCTCTAAAATATCTTTTACTGTATCGATAGCATCAAATAACGGTGGCTTATCGAGTTGCAAATCACGGTTATATGACAAAGGAAGCCCTTTCATCAGTATAAGTACGCTTGATAAATCTCCATAAATTTTCCCTACTGAACCTCGAATCAGCTCTAAAACATCCGGGTTTTTCTTGTGCGGCATAATGCTTGAGCCAGTACAAAAAGAAAAGTCTATGTCGATAAAATTAAACTCCTTTGTTGACCAAAGAATCAAATCCTCGGAAATCCTGGATAGATGAACCGATAGAATAGACAAATCCGCTAATATTTCAAGAATAAAATCCCTATCGCTAACACTATCGATGCTATTTTCTGTTAAGTTTTTAAATCCTAATTCTTTCCTTACGAGGTTACGCTCAATAGGAAGCCCTGTCCCGCTAAGCGCACAGCTGCCTAAAGGCATTTCGTCTACTCTTTCTTTTGCATCAAAAAACCTCTTTTTATCCCTCTCCAAACTTTCAATATAGGCAAGCATATGATGCGCGAATAAAACGCACTGCGCCATCTGTAGATGCGTGTAGCCGGGAAATATCACCTTTTCGTTATTTCTTGCAAACTTTAATATGGACCCTTGCAGCATTTTAATTAAATCCGTCAGCGCTTTTACTTCATCTTTAATATACATACGAATATCTAAAGCTATCTGGTCATTTCTTGAGCGGGCAGTATGCAATTTATGCGCGGCTTCTCCTATCCGTTTAAAAAGCGCATCCTGGATATTAGAATGAATATCCTCAGCTTTTTTGTTAAATTTAAAATTTCCTCTCTCTACTTCCTTTAAAAGAGATTTGAGGCCTTTTATGATTGAATTCGCATCTTTTGCTGAGATTATACTTTGTCTACCCAGCATTTTAGCGTGAGCAATGCTACCTAAAATGTCGTATTTCGCGAGCCTTTTATCAAAAGAAAGGCTTGAAGTAAACCTATCCGTCAATATATTAGTTTTTTTAGGAAATCTCGTTCCCCACAACTTTTTCATCAGCTTCTCCTTTTTGAAATTATTTTTTTAAACGGTACGAGATTCAAGACTGCGGATTCTTTAACTTTTTCAGAGAATGCACTATATTCAGAACCAAATCTACGGATTGATTAAGTAAGGATACGGCGTCTTTATCCAGAATTGTAATATCATCTTTTTCGAGCGACTCTATGGCTTTTTCATACGCTGCAACCGCATAATCCAATACTTTTTGCAGCGATTCGTGAATTTTACGAAACTGCGGTGAAACAACAGTTATCTTTTGGAATTCTCTCTGTAAATTTTCCAAAATCGCTTTTTTACCTTCATAGTAGCCCTTGAGGGCTTTCCATGTAGCGGCATTGGCTTTAGGGGCAAAATTTACCTCTTGTCCGTCGATTACCATTTTACTATCACATATATTTCTTGCTGCAAGGGCTATCTCCATCACTTTTGCCAGATACGCATTTTCCTCTTGCGCATTTATTTCCTCCGGTGACTTTACCTTGGGTTTTTCATCCGTTATGGTATCTATCTCAGATAAAAAATACGTGAGCGGAATTCCCTGAAAATCTACTTTTACAAAATAGTCGGTTCGCTCAATAATTTTAGCTTCGATCGTCCTGCCATTTTTTAAATAAATTACCTCCGCAAATGATAGAAAAGAAATTGAACATAAAAAAATGAAAAATAATATTTTTTTCATCTGCTTCTCCTACTTATAACTAAAAATTTATCCCTTATACGGCATTCCCCAAAGCTTAATGAACCCTTCAGCTAAAGTCCTATCAAACTTATCGCACTCACCATAGGTAGCAAATTCTTTCTTATATAATGAATTAGACGAACTTCTTTCGGCTATAAGAATATTACCCTTGTATAACTTCAAGCCTATAGTTCCTGTAACATTTTTTTGCGTCTCGTTCACAAATGCATCTATAGATTTCTTTAGTTTAGTAAACCATAAACCTTGATATACCAACTGCGCGTACTTGAGAGCGACTAGTTCTTTAAAAAACAAAGTTTCTCTGTCTAAAGTTAACGCTTCTAATTCCTTATGCGCAGCGTAAAGAATCCAAGCTGCGGGTGCCTCATAGATTTCTCTTGATTTTATGCCTATAACTCTGTCTTCAATAGCATCAGTTCTACCAATACCGCAAGCACCGCCGATTACATTTAATTTATTAATTATATTGACTAAATCTATTGCCTTACCATTCACCGCGACCGGAACACCTTCCTTAAAGGTAATTTCTACAAAAACTTCTTTATGTGGCGCCGCCTGGGGCGATTTGACAAAATAGTAGGAGTTTGCAGGAGGCTCCGTACTTAAATCTTCCAGGATCCCACCTTCAACACTTACCCCCCATATATTCTTATCAATGCTATATACTTTTTCTTTAGTTGCTTTTATGGGAATACCGTGTTCCTTCGCATATTCTATTTCTGCTTCTCTCGAGGTTAATTCCCATTCTCTTAAAGACGCGATAGTTTTTATATGTGGCGCTAAAATCGCGGTGGTAATCTCAAACCGTACCTGGTCGTTGCCTTTTCCGGTACAACCATGCGCCACGAAATTAGCCTTCTCTTTCTTGGCTACTTCTACTAAATGTTTTGCTATCAATGGCCTGCCTAAAGCTGTGCTTAAAACATATTTACCTTCATAAATTGCATTTGCTTTAAGCGCGGGTAATACGTAATCATAGGCAAACTCTTTCTGTAGGTCTTTTATATATATTTTTGAAGCGCCGGTCTTAATTGCCCGTTTTTTTAAATCAGCAGGGGAGAATTCGCTTCCTAAATCCGCCGAGAAACAGATAACGTCAAAACCCTTATCTTTTAGCCATTGTATACAGCAAGAAGTATCAAGCCCTCCGGAATACGCTAATACTACCTTTTTCATAATTACTCCTTTAATGACCTCCGACGTGTCGGGGAGATTAAACCCTCCCACCACTTTTTGAAAATAAAATAATAGCTAAAGCAAAACCTATAAACTCCAAACATTACTAAATATTTATTATCCCCACCATCTACAAAAAGTGGTGGGGGGGGATCAAATTCGACTACCCAGCAGGGTGTCCTGTTGGACTACTCAATAGTTTAACTAAGACAGCTTTTGCAGCATGTAGGCGATTTTCCGCCTGCGCAAAAACCACCGAATTCTTTCCGTCAATTACACTATCAGTTATTTCTTCACCTCTATGCGCGGGCAAACAATGTAAAATTATGCAATCATTTTTGGCTAACTTGATAAGCTTATCATTAAGCTGAAAACTTCTAAAAACTTTCCTTCTTTTCTTACTTTCTCTTTCTTGCCCCATCGATGTCCATACGTCAGTATATAAAACATCAGCATCTTTCACTGCCTCTTCAGGAGAAAGCATAATATTAATCTTAGCATTGCTCATAGCCGCATACTTTTGTGCCTCTTCTACTATTTCTTTACGCGGACCATATCTTTTGGGAGCTGCTATATATAGATTACCGCCTAAAATTGAAAATGCATAAATAAGCGTATGACAAACATTATTGCCATCGCCCACATAAGCTACCTTTAGTTTCTTAATATCGCCCTTTAACTCCTTTATTGTGACTAAATCTCCTAAAATCTGAGAAGGATGCACCAGATCACTTAAAGCGTTTATTACCGGTATCAAAGAAAATTTTGCAAACTCCAAAATACTATTATGAGAAAAAGTCCTTAGCACCGCCGCATTCATAAAATGCGAAACGGTACGGGCGACATCACTAATTTTTTCTCTTTTTCCTAGCTGCATCTCATCCGGAGAATAATACACGGCGCTACCGCCCAGCTGCATAGCCCCTACATAAAAAGCTATCTTTGTACGTAGTGACGGCTTTTCGAAAAAAAGCCCCACGCATTTTCCTGCTAATGCATTGCTATATTTAGCAGGATTATGTTTTATATCGATAGCTAAATCAACAAATTCCCAAATTTCTTTTGGGGAAAAATCTTTCAAACAAATAAAATGTTTCATAGTAGCCTAAGCCCCCTTGAAATTGCTCAAAACCCCTTCTAGGATATTCAGCCCTTTATCCAGTTCTTTTTTGGTCACGTTAAGCGCCGGCATAATTCTTAAAACTGTTACATGCGTAGAGTTTATAACCAGACTTTTTTCTAAAGCTTTTAAAAATACCGGATAAGAATCTGTATTTAACTCGAGCGCTGCCATAAGCCCCATGCCCCTTACTTCTTTTATAAAAGAAAACTTGCCTTTAAGCTTGCTGAGCCCATTCAAAAGATAATCTCCCATTTTTCTTGTATTTTCTAAAATCTTCTCCTGTTTTATGATTTTAAAAACCTCTAAGGAAACTTTGCTTACAAATGGTGAGCCACCGAAAGTCGAAGCATGCATTCCGGGTTGAAATAAATCCGCAATCTCTTTTTTAACAACTAATGCTGAAATAGGAATACCTGCGCCTAAACCTTTAGATAATACAAAAGCGTCAGGAGTTATGTCGTAATTTTGATAACAAAAAAGTTTTCCACACCTTCCTACGCCAGTCTGCACCTCGTCAGCGATAAAAAGCAAATCGTGTTCCTCGCAAAAATCTTTTAACTTTCTGACATACTCTTTACTAGCGATATTCACTCCGCCTTCGCCCTGAATTAATTCTAACATTACCGCAACCGTTTTTTCGTTAACTTGGCGCTTAAAATCCTCAAAATCGTTAAATACTGCTTCTTTAAATTCCGGTAGTATCGGCTTAAACGGATCTTTATATTTTGCCTGTCCGGTGGCAGACATTGCTCCGAAAGTTCTGCCGTGAAAAGAATTCTTCATAGTAATAACTTCATAACGCTCTTCTTTCCTCCCATAAAGCCGGGTCAGCTTTATCGCTGCCTCAATTGCTTCTGCTCCGGAATTGGCAAAAAATACTTTGGAAGGAAAAGAATTAATGACTATCTCTTTAGCTAAAAGCGCTTGTTCTTCTTGGTATAAATTATTCGGAAGATGTATCAACTTTTGCGCTTGCTCTCTAATTACCTTTGCGATGCGTGGATGGCAATGCCCTAAAATAGAAACACCCCAACCGGGAAATAAATCTAAATACTTCTTGCCTTCGCTATCCCAGAGCCAACTTCCTTTGCCTTTGGTAAATACCGGACCTATGCGTTTATAGGTGTGCAACGAATAATCCGCAAAAAGTTTTATTATCTCATTAGCTTTCATCTTATTTGCTTAAAGTTGATAATTTAAAAATTGGCAAAAAAATGCTGATAGTTAAAAATATTTTTAGGATAATCGGAATTCCAATAAGCGTAACAGCATTTAAAATAAGCGTTAAAAGTTTATTTTTTAGAAATTCTTTTGCTATCAAAATTGAAATTATAATTGCAAAAAATAGATATCGCCATAATATAACTATTTGCGTAGCAAGTGGCAACTCTAAATTAAATTCACGATATACAGCAGAAAATTTATTAGCGATAGTATCCCACGCAATTGCTATAATAATTAACATCAGAATATTGATACATAGCAATATCAAGCTTACGATATTCAACGTCTTATTTTTATTTTCCATAATGCGCTTACTTAATTTGTATTATATTATTTTCTGCATCAATCCGCGTTTTTTATTCGTGTAAATTCGCGTCCCCTATTCGCGTGGATTCGCGTTTATTTAATAATTTCCGTTCCAATGCCTTCGTTTGTGAATATCTCAAGTAAAATTGCATGCGGGATTTTTGCATCAACGATATGGGCCTTACCCACACCCTCCTCAATTGCCTGCACAGCAGCTCTCACCTTAGGAATCATACCCTTTTCAATAATTCCCTGCTCAATCAACTCATCAGCGTTTTTCATCGAGATAGTTGAAATTAAGGAGTTTTCGTCTTGCGGATTACGCATTACCCCTAAAACATTGGTCAAAAGCACTAACTTTTCAGCTTTTAGTTTTGACGCCAAGAAAAAAGCAACCTCATCAGCATTGATATTGTACACCGTGTCATCTTCAGATATGCCCATGGGAGTAATCACCGGAATAGATGTTTTTAGGGCCTCCTCTAGCTTTTCTTGATCGAAATCAATAACCTCGCCTACAAACCCTAAATCTTTCTTAGCTTTCTTTTTCGCTACCTTAAGTAGGCAATCTTCTTTTTTAAAACCTATTGCCAGCGCTCCGTAGGCATTTATTTCCTTAACGACTAAATCATTCAGTTCGTTTAGCTCATCCTCAACGACTTTAAGCGTGAAATCATCGGTCACGCGCATTCCGTCAACAAAGTCTGTCGTAACCTTATGCTCTTTTAATTTTTCTGTAATATTTGGCCCTCCGCCATGTACAAGTATGGGCCTTATGCCGGTGTAACGTAAAAAAACAATATCCTCTAGGACGGATTTACGAATTCTATCTTCACTTAATATCGACCCGCCGTATTTTATGACAAAAATTTTCTTATGGAATTTTTTAATATACGGGAGCGCTTCGATTAAAACATCGGCTTTTCTTATTGCTTCTTTTACCATATTAATTTCCTCCAATGAGTAGACGATTTATGACAGCCCGAAGGGCGAACATAATTCGTAGGCGTCAGCCGTCTACGAATTGGACCCTTGACATCTACATAAATAAATTTACCTAAGGTAAATGTCAAGGGCTAAATTCAGCGACGCCCCGATATAATCGGGGCTGCTTCATTTAGCTGTATTCGGCATTAATCTTGATATACTCCGGCGTCAAATCAGAAGTATACACCGTCCAATTCGAACTTCCGCTTTTTAAATCCACTGCTATTTTTATATCTTTCTTCTTAAGCGAGCTCATTAAAATACTATATTTTCCTTCATTTAATTTTACGCCTGCATGCCCCAATGCAGCTACAACCCTACCCCAATTGGGATTAGCACCGTAAATTGCGGTTTTCATAAGGTTAGAGTTTGCGATAGAAAGAGCTGCTTTTTTTGCCTCCTTTTTTGTTTTCGCGTTTTTTACTAAAATTTCTATAAATTTACTCGCACCCTCGCCATCACGTACAATCATTTTGGCTAAATTTAGGCATATTTCTTTTATTTTTTTAGCAAAAATATTTAGTTCTTCCGCGCCTGATAAATTTACTTTACCGCTTGAAAGGAAAAATATCGTGTCGTTTGTACTCATGCATCCGTCAACAGTTATAGAGTTAAAACTCTTTTCTACTGCCTCCTTAGCAATTTTCCTAAAAACTACAAGCGGCAAATTCACATCCGTAAGCACAAAGGAAAGCAATGTAGCCATATCAGGGCAAATCATACCCGCGCCTTTGCAGAAACCAAGAATAGTTGCGCTACCGTTTTTAAGCGCGGCTTTTGCGTGTGATACTTTTCTAAAAGTGTCTGTGGTCATAATACTTGAAGAAAAATTCTCTGTTTTCTTATCTAAGCTCATTATGAGTTTGGGCAGCCCTTTAATGATTTTTTCTTTAGGCATCTTTTTGCCGATAATTCCGGTAGAAGCGATAAGTATATTTTCTTTTTTAACCCCCAGTAATTTAGCTAAACTACCGGTGATTTTTTCTGTATCCTTCAGGCCGTCTTTGTGAGAAAAACAATTAGCGTTGCCGCTATTAGTTAAAATTGCTTTTATTGGCTTGCTGATATTTTTTTTGCTCAATGTGACAGAATAAGATGTATTTACGCTGGTTGTGAAAAAACCTGTTGCTCTTGCAAAAGAATCGCAACAGATTAAGCCTAGATCGAGTTTCTTTTTCTTTAAACCGCAGTTTATTCCTGAAAGCAAAAATCCTTTAGGTAAAATCATAACAAACCAAGCGTTTCATCCCAACCCATCATAATATTCATATTCTGCACAGCTTGGCCGGCTGCGCCCTTAATTAAATTGTCAATTACACCAACAATAACTATTTTTCTTCCTTCTATCTGAAAACCTATATCACAAAAGTTTGTGCCAACTACATCCTTTAATTTTGGTAAATCTTGCTTAAAAATCCTGACAAAAGGTTCGCTTTCATAATATTTCTCGTAGATAGCACCGAGTTTTTCTACGGTAATATCCATTGTCAAATCTGCATAAATAGTGGCAAGAATACCTCTATCTGCAGGAATTACGTGCGGGCTAAAGCGTACTTCATTTTTCTTCTGACTTATCTCAGAAAGTATCTGGTTTATCTCAGGTAAATGCTGATGCCCAAAAGGCTTATAGCAAAATAAATTACCGTTTAAATGGGCATAATGATATTCTAAGGCCGGTTTTCTGCCCGCACCGGTAATTGATGATTTTGCGTCAATAATTATATTTTCGATTAACCCCTCTTTCAGTAACGGCGCAGTGCTTAGTATTGAAACCGTAGGATAGCAACCGGGGTTAGCTATAAGTTTTGCTTTCTTTATTTTATCCCGATAAAACTCCGGTAACCCATAGATGGCTTGGGCTAAATTAGCTAAATCAGCGTGTTTGGCCTTATAGAATTTTTCATACACTTTCGGATCCTTTAACCTATAGTCAGCGGAAAGATCAATTACAATCTTTTTCTTCCTAAGAAAAAACGGAGCTATTGTTTGCGAAACTTTATGCGGAAGCGCTAAGAAGAAAACATCTGCTGTTTGGGCTGCTTTATCCTGATTTAAGTTTTCACATAATAAATCTATTTTTTTCTTAAATTTCGGGAATAGTTCGCTGATTTTCAATTCTTTTTCTAAAATAGCTGAAATATAAGTAATTTCTACTTTGGGATGAGAAAGTAAAATCCCTATCAGTTCTTCTCCGGTAAAACCCGATGCTCCTATTACCGCAACCTTGGTAGGCATGAAAACACCTCTTTTATAGCTAAGGATATTGTTGTAAATTAAGTTTTTTTAGCTAAATGACGAAATTATCGTAAGCTATTATGATAAACCAAAAATACCCTTACGTCAACGAAATTTAATCTGGTAAGAATTATAGATAGGCCTAGGAATAAACTTAATATCTTAGCGTAACAGCCTGGGGTGGTATAAGTTAGGAAATGAAGCTCCACGGGCGTAATCCTTGTGGTTTATTATATACGTTGCATGTGGAGCAGCTTGTCCCGACTATTTCGTCGGGAAAATCCCTGCCCCGACCAAATGTCGGGGTCGACCACGCTTGTGTCTTGGGCTTTAAATCTGTGGTTTTTTGAGTACCTTAAAATAATTTTATAAAGCGAAATCCCGATGAGCGACAATGTTCAGTTAAAGCGATATCGGGAATCGCGTCGGGATAAACTCTAATACATCGCCCACTGTTAACCCTGTATTATTAGCAGTATGAACAGGCAATTCTATGGTCACTGCTGATTTAAAACAAGAAGCCATCTGCCAAGGCCTTAATGCCGCGCATATCTTCATGACGCGCATGTTTTTATCTAAGAAAACTACATCAATAGGAAAAAACATAAAAAACATATGTATTGACGGTGCTTTATAGAAAATCATCGCCTCATTGGTATCCATATTCTCTCTAAACATAAGCCCTGCTGCCCGTTGAAAAAAGGTTTTAGCAACACCTGCTTTCTCTACAATAACCACTCCTTTTGTCTTATTTAATATCTTATATGTCATTTTTGTAAATGATTAATAATATTCTCGGGGAGCGCGATGGGCCGAAAATTTTTATCAATACAAACAAGTACAGTGTTGGCTGATACTAAAACCTGGCTTTCGCGCTTAACCTCCTGAAAAAAATCAAAAGAAACATTTCGTATTTTGTTTATCTGAGTAGAGATTTCTAAGGTATCAGCGTAGCGCGCAGGCGATTTATATTCAATATCTACTTTCTTTACTACAAATAAAAAACCTTTTTCTGATAAATCTTTAAGGTTTAGGCCGCGCTCGCGCATGTATTCCGTGCGTGCTTCCTCAAAATATTTAAGGTAATTAGCATAGTAAACTACGCCGCCGCAATCCGTATCATGATAGTATATTTTCTTAAGCATTTTTATCCCGACGCGATTCCCGATATCGCTTTAACTGAACATTGTCGCTCATCGGGATTTCGCTTTATAAAATTATTTTAAGGTACTCAAAAAACCACAGATTTAAAGCCCAAGACACAAGCGTGGTCGGCCTGCCTTGCCGGCAGGCAGGGATTTTCCCGACGAAATAGTCGGGACAGGCTGCTCCGCGCGTAGTCCACCAGGACACCCTGTTGGGTAGCGGATACAGGAAACCGCCCCGACTTTTCGGGGCACAGCTTCATTTTCAATATAGAAGTATACCATTTAGGAATAAAAAAATCAACCCGTGCGAATATTATAACAATGGCAGGGTTTTCCACAAGAAAAACAGAACTGGAGTTTCCCTATTTTTGTAAATCCGAAGGAACGGATACAGACGGATGGTTGCATCCGTCCATGAATAATCATAGATTTTAAATTTTATTACCAATTGATTCATATATAGTGGCGCTGTCGCATAATAGCACCAGCGCCTGATTACAATGATTACTAAAAGATTCCAACGATTGAAAACATTAACAATTTTAATCACTGTAATCAAGTTTTAATCGCTGAAATCAGGGACTGTTGCGTTTCGCAACAGTCCCATAGTTAGAAAAAATAGCGGATAATTTTGGGGAATGTCCAGAAACAGAAGAAAGAATATAGGCTATTACT
>JAUYCY010000095.1 GCA_030692055.1 Candidatus Omnitrophota bacterium | reverse complement strand
AAGAAGTTTAATCAACTAGGGGCTGATACACTATGAGGACTTACACACTTTTGCTTGCGTTACCTGCATTAGGCTGTTATAGTAATCGATAATGTTTTGTGAGATAATAGGTTATTATGTATTCACAAGGTAAGAAAGTTCACTTACCAACGAAGTTGGCAAGCTCACAACCTTGAACTTCCTTGCGGTAGCTTTCGACACAGAGGTGAACTATCCACATTACCACGACGCATTTTTATACTTTCCTATACCGCAAGAAAAAACTACAAAGCTTTTTATGGTATAGGAAAGTATACCCTAACGGGCACAAGTAAAACTTTCCTAACCACTGAAAATAACCTAAATAGTCATTACCGAAGGTAATTTTCTTGCGAAATAAAATGTTTTCTCTATTGTGAAATGCTTATATTCTCAGTCAAATTCAATGGTGGACCCAATGAGTGCGCCTGCGGCGCTCTTTGCTAACGCAAAGGTTGGGTTCATTAGTTTCTTCTTTTGGCATATCTCTCAATACACCCATTAATCTTCCTACTTTAGTACGAATATTAAAAAATAAAGGTGTATGTTTAGATTTCATACTAAAATATATTTTTATCTTTTCTTCTCCGGTAATATACTCTGAGAGCTTAGAACTTAATTTCACCGCAAATGCTTTAATATTAGCTACTTGGTGCATTTTTACCATTTGTAAAGTATCAATCTTCGCGTTCAATGCCCAGATTTTTCCGTTATAGACGATATTAATTGGATACTCTTGGCCTAAGGTGAGGTTTTCCAGGCGAAAATAATATAAACTGGAAAGTAAATCCTGGGCGTCTTTGGGTAGCGAGATCTCTATACTCTTTTTACCGGTGCATTCCCACACTGCAACGTTACGGTGATAATCAAAATTTATCGTCTCCTCCGTTACTTTCTTCTTGAACAATTTCTTTTTATAAAACTTTAAAGGCCGGTTTAAATCTTTATCAATATAAGTTTCAACAAAATACTTCACATTATAAAACATACGGAATAAACCAGTGGGATGCGCCTGTGCTATTATATGATAACATTCACGGTCATTAAATTTAACGATCTCCTTAACCAAAAGGATAATTTCGCCGGCATAGATACCGTGCCAATCTACCGCATACGACAGCCTCTCTCCTGGCACAATCGTATTTTTTTCCGGAGTAATTATAATTTTTTCTACTTCGGGAGGTAGCTGCACAATAGTAATTTTTGGCCGATAGGCACACGAGCTCATACACAATAACAAGAATAAAACACATGCCTTTACGAAATAGTTAACTAAGCTCTTTTGACTAAATTTTTGTTTATTTCGCATAAATCTACCTCACATAGTTTTTTAACCTGCCTATATTTTCAATATCTACCTCTACGGTGTCGCCTTTTTGCATAGGGCCTACGCCGTAAGGAGTGCCCGTAGAAATGATATCGCCCGGAAAAAGTGTCATTATCTTTGATATAAAATAAATAATGTAGCTGATAGAAAAAATAAAATTGCTTGAAGAAGAATTTTGCTTCAATTGCCCGTTTAAATAGGATTTTATTTTAAGGTTAGAAGGATTTAATTCTGTCTCTATCCACGGCCCTACGGGGCAAAACGTATCAAAAGATTTTGCCCTTGTCCATTGGATATCTTTGCGTTGTAAATCCCTAGCGGTAACATCATTAAGACAGGTGTAACCGAAAATATATTTGTCGGCAACCGACTCTTGAATGTTTTTGCCTTCCTTGCCGATAATAACTGCCAATTCCGCTTCGTAATCAAGCTGCTTAACGCCCTTGGGATAAACTATTGCTTCGTTATAACCCAGGAGCGCAGTGCTTGGCTTTAAAAATATCACCGGCTCTTCCGGCAGAGGCATATTAAGTTCTTTTGCGTGGTCTTTATAATTAAGCCCGACTAAAATTATTTTGGTAGGGTTTACTGGTGGCAAAAATTTTATTTTACCGAGGGGGATTTTTTGCGCAGTTACTTTAATTCGTCCAAATGGACTTCCATCAACTATTCTTACATAATCGTCTTCAACTATGCCACAACTTATGATTTTTTTATGGCAAAAACGCAATATTTTCATTTTATTCTCTCTCGGCGAATACCCCGTGGTTTGCCACGGGGATGAAGCCGAAATCGCAAACGTAGTTGACCTCATTCCAAGGCAATGAATGAACCAGTGATAATATTAGCATAGAACATACTCCGCTCACTTGCCGCGGAGATTGGTTGATTTATGAAGCCGACAAATTTATTCGCGATAATTAGCGTTACCCCGACATTATGTCGGGGCAGGGATTAGCGTAAATTCGCGTTTATAGCGATTCTATCAAAGATATAAACTGCGGAAAAGATTTATTGATACAGTCAATATCCTCAATAGTGCTCTCTTCGGTTAAACTCGTTCCTAAAATAATCGCACTCATCGCGGTTCGATGGTCGGAAAAACTCTTAAAATCGGCTCGCTTATTCTTTATTCCACCCTTTATCTCTATCTGCCAATCTTCCTTTTTCTTATATAGAACCGGGTAAGCGCTAGCGTTTACACCTACCTGCTTTAAATTATGTACGAGAGAATTTATACGATCTGCCTCCTTAACTTTAAGCTCCTTTACGCCTTTCATGGTAGTTTTACCTTTTGCAAAACTTGCGGCTACGCAAAGAATAGGTATTTCATCAATCAGCAGCGGTATCTCGGTTCTGTCTATTTCTACGCCTTTAAGGGCTGAGCTTTTTACCAAAATATCTGCATAGGGTTCAAAGTGTTCTTTCTTATTAACTAATTTTATATCAGCGCCCATTCTTTTTAAAATTTTTAATAAACCGCAGCGTGTTGGATTTATATTTACATTCTTTATCAAAAGTTCTGTGTCTTTTGCGATAAGCCCTAAAATAATAAAAAACGCTGCAGAAGAAAAATCTGAAGGAATAAAAATCTCTTTTCTGGGAGCAAATAATTTTGAATGCCGGCATAAAATACGCTTACCGCTTCGTTTTAAATTTACCCCAAAAATAGTAAGCATTCTTTCAGTGTGGTCGCGAGATAAAATCGGCTCGTAAATCTCTGTTTTACCTTTAGCGTAAAGAGAAACAAAGATAATTGCTGATTTTACTTGGGCGCTCGCTACCGGAAGTTTATATTTGATACCTCTCAACGTCTTAACTGGATTAATTTCAAGTGGCGGATATTCCTCAAAAATAGTGGTTCGGCCGCTTATGTCTGCACCCATAAGACGCAACGGCTGTGTGATCCTATTCATAGGCCTTTTACGCAGAGACTGATGGGCATCGAAATAAGACGGAAACTTTTGCCCACAAAGAATACCGCTTAAAATCCGCAGTGTTGTTCCCGATTGGTTTGCGTAAAGATTTATTTTTTCGCTAACAGGAAAAAACAAACCGTTACCTTCTATGGTAAGTGAATTGTCACTTCTCAGATTTGCGTTAATACCTAATCGCTGGATGCATTCTAGCGTCGCCAAGGTATCATCGCTTACAAGAAATGGTTTTACTTGAGTTTTTCCTTTCGCGATTGAAGCAATAATCGCTGCCCGATGAGATATGGATTTATCCGGCGGAACAATTATTTCTTTTTTTATACTTCTTAAAGGCTTTATCTTATACATATTTTTTATTTATGAATATTAAATAACCAAGATACAATCACCAAATAAGCCCCAATATCCAATAACCAATAATCAAACTTTTCAGAACTACCTGATTTTGTTTGGTTATTGAGATTTTGGTCATTGGTTATTGTTTGGTTATTGTTTCTTGGTGTTTGGTTATTTGATATCCTAACGATGTTCTGCAATAAACTTCTCAAATCTTTCCGGCATAGGCGAAATAAACTCTATAAAGTTTCCTTTATTTGGATGATAAAACCCAAGTTTATGTGCATGTAAAAATAACTCGGGATATTCGTCTTTAATGCCGTATTTTTTATCGCCAATAATCGGAAAACCTAAAAAGTTAAGGTGGACTCTTATTTGATGCATCCTTCCCGTGAATGGCTTCAATAAAAGTAAAGTTGAACCTCTTAACCTTTCCTTCACCCCTACGTCTGTACGCGCCTTCTTAGACTTGATAAAACTTACTTTCATTTTTAGGCGATTTTTATCGTCTCTACGCATTGGCAAATCCACTGTAATTTCCTCTTTTTCTACTTTTCCCCACACAATTGCAAAATACTCTTTTTTAACCTTCCTCGCGCTAAACTGCTCTATTAAATTCAGGTGGCTTTGATTATTTTTCGCCAAAACCATAACTCCACTCGTTTCCTTATCCAAACGATGTACTATTCCGCACCTATAAGGATTGATACTGGATAAATTTTTTTTCATATATAGCATGGCGTTTACTAAAGTATTGTGAATGTTAGCTGCAGGAGGATGTACCACTAAATTAGTGGGTTTGTCTATAATAATTATATCGTTATCCTCATATATAATATTAACTATAAATTCAAATGGTTTCAATAAATCTTTTTTTTCTTCCTCAAACTTTATATAAATATCATCATTTGCCTTGAGGCGATAACTGGGTTTTTTCGCACTGCCGGCTATAAGGATATTTCCCGCTTCAATCAAGGCATGAACTTTTGTGCGCGAAATTGCGCTTAAGCTTTTTTGTAAGAACCTGTCGAGACGCTCGCCCTTAGCTTCCTCAGGAGCAATTATTCTTTTTTCCATTTTTTTTAAATGAATCAATAAGTAATAAAAAAACTCCTATGCTAATACAAGAGTCAGAAAGGTTAAAAACAGGCCATATTCTTATATCAATATAATCAACCACGTAGCCTAAAAGAATACGGTCGTAGAGATTGGAAAGCGCTCCGCCCAGAATAAGCCCACTGGAAACTAAAAATAAAAAATCTCTTCTTTTGCCTCGCTTAATACTTATTAAAAAAAATAAAACAAAGATTATGCCTACATAAATCAAAAATGTGGTTTGCCCCGCCAGCATTCCAAAGGCAGCGCCTTTATTGAGAACCACTGTAATATAAAGGATATTTTTTATGAGAGGGGTTGAGGAAACGGTATTGGCGAGGAGATGATTTTTAATGAAAAAATCAGTGATAAATACTAAAAAAGCTATTATACATACTACCCCATACACTATATCTTATTTCCCTTCTCTAGTTTCTCTTGGCATTTCTTGCAATACTTGGTATGCGGCACAGCGTTGAGGCGGATACCAGCAATATGCTTTTCGCACATAAGACAAAAACCATAAGTTTTAGCTTCTATACGTTTCAGGGCTTCTTCAACATCTAAAAGGACTTTGCGTTCATCAGAAACTAACCCTAAACTAAAATCACGTTCATAGTTATCTGTCGCAGCATCAGCAA
Organism: Candidatus Omnitrophota bacterium; assembly: GCA_030692055.1. The sequence goes on along the minus strand of JAUYCY010000095.1, from coordinate 41,394 downwards.
TATGCAGGCTATAGCCTGAAATATCGCCGGAGATATCTTTCTGTGTTTTCATTAATGTATCTTCGGAAATTTCCCGAATTTTATCTAAAATTTCTTCTTTAAAATTTATCAGTTTTTCTTTATACGCATCTAACTCTGGCTTATTCAATTTCTTTTTCATTAATTGCCTCCTTTAATGAGTAGATAACTTACGGCAGCCTATTGGGAAACGTAAGTTATAGGCGAAGCCGTCTATGAATTAAACCCCCCACCACTTTCTGAAAATGAAATGCTAGATAAAGCAAAACGTATCTACTCCAAACATTGCTAAATATTTATTATCCCCACCATCTACAAAAAGTGGTGGGGGGTCAAATTCGACCAAATAATTTAGCTGCGTTTTTCTTGCTAAATTATGGTCTCATTTGACCTAATGCTTTTGCGCACCTATTACACATTTCGGGAAATTCTTTGTTTTGGCCAACGTCATGTCTATAATTCCAGCAACGTAAGCATTTCTTGCCGGTTGTTTTTTCGACACCTATATTAAAATTACCTTCTTTTATCGAAACGCCGGAAACAATAAACACTTCCCGTAAAATATCGGTATAGCTTCTGTAAAAGTTATATTCTTCGCCCGTAAATTCTAAGGAAACCTCAACTTCTAGGGAACTGCCGATAATTCCTTTTTCACGAATCTTTTCTATTTCTTTTAAAACTTCGCTGCGTAGAGCTAATATTTTTTGCCAGCGTTCGTTATAAGCTTCATTTATCCATTCGGGATGATATGTATCATCAAAAGATGTGGCAAAAATTGATACCTGTTTATTTTTTAAATTACCCCAGGCCAAATAAGCTTCCTCTGCCGTAAAAGAAAGAATAGGCGCGATAGTTTTCAAAAGAACATCTAATATATTATAAAGAACGAATTGCGCAGAGCGTCGCTCGCGCGAATTAGGAGAGAAAGTATATAGTCTATCTTTCAAAATGTCAAGATAAAAAGCGCTTAAATCAAGGTTACAAAAATTAAAGATTTCCTGGCATACCTTATAAAAACTATAGTCTTCATAAGAACTCATGACTTCCTGGGCGAAAAGCATTGTTTTTGAAAGCATAAACCTATCAACTTCAAGGAGTTGCGTAGCCTCGAGACTATTTCTACCGGGGTTAAAATCATTTATATTACCCAAAATAAATTTTATAGTATTTCGTACTTTTCTATATATATCGACTAATTGCTTTATGATATGTTCGGATAATTTGACATCTTCCCTGTAATCACTATAAGCCGTCCACAATCTTAAAATTTCCGCACCGTATTGTTTGATGATTTCTTGAGGCACTATGACATTACCTAAAGACTTGGACATCTTCCTGCCATCGCCGTCAACCACAAATCCGTGAGTAAGAATAGTTTTAAAAGGCGCAATTTTTTCTTTTGCCACCGAAGGAATTAAAGAAACTTGAAACCAACCGCGATGCTGATCGCTACCTTCTAAATACATATCAGCAGGAAACTGTAAATCCGGATTATTCTTCACTACTGCAAAAAAGCTTGCTCCGGATTCAAACCAAACATCAAGAATATCAAATTCTTTGCTAAATTCTTTGCCGTTACATTTCAAACAGCGAAAGTTTACGGGTAAAAATTCCTTTGCATCGTAGGTAAACCACGCGTCTGAACCGCTTTTCTTAAAAATCTCGGCAACCTTTTTAATAACCTCTTTATCTAAAATTACTTCGCTACAATTTTTACACTTTATCGCAGGGATAGGTATCCCCCACAGCCTTTGACGGGAAAGACACCAATCCGGGCGCGTCGCCAGCATCCCTCTCATGCGTTCTTTCCCGCTAGCCGGAACCCAATGCACATTTTCTATTTCTCCTAAAAGTTTTTCACGTAAAGAATTATGGTCAACGCTTAAAAACCACTGAAACGTTGCCCGAGTGATTATCGGACTCCTACAGCGCCAGCAATGCGGATAAGAATGTTCTATTTTTCCTGAATATAGCAAACTATTCTTTTTATTTAAACTTTCGATAATTTTGCTGTCAGCCTCATGAACCTGCATACCGGAAAACTCTGCGACAGTAGAGTCGAATTTCCCCTTTTCGTTAACAGGCATAACGATTTCCAATCCGTATTTTTTTCCGGTCAAATAATCCTCTTGTCCGTGGCCGGGCGCGGTATGTACGCAACCGGTACCGTCCTCCATAGAAACATAGTCTGCCATCACCACTTTTCCTTCCCGCGAGCCAAAAGGACATTCGTAGGTAGAGCCCTCGAAATTGATGCCTTCACCCCAGCCGAACTTTGGAAATCTTTCTTCATAATCTTTATCATCTTTTCCTATAGCTTTTAAAAATTGCGACTTAAGCTTCTTAGCAACTATCCAAACGTCTCCGTCTGGTCCCCACAACCCAATATATTTCTCCTTGGGATGCAACGCAACTGCTACATTAGCCATCAAGGTCCATGGTGTAGTAGTCCAAATCACAAAATATATTTCCCCTCGTTTACGCGGCGGTGTTTGTGGTGGTCCAAGTCTAAAAATATCATTATTCGCCCATTTTTTTAAATCATCATTTTTGAATTCTTTCACCTTAAATTTAACGTATATGGATGGTGAAACATGGTTCTCGTATTCCACCTCAGCCTCTGCCAGGGCAGTTTCGCACTTATTACACCAATTCACGGGTTTTCTACCACGATAAACATAGCCATCTTCTACTAAATATTCCAAAAGCTTTATCACCGCATATTCGTATTCAGGATTAAGTGTTAAATACGGGTTATTCCAATCGCTCACTATACCCAGGCGCTTGAAATCTTTTCTTTGTAACTCAACAAATTGTAAAGCAAAATCTTTTGCTTTTTTTCGAAAATCAACTACATTAACATCATGCTTAGTTAATTTTAATTCTTTAAAAAGCTGATGCTCTACGGGAAGGCCGTGGCAATCCCAACCTACAATAAAAGGGGTATCTTTTCCTTTCATTGCCATATACTTAATCACTAAGTCTTTAAGAATCATATTGAGGGCGTGGCCGATATGTATCAGGCCATTCGCATATGGCGGCCCATCGTGTAGAATAAACTTTTCCTTACCTTTTCGCGCTTGCCTTATTGCCTGATAGATGTCCAAATTTTCCCAAAGCGATAAAATCTTTGGCTCCAAGCTTACAAGGTTCGCTTTCATTGAAAAGTCGGTCTTTGGTAAATTAAGCGTGTCTTTATAGTTAGGTTTTTGCATAATTAAAAATGAAGCTTTCCCATTTTTTGTGCAATTTTTTCTTTTAACGTCTTTAAATAGTATAAGTTACAGAAAATTAGCGATATACTTTAAAAAAGCTTCTGGAGTTCTTTCCATCTTGCATAAAATTCAGGAAAGAACTTTAAAAATAAGTTATCTTTCTGAATTCTTTAAATCTTCTGTTGATATCGGCTCTAACGATAGATGCCAACTTCCAAGGCCCAAAGTCTTCGACGGCAAAAGTAGCCATTACACTTGCGTATACTAATGCTTTGCGTAAGCTTTCCTCATCAATTTTTCCTGCCTTTGCCAAATACCCCATAACGCCTCCGGCAAAAGTATCGCCTGCCCCGGTAGGATCAACCACTTCCTCAAGTAAAAACGCCGGTACACAAAAAATAGAATTAGGCGAAAAGAATAAAGCTCCGTGTTCGCCTTTTTTGACAATAACTCTTTTTGGGCCAAACCTAAATATAGCCTTCGCTGCCTTAAGTAGATTATTTTCTCCGGATAGTTGCCGCGCCTCGGCATCATTTAAAAAGAAAAGATCTACTTTTTTTAAAAATTTTAATAAATGTTCCCGTTTGCTTGTTATCCAATGGTTCATCGTATCGCAGGCAATCAGTTTAGGCCTAAACACCTGGTGCAAAACTGCTTCTTGTATTTGAGGGTCAATATTCGCCAAAAATAAATACTTACTATTTTTGTATTCTTTTGGTATCCTTGGGTTAAAGGTCGCGAATACGTTTAAACAAGTTGAAATTGTCTTGGCATTATTAAAATCCCAGCCATATTCACCTTCCCAACGAAAAGTATTGCCTTCGGCAATCACTAGTCCCTCTAAATCGATACCTTTATCTTTAAAAAGTTTAAGATACTTATCGGGAAAATCACTGCCTACGACTGCGACTAAATTTACGGGGCTAAAAAAGCTAGCGCTAAGCGAGAAATAGGTAGCAGAGCCACCTAAGACATCCCGGTGTTTGCCCAAAGGAGTTCTTATATTATCAAATGCAACCGAACCAACAACCAAAATACTCATCGTAAATATTTTCCAGCTATAATATCTAATTTCTTCTTTATTTCTTTGCTTACCTGCTTTTTATCCGTAACAATCGCATATTTTAAAGCATCTTTACACAAACAGCCTCTTTCCCGAGGCATGCTTACGATAATCTCTTTTAATATCTGCTTTGCGTTATCCACATTTTTTCGCAAATTATTTAAAATAATATCTATGCTTACCGTTTCTTCGGTTTCGTGCCAACAATCATAATCAGTAACTGCCGCTAGAGTTGCATAACAAATCTCTGCTTCGCGTGCAAGCCGCGCCTCAGTCATATTGGTCATGCCAATGATATCCATACCCCAAGAGCGGTAAAGATTTGATTCGGCTAAAGTAGAAAACTGCGGGCCCTCCATATTTAAATAGGTTCCACCGTAATAAGTGGTAATAGGTAATTTCCTTGCTGCCGCATGCATAGTTTTTGCTAATTCTTCACATACGGGACGGCTAAATCCGATATGAGCGACTACGCCTTTGTCAAAGAAAGTTTGTTTCCTTGCTTGGTTAGTCCGGTCCACAAATTGCGTAGGTATCACAAAATCTAATGGTTTGAGGTCTTTTTTTAACGAACCACAGGCAGTAACCGAAATAATCCAACCGACTTGCAATTTTTTCATCCCATAAATATTGGCACGATAATTTATAGAAGTAGGATTGATGCTATGAATTTTATCATGGCGTGGTAAGAATACGACTTCCCGCCCCGCTAATTCAGAAATAATGAATTTTCCGGAGGGCTTACCGAATGGAGTTGCTACGGATAGTTCTTTTTTCTTTTTTAAACCTTCTAACTGGTAAAGGCCAGTACCTCCGATTATGCCAATTTTTTCCATTTTCTTCTCCTTTTATTTAGTTAGGCTTTGGAATAAATCCTGGCTAATTCTTTTGCCCTTTTAAGCGCAGCTTTTATTGCTTTTGTTAAAAATTTATCATTACCTTTTAATTTTTTTAATCCTGCCTCTGTGGTACCGCCCTTAGAAGTAACTTGCAGGCATAAAGTTTTTGGCGACTCTTTTGATTCCTTAAGTAACGCCATATCTCCTTCTCCAATCAATTTTGCTAATAACTCAGATTGCTGTTTACCAAACCCAATCGCTTCTGCGCTCGCGCGCAATCGGGGAATAAAAGTATTCTTTGTATAATCATCCCAATCGTCTTCGTTAATAGCGCTTAATAATACATAATGAAAACCTAGACTGCTTCCCGAGACCGCCGTAGCTTCATGCATCATATTTTCTTCTAAAATTAAGGTTTTGCCGAAACGATTAAAAATATCTTGCGCAAGCGTCAAATCGTTATCTGTCGCGAATTTACCCTTACATAGCCATGTTAGCCCTTTTCCTATCTTTATTAGTAGATTCGGCATTGCCCTTATAACTCTACAATTACCTAAAAAATTTTCTATATAGCCAGTGGTTATGCCGGCAGCAATGCTAATAACTAATTTGTCTTTTATATCGCCTTTAATTTCGGTTAAAACAGCTTCAAAATTCTGCGGTTTTACGGCTAATATTATAATGTCTGATACTTTTACTAAATCCATAATCTTTGCAGCAACTTCCATGCCTGAGGTATTTTTCGTTTTTTCAATATCCTTGTCAAAAACATATATTTCATAGGCTGCTTTCAGTTGCTGGGCAATGGCAGAACCCATATTCCCAAGCCCAATTATGCCAATCTTTAAATTTCTACTCATAAAATTGGTTTAAATTATCACAAAAAATTAAGGGTGTCAATGGATTTCGGGGATAGAGATACAGATTAGAATTGAAATTGAGGTTAAGATAGCACAAAACACATAATCTATTTATTGAGTAACCTTAAAAGCTCTCTGGTAGTAATAAATTCTACGCCCCTTTTTCTCCAGGCAGAGAATAGTTTATCTTTTTCTTTTTGCGATATCTCTCGTATGGCATCTTCAACAACGGCTACAGGAAAACCGCTTTTTATAATACCCTCCACTGCTTCTTTTATGCAGTATTCCGTAACTACCCCATAAACATATATTTTTTCAGGAAAAATAGTCTCTAGTAAATTGGGTATATTTGGGTTAGAAAAAAAGTTTATAATATCTTTCTGTAAAATTATCTGAGCGTAACGGGAACTAATATTCTTTAATTCTTTGGATGAGTAAACTTTTTTAGATGTTAAAACCTTGTAAGGTTTAAGCATTGTTTCTTTAATCTTTTTATGGTAGCGCGTTCCCTTTATACAATGAGCGGGAAATTCTTTGAATTCAGGATCATCTTTTGTGTGGGTGTCTTGAGAAGAAACAATAAGTATTTCGTTTTTCTTTGCTAAAATAGTTAATTTTTTAATATTTTCTAATACGCTAGACGAATTTTTAACAAATAAGGAACCTCTCTTGTCTAGAAAGTCATATTGCGTATCTATATCCATAAAAAAAACTATTCGTTTAGCAATTCTATTCTTTATCTGAGTTGTTAAAGTATTGACGACGCCGGAAAGTTTCTTGCTAATTTCAACCGGATAAGCAAAAGCTGGATTAACCATATGAAAACAAAGAGGTAATTTTTCTATTTTCTCTATAAAAATTTTTCTTTTTTCTTCAATATCTTTTTCTTTATACAGACGAATACCTTCTGCCATTACTTTTCTTAAAAGTTTCTTCCCGTTTAGGGCTTCTTTATCCAGCACGATGATATCTTTTTTCATTTTAGCATCCCGGCCGAACACCCTAAATACTTGCTTCTTTGACGGCAAGGTTGATTTTGCTTCGCTTAATTTCATCGTAGGGACAAAATCTTTGCCTTTTTCCTTTATCTCAACAAGTTTATAGATAACATCGCTAAAAGGCATATCCGAAGAACAACCCATATTTGTTCCTACGCCAAAGGCGTCTATGGGCGCTTTTTCTTCAATTAACTTCTCTATTTTATACTCATCTAAATTGCCGGAAGCAATAATATCCGTATCAATTAAATCCTCATGATCTAAAACTTTGCGCGCATACTTAGAATCCTGTGCTAAGTTACCGCTATCTAATCTTATGCCTAAAAGCTCAATCCCTTCTCGCCTTAGAAACTTCGCTACTCTTATTGCGGATTTTATACCCTCATGCACATCATATGTATCAACAAGAAGAATGGTTTTGGTGGGAAAACTTTGCGCAAAATTTACGAAACTTTCAACTTCTCTCTCAAAGCTCATCACATATGAATGCGCCATTGTTCCGGTTACCGGTATCTTATATAAAGACCCCGCTAAAACATTAGAAGTTCCTTTCGCCCCTACAATATAAGAATACTTGGCTATAGCTAACGCGGCTTCTGTACCTTGGGTTCTACGTAAAGAGAAATCATAAACCCCTTTCCCCCTTGCGGCCAATACAATACGGCTTGCTTTTGTAGCTAATGTAACGGCAAGGTTAATCTTGTTAAGAATAGCGCTTTCAATAATTTGTGCTTCTATGATATTTGCGGTTACCCTCAAGATCGGCTCATGGCTAAATATTATTTCTGGTTCTTCAACTGCCCAAATTTCCCCCTTAAATTTAAAATCTCTCAGGTAATCTAGAAAATCATCCTCAAAAAGCGTAAGTTCGCGAAGATAATCAATATCTTCTTTAGTAAAGCGCAGCTCAGCAATAAATTTCAACGCATCATCAATACCGCACGCGACATAAAATGGCCTATTTTGAGAACGAATGAAAAGATCGAACGTGGCAGAAGCATTTCTTTTATGCTTATAATATACCTGCGCCATGGTTAATTCATACAAATCAAAAAGTAAGGCTTTATTCACCCCGTTAGACCTCCTCTAATGTAACCCGATAAACATAATATTTTATAATTAGCAGCATTTATATAAAATTCTTCCATATTTTTCAAAAATATTAAGGTTTAACGGGGTTCATTCTTTAAATACTCTCCCTAAAAGCGCTTCATCTACATAATAGGTGCGCGCTATAACCTTTCCCTTACTTAAAAATATATATGTTGGCACGCCGATAATAGTAAATTCATCGGAAAAAAAATCTTGGCGGTCGAGCAAAATTTTTTCTACAATAGTATCTTTTAACTTTAAATATTTGGCAACCCTAGAAACAACACGGCCATCTTCCCCTAAATTGATAAAGTAAACATTGACGCCGTCAAAAAGGCTTGTGTTCTCGTTCATATGATTAAACGATCTAATGCAATAAGGGCACTGGCTTGTCCAAAAGAATAATACTGTTTTAGGAGAAAAAACTATCTCCTGATAGCTAAACCCCTTCCCGTCTAGATTATAAAATTTATCCGGTGCGGCGAAAACGCAACAAATGCATAGAAAGAATACCGGCAAAAGTATAAGTTTTTTCATCTTATTATTAATAAAATAAATTTTAAAAAGAAATAGACACCCATACTTATCAATATAACCCCGAGAAACCGTCTTGCGATTATAAGCGATAAGCCTGTCTTTGGCAATCGGCGGATTAAGGAAGTAAAAGTCCCTAAAATAATTAAAATTACGCCATAGCCGAGAGAAAAAAGAAAAAGCGCAATCGCGCCATATAAAACATCTTTTTTTAAAGAAATTAAGCTTAGAATTGAGCCTAAAACCGGAAAATTGCAGGGAATAAGGGCAAATCCGCTGATTAAGCCTAAGATAAAAATCGAAAGTAAAGTCTTTTTGGGGCTATAATCGTAAGAGAACGAAAAAAATCTTAGCTTAATAATATCAAAAAGAGAAAGCCCTAAAAAAATAAATACGGCACTTAAAAAAAGAAGAATAAATGGGTTAAGAAAAAATTTATTTAAAAATACCCCTAAAAGTGAGGCGATTATCCCTAGGGTAGTATATACAGTAGATACTCCTAAAACAAAAATTAAGCTAATAGAAAAACCTCTCAGGCGCGAAGAAACAGAGGTTGCGCCGACAATACTTAAGGTTATGGGAACTAAAGGCAGTATGCAGGGAGAAAAACTCACCAGTATCCCCGCAATGAAGCTGGCGCCTAAGCCTAAAAGCGGCGAAGAATTAAAAACTTTTTCTAAATGAATGAGAAAATCAAAAAACATTTTATTTTGATATCAATAGAATCAGCATATTGTAAACCCCGTTAGAGAACTTCGTCCCCTCTAACGGGTCGTTGCGCTAACGGCGGCATTAAACCCACCGTCGCGGCTTCTAGATATACACCACCGACTTCGTCGGTGGCTTTCTCTAACGGGGTAAACCACTGGAATACTGAGCGAATCTATTCGGCTACGCTTGGGATTCGTCCTGAACCTATCGAAGGACGAAGTCAAAGCATCAAGTAGAAAATGTAGTAGCATTTGCTTCCTTATTTAACCATTCAAGATACTCTTGATTTATCTGGTCTATCTTAAACGAAATAATTTCCGGCACACTGTAAGAATGATTATTTTTAATAAGTGTCTTTAGCTTGCCAAATAACGAATCCTTAGTTTTAATGATAAGTATTGCCTCCTGGGCTTCGTCAATCTTGCCTTCCCACCAAAAGAAAGATTTAACACCTTTGACAATATTGACGCAAGCACACACTCTTTCCTGCACTAACATCTTCGATAAATTTTCTGCTTCTTTTTCAGGAATAGTAACAAGTACTACTATAGCCATAAATCCCCCCTGTTTCGCAAAGCGCTTGGCGCATGGCGCATAGCGTAAACCAAATAAAAGAATTTTTCTTTTATATCTACGCTTAGCGCTTTGCTCTATGCGCTATGCGTTTCTAAAAGTTCCACGAACCTTTCCGCCATTCTCCTGCAGTTATCCTCGCATCGTTTGTCAACTTTACCGATAGCTACGGGCCCATAATGATCACCCTTGAAGTCACCCTGGATAATCATACCATGTATAAGCATTGCTTCTAAAATCGAAAGGATAGTTGTGGTCTCTGCTTTAACTCAAAGTGATTACGCAACTCCATTATATCAACTTCAAACGCAATATCAACTTTTATGCCACTTATTGAGGTTTCCTCATTTTCTTCAGCAAAATCAATTTTTATCTTTTTAACTGTCTTTAGCACCAATTCTCTTTTTTGCTCAATGGTAAATTTCCACAAGGTATCTTTTACTTGCTTGGAGATTTCCCTAAGACTAAGCAAGGAATACTCTAGTTCTTTCTCACCTTCTACTTTATCCTTTAGTTGAGATAGTTGGATTTCCTTTTCAGATATGGTAGCCATTACTTCTTCAGCCTTTTTCTCTACTTCGTCTTTACTCCAATAACCTGAACCTAACATACCTAAGACGTCATTTCTACCTTGCTGTAACCTTTTAAGCTCACCTTCTAAATCTAATACCCTTTCTTTTATCTTTTGGGTATCGTCTTTTTCAAATGGCTTTTGAAGCTCTTTTTTTAGCTCGTCTACATTAAGCAGGTACATAGACAATCTATTCCAAACTAAAGCATCTAATTTATCCATATCTATTAAAGGCAATTTACAAACCTCATATCTTCCACGATAATCCCTAAAGGTTATACGCCCAGAACAGAAATATTGCCTAATCCAATGGGCTGGAGTCTTTTTCGTCTCGCTAAAAAAAGTCCTTCCTTTAATTCTAACCCCACATTTAGCACACCAAAGTAAGTCCCTCAATAGAAAAATCTTTGTCCCCGACGGTCCTGTTCTTTTAGCTGAAACCGCAAGCCTTTTTTGAACTCTTTGCCACTCTTCTTGAGAGATTAACGGTGGTATGACTTGCCTGCCTTCTATAACTTTACCAAGATAAAATTTATTTTTCAAAATATCCCTAATTGCCCCACCTGTCCATTTGACAACCCGAGAATTTTTAAATTTCCAAGAGGATTTTACTGATGGAATTCCTTCTTTATTGAACTTCTCTGCAAGACCAGCAGACGAAATACCCTTTAAATACTCTGCCACTATCCTACGATAAAGTGGTGCTGTCTTTGGATTTACTATAAAATTTTTATATTTCTCTGCATCATTTGTGGTATAACCTAACGGTAATACTCCACCACAATATAACCCTTTTTCTCTTGACCCTTTCTTGCCTGCCTTAAAACCCCTAATCCTTCGTTTATTTTCCCTCTTAGCAAGCAAGCCTAAAAGTGCACTCAGAAAGTCATCCTCATCTTTTTCTAAATCAAATTCCTGAAACGGAGTAATTATCTTTATTCCATTGTCCCTAAATACCACTTTTACAAATTCCTCTACTATTGGATTTCTTGTAAATCTATCATATTCCTGAACAAAGAAAAACTTAAATAGCTTATCTTCTGCCCAATCTACTATTTTTGTTAAACCAGCTCTATCCTCAAGACGAGGTGAACTTGCCGAAAAGCCTAAATCATCATCAACAATCTTGTATGTCCAACCTTTCTTTTTGCAATACTCAATGCCAGATTTTATTTGCTCTTGTGGACTAGAACCTTCTTTTTGCTTTAGGGTACTTACTCTTGGATAAATTATACAATCAGCCAAATAGCCCATTTAGCCCTCCTTTTTACCTAAAGTCTTATCACATTCATCACAAACCCTAATCAAAACAGTTTCGGATATTCCTAGCAACCTTTTGAAATGCTTTTCAGACAAAGTCCTTTTACAAATCCCACACTGGAAAGTTTTGTAAAGCTTTTTGTTTTCTGTTTCTATATTTAACCCTCCTTACGCTTACAAACCTCATAGCCTTTACTCTTTACCTCTTTAGAGGTAAAGAAGTAAAGAATTTTACTTACTTAAACGTTCTTTCGCAAACTTATATTCCCTTTCCTCTTTTTCTATTGCAATTCGCAAGAATTCATCCACTATTGCAGTCATTGATTTGCCTTTACGCTTGCCAATAACATACAGCTTTGAGATTAACTCTTCACGAATTTTCGGGCTATACATCTCTGCTTAAGACCCCCATTTTTTAAACTCTTTTTTTGCTAAACTGAGACTAAAGGACTTACTGAAATTTCCCATAACACTATCAAGAAGTATAAATATACGGTTAAGTATCATAGAACGCAAGACTGCTGTGGTTATGCTGTAACCCTTGATACTTCTTTGTTCTGTATGCTGTCAATTTTCTCTTCCTTTAGGAAAGGAGCAAGAGCAACCGCCATTTTTCGTCCCCATGCACTTGCTTTGAGCCACTCTTCTGCCTCGTTAGCGTAAAACTCCAATTCTTTATCAGCTTGATAAGCGGAAACAAGCCGAGAAACCCCCTGCCACTTTTTACTCATTGCCAGTAGAGGGTAATTGCTCAAGACCCGATAAATCCTTCTGCCCTGTTCTGTCCCGATAGAGGAATTTGCCTTTGCTTTAAACTCAAGGAGTAAAAAAATTGCCTCTTTAAGGTCTTTTAAACTTTTTTCCTCTTCTACAAATTCTCTCATTTCTCGGATTTTTTTACTGAGTTCAACCAACCTCTTGTCAATTTCTAGAACAGAGATTTTCTCTAAGTCTAATTTTTTGGCTGAAATCATATTTGCTCTCCTCTCCTTGATAACTCTTCAACTGCCAACTCGTACTTTTTAAAATATCTAACGTCTGGGGATGCATATTGATAATGACTAGGAAGCTCGCCATCAGGGATTTTGTCTATCATTCTTCCTATTTGTTCATTGTATTGCTGGACTCTTTTTTGGTCTCTCATTGTTTCTAAAGATTTATCCTCTTTTCTTGCTTCATCATCAGACGCCTGTATGTCTGAATTTGTTGCGTCATCCTGTACTTCAACTGAACAGCCAGGAAAGTTCTTTTGTAATACGCTTTCCAATAATGCTATTGCTGAAGGAGTATTTGCCTGACCTGGAATTGAAACTCTTAATAAGAAATCTGCCATTTTTTTACCTCCGATTTTTTTTTTACGTCCAAAGAGAACCGTCTATACGTCTTTGGATTTCTGCCAATATTTTAACGCTCTCGTCTGCGCTGAGCCGACCTTTCAGAATTAGCTCGTTTCTGAGTTCCTGTAATTCGGCTTTGGTTTTGCCTTCTAGATTTCCTATCGACATCTTAAACCTCCTGTTTTGCCAACTTGACGTGTCTTTACATCTTATCGTTCCCAATAAGCTTTTTGCCACTTTTTCTGAATTTTCTTTTTTCTTGACTTCAATGGATAATCTTTGGCGGAGCTTTTTAAGCTCGCCATTGCTTTTGTGCTGTAACGTTGCCACCTTTAAGCCTCCTCTTTAAGTAATTCCATTACTGCCCTATCTCTGCTGAAACCTATGGACATCAACTTTCGTATTTGATAGTCCGTAGTTTCCTGAAACTTTTTGGAGTAGAGTTTTGACGGTTGACTGTATTTCTTTAAATTACTGCCACACCCATTACAGCAGGTACATCTAGTTCGCTTGGACTGGCAAAATTTTATGACTTCAAAATGAATTTCATTAGGCACTTGACTGTATTTCTTTGTGGTACTGCCTTTCGGTTCTCCGTATATTGCCCTTGCCTGTAACTTAATTTGCCGTTCTATCTCTTTGCGTAAGGAATTGTCCACTTAAAACCTCGTGTTGTGATTTTCTGTACGCAGATACCAGTAGTTCAACTGTTCTAACCTTTTGTCAATTAACTCTAGAACATCTTGTTGTATGATTTTGGATATTCCTTTCTTCATTTCTGGCAATAGTTTATCTAATAAGGTACTGACTATAATTGTGAGTTCTACATCTGTAATCATTAAGCCTCTCCTTTTTTAAAGAGCAAGAGAAGAGCGAAATCCAAGGAGGTACTAAGAGATATTGATTACGCCCCTCTCCTGCTTCGACTTTAGGTATTACTATGCTCGTCCGAAATCGAGCATATATACTTTTTACGTTGCGTAATATGTCTACTATAAAAAACTTCGCACCAATAATAATCGGGTACGGAGACCTATCAGGACTTTTGCTCATTCAATCACCTCTTCATTGTCTAAGTCTGAAACCTCTAGCTCTTTTATATCCTCGCCACAATGTATACAATAGTCTAAAGCATAGTCCTCATCTAAGATTATCTTTTTGCATTTGGTACATCTCATCTTTTGCCTTTGTCCTCTAGGTATATCCTCTTTAAAGAGGATATAAGCTCTTGTCCTCGTAATAAGTTTCGTATATTCAGCCTAGATTTTCTCTGGCTGTAAGGAAACCAAAGACGTGAATTTATTAGGGATTTTATCCCCAAACAATAACTGTCGCTTTTTTGTATCCCGCAGGTGCCTTTGGATATACCCTTTGACTCTTCTCTTTCTTTTGTCTTTACAGCCAAGAGGTCGTCCCACAGCTAAGCCCAGAGCTTTACGCCTCTCCATTGCCAAAGAAGTCCTTTCTTGTAGCAAGCTTCTTTCAAATTCTGCAATAGAACCCAATATACTAAACATTAGTTTTCCTGAAGCCGTTGTCGTATCTATACCATCCGTCAAGCTGATAAAAGTTATATTGTACTTTTGGAGAAGGTCAAACCAGTTAAGCAAGTCCCGAAGACTTCTGCCTAGTCTATCCAATTTCCAAATTATCAAAGTCTTTATCTCTTGTCTGTAAATAGCCTCTCGCATTTCATCAAGCTGAGGTCTATTGGAATAGATGCCACTCGTTATGTCTGAAAAGCTTAAGCAATCATCTATGGGGATATTATTCTGCTTAGCATAGGTCTGAAAACATATCAGCTGGTTGTCGAGGTTCTGCCTGTCTGTGGATACTCGGCTATAAAAACAAATCTTTTTCTCTTCCATATCTTTTACCTCCCCTTATAACTTGTCTGATAACTCTTTATATCCTCTTAGGATATTTTTATTATGCTATCTGCAAGCTGTAAAGAACTTTGTCTAATCTTTCTCCTTGCATATCTTTCGTCCTGCTTTGGTACTCTAGAGGTATCGAGGTTATGTAACTTAAAGGGTATTCGAGTTAAGGTTTTAAACATAAGTCTTAAATTCCTCTTTATCTTTAAGAATACAAAGGGGAGAAGCAGAGTTTGATAAGTCCTCTACTTCTCCCCGGTGAAAAGATGGGGCTAAACTACCTTTCGGTAGGTAGTATATATGCATTAATTCACAAAAGAACTGTCCCATTGTCTATTTCTCTTTTTTAAAGGAAATATTGCTTTTTACTTTCATATACCATTACCTCTTTAACCTCTATTAAAAGATATTTGAGGTTTAGAGATTTAGAGGTTTTAGAGTTTCCCTCTCCGAAGAGTTAATTAGAGTATATATCTCTCAAATCTGTTTCTTAAAAATCTTTTTCCAGACCCATTATTATAAACGTTTGACATTTCTTATATCTAATAAATAAAAAATCCCAACCCACCAATAACACTTGGTAAGCTGGGATTTACCGTTTTTTAACGCTTGCCCGTTACAGCTAAATTATTCTATTTTGGGGCTTTTTTAGAATTATTCTAATTTGAGGCTTTTTCACATTTGAGCTTTTGAATTAGCTCTTTCAGCTCTTTTTCAACTGTTTCTTTAAAAAGCCTCGCCCTTTTGTTATTCTTACCTATATCTATTATATCCTCTGGAGTTAAAGGGTCGTGGTAACCCAATTCAATCAGCCTTTTTAAATACCTTAGATAATTCTTGCCAAAAGCAAGACGCAAGGAAGCATCTATTATAGACGTTTGCAGGTAATAGTACTTAGGAAGTCTAAAGCGATATCTTTTGGAAGACGGAACTTTCCACCCAATTAACTGGGATAAATACTCAATTCGCCAAAATAACTTACTATGGTCAGATAAAGAACTTTCAAGCTTTTTCAGTCTTTCATCTTCGTTTATCAACCAATGAGCAAAGCCATCTCTCCTTTGGCGGTCTTTCGCACCCAGAAGTCTACCCCGATAATTTTCGTTGTTTCTTTTGTAACTATCTACAGAGCCGAATTTTCTGCCCATAAAAATAAAAAGTCCTGAGACCTTCTTCAAATCTCAGGATTTACCGTTTATCAAAACGTTTGCCTTTACACCAAAACCAAATTGTAGGAATATACTATCTCTTTTTATTTCTTTGTCAAGAAGATTTTTAAAATTTCTGAAAGAGGAGAGATAATGAGAGGAGATAGTAAAGAGTAGTTATAGTAATCATAGTAACTATAGGGTACATTGATGGGACTTAGGGTTACTTAGGGGTTTATGGTTGAGAGTGATATTTGGGGTGGTTATTTAGCAAAAGCTAATGACTCCTCAATATTAAAGCTAAGAATATCGAAAACCATTGGGGGTTGAAGTAAGCGTAGTTTCATTGCCTCCGGCAATATTAGCAGCTGAGGAAAAAGCCATACCTACCTTACCGTCAAGTTTACCATGGAAGGAAACGCTATCATCTAAAAGCTTCTTTATCTGTGCCGCTAGTGTTCCGTAATAAGTAGGCGAACCAATAATAATACCGTCATAATCCAGAAGCTGTTTTGGTTTAACTTCTTCTACGGAAAAAATATCCGCCTCTACATCTCTGCTTCTTATTTCTTTATAGATAATCTCTGCCATTTGTTTCGTTACCCCGCCCCGGGAATAATAAATGATTACAGCTTTCATCATGAACCTCCTAATCTTCAACCTTGATAATAAATCCTGAACTATGCGCAGTCATCTCAGGAGCATACATTGATTGTAAAGTTGCTGCGCCAACACGATAAACACCCGGCTTAGTCGGCCTTAGCCGATAACTCATGATATATTCACCTTGTGGAAGCCAGTCAATAAAGAAATTCGTAAGGGAGTCGCGCGGCTCCTCATAAAACCCAAGAGGCTCGTATTTCCAGCCGCTTAAAAGTGTCTCCGTTTCAAAACCAGCTGCCTTTACATCTTTAAGGTGCATATACTCAAACTGACTGCGGGTATTTATTTTAAGCTGCACCTCTATTTGGTCGCCTACTTTAACTATATCTTCTGATTTGATTGGCTTAAGATGATATGCGTCTCCTTCTTTCACTCGGCGATAAAAAGCGCGTTCTATATTTAACATTCCAGGCGCAGACACCTCTGGCAATTGGTCGGTTGAGTAGATCCACGTTAAACTGGCAAAGGCAAAACCCGGCCCTTCTTTTTCTATAGTTGCAGAGGTTTTATCTGGCGTTATTTCAAAACCGGTCTCCTGCCAACGTAAGGGCTTATCCAACCAATCATCTGGCTTTACTACTGTAGAGTAATTGTCTTTGCCCCAGTTTACCTTAAATGTTTCATTACTTTCTAAAGCTCCTCGCTTATTCAAATAATCAAGCAAGGCATATACCGCAGCTACCGAGGCTTTGGTAGATTTCCAGACATTGCCTTTACGATTAAACAAAAGCCACTGCACCATTCCGGAAATGCGCTTATCTTCTGGACGCAGCTCCTGAAGTGTACGTAAGAAAAAGGCGTGTTTTTCTACGGTATCTGAATACCATACCCAAGAGTATTTTTCCGGTGCCCAGTAAACACCTGCTATAGAGTCCTCTCTTACCCCATCCATTGCCATATCCAGCACTTCATTAGCTCTTTTTTGATCGCCTAAACGTAGATACGTATAAGCAAGGTAGGCTTTGCCAAAAGGAGTTAAAGCATAAATATGTTTTTCTAAAAACACTACCCAAGACTTTGCTGCTTCATAGCCAGCTTTAGCCTCGGGAAATTCGTTAGGTGAAAATGAAGTTACTACATAGGCAGCATAAGAAACTAAGGCAAGATCGTATTCCTCCGGCTTTAGCCTTAACGGGATCTCGCTATTCACGTAACGCAGGGCTTTCCCAATCATATCTTTTGGCACATCTACGCCATAGCGCCGAGCTTCCGCTAAACCAGAAAGCACATAAAGTGTCATATAGGGATCGGGCTTACCTCCCGGCCACCAAGGGAAAGCGCCATTAGAAAGTTGGGCTGATTTTAATTTATCAAAGGTAATATCTTTTTGCGCCTTAACAACTGCCGGCTCAAGAAGGTCAATTATCGGAAAAGAACTAGGCCGGCCTTCCGACTGCCAAATCCAAGGTGTTTCCATCAGCGTGATAAGGCGTTTAGGATCATCTTTTTCCCAAGCAGGAGTTACAGTAGTGCGTTTAGGGATTTTACTTACAGCTTTTTGAATGCTCGGATATTTTTGATAAATCTCATTTATAACGGCTAACGGAACATATTTATTCAATACCTGCTCCACGCATTCATAAGGATAGCTTACTAAAAAAGGAATGGTATTTAATAAACTTAAGGTCAACTGTGGGTTAACCTCAAGCACCATGGATTCATTGATTCTGGTAGGATCATCCTTGAGCTTGATTTCTAACTTTTTGGATTCGCTACCTAAAAGTGAAATAAACGCTGACTCAACAAGTCTTTCTCGAGAAGGAAGAATAGGTAGTTCTCTTTCTTCGGCATCAGAGAGTTTTCCAGTTACTGCCGTGGCTCTTACTTTATAGGTAGCCACACCTTGAGGGATTTCTAAACTCCAGTTAAAACTCTGTAAATTATGCGGCTCTACTTTAAAATGTTTTTTATTATCAACCAGTTTCAGCGTATCATTTATAGATTTGTCGTTTTCAGTTACGTCAATAGATAGATCTCCTTCCATGGGCACTTCTGACTCATTATGCACAATAACAGTTATCGTGCCTTTGTCTTTTTCTCTAAAGAAACGCGGCAAATCCAAGCGCACCATTAAATCTTTCTTAGTAACTGCTTCTTCGCTAAGAACCCCTTCTTTTATGTCCTTGGTAAAAGCAAAAGCCTTTATCTTCCAACTCGTGAGCTGTTCTGGAGCTTTAAAAGTAAATTTTGCTCGGCCATCTTTAAGAGTAACCAAATGCGGCATAAAAAATGCTGTATCTGCAAATTCTTTTCTGGTTTCTACTTTCTTAACCTGTTGTTCTATGCTTTTAGACTTTTCAAGAACTGCTGCATTTTGTATGCCTGATGCTACTGCACTTTCAGCCAACACTTCTTCGCGCTTACACTCTTTATCATAACTCATCACGCCATTTACCGCACCACCTTCCCCATACCAATCTGCCCAAGTTCTCCAAGTGCGTAGTGCTGGCGGTTGCGGCTCTTTTGCTGGCGCACGAAATTCTCTAAGCAATTTCTCAAGCAAGCCCTCAGTAACTGGTAAATCTATGACATAAGGATTAAATGCGGAATCTGTTCCAGAATATGTTGTAGGCCGTAAAGTATAAAGATTGTCCAACCAAGGATTGTTTCTAGTAACATAATATTCCAAAGAACGGTCATACATCAAGGTAAGTACCTCTGCTTTTTGGGGTAAACCTTTTTTATCTTTAACCAGAAGGCCCCACGTAGCTTCTTCTCCCGGCTTAAGTTCTTTATTAAATGGCTCTAAGCTAAGGCTTAGTTTTTTCTCTTTCCAAGGAACAGAAACTGTGGCTTGGCCGTAATAACCTTCGAGGTTTTTTATTCCAAACCAACGCAAGGTAAAACCGCCTTTCATTTTTTCGGTTACAGGAATTTCAATCATCCTGACGGGTTGGTTAGTTTCAATCAACTGATGGCTCAATAAATAGTCTCCTGCCCAAAGCTCAATATTATATATCCCAGAGGCTAAACCTGAACCAAAAATAAATTTTGCCACCTCTCCTATCTCATATTCATCCTTATCCGCAAGAGTTACAGAAGCAGCATTTACCGGCACTGCCTCTTTTGTGTTTTTTGCCACTACAAAAATTTTCTCCTGTTTTACCTCTTCACCCCACGTATCTTTTGTTTTCTGAATAATTCGATATGCCCCTTGTGAAAGTGACGTTAATTTGATCAAACCTTTGCCTTTTTTATCGTGTTCAATTTCTCCTGAGGCCACAAGTTTATCGTTAGGAACATCTTTGAGTTGAACATCCAAAGGCGGTATCTCTGTCCAATAATTTCTATAATATCTTAAATTTTGCGCATCCGCCAAAGGCTTAGCAGGCACATTGGCCAAGAGAAAAACCTCATAGTTGCTTTTACCTTCAGCCGCTGTGTCATTAATAGTGAGCTGTTTGGATTCGATTTCGATGTTTTCTTTTTCCAAAAAGAATCCTTTTTTGGGCTCAATAACAAAATAAACCGCATTTTTACCAGCTTTGTAAGATTGTTGTGCCTGGATAGTTCTGCCGCCGGCGTCTCTACCTTCAACTTCAACCATAAATGAACTAATATCAGGGATTTTATCTTGGTAGGACTGCTTAGGCGGCGCTGTGGGAGTAAAAGGAATGACAAACTCTCCATTGTTATCAGTTTTCGCATCGCCACTGGCAATTTCCGCACCATCACCAGCATAATTCTCTCTTAACCAGTAACGATAAAACCAAGGAATATAAACTTGCCGTTTAATACGGTATTTAATAGGAGCATTGGGTACGGGCCCGCCAAAATAATATTTTACTGTTCCTTTTATTTCAACTGGGTGGGTATACTTCCAAGGCTCTTTAGCCGACTGGAGCACAATTTCAAACTCAGGACGTTTATATTCCTCTACGGAAAAATATGTAGTTGACTCTCCCTTAAAGCGCCCATCGCTACAACTCGTATAAAGATAATAATTACCTAAAAGCCTTCCCATAGGTATTTCGAAACTCGCGGCCGCGCTGCCGAATTCATTAAGCCTAACCTCTTCATTAAAGAATTCTTTGCCATTAGGGTCACGAGCAGAAAAAAGAACGGTTTGATCGTTAGATAAAGATTTAAATCCTTGCGCTGTTCTTCTGGCTGCCACTACTTTTGCCTGAAGCTTCTGACCCGGACGATAAATCGGCCGGTCTGTCTCTATAAAAAGTATGATGGGATTAGGCGCATTATAACCAAAATTCAAACTATAACTCCAATATGAGAAAGACTGCCCTTTTTTAGCTAACGGGTCAGCATAATAATAGTTATATGCGGATGGAAAAACTGAAGCTTGGAACGGCAAGGAAACAAAGCCCTTCTCGTCAGTATTAATATTATAATCCTTCTCGATATTGCTTTCTGAGATATGAATTTTTAAATCAACTTCTTTTTCCGGTTTGCCTGTTTGCGCATTCAAAGCATAAAAACGAAAGGCATCATCATTTATTGTGCCTTCGCCTTGCTTATCGATGCAATCATAATAAGCTTCTAAAGTTTTTTCACTAAATCCTGTTGTGCCTACTAAAACTAAGTCCGTGACATTAAGGAAACAAGTTTTAATGAGAGAGCTGTTTATCTTAAAAGAATTATCTGCGCTCGCTAAGACCAAATAAATTCCTGTTTCTATTGCAGGAGGGGCTATTGTTTTAGTGAGAGTTTTATAATCACTTTTGTCTTCGGTTTGGACATTCCATTCTTTTTTGGGCGCGTTCTTGGATATATACCTTTCGAGCCAATCTTTATCGGGACGTTGAAGAAGATTTGACCATCCGCGAAAAGGATTATAGTTACCTTTGTATTTCTCTTTATAAATCTCGGTGGCTTCCTCTTTAAGCTTTTCAGGGTCTATCCGGTAAAGACGAAAATAAACTTTTTTAAGATTCCTGGTGGTTATGGTAAAGGCTTCTTTGGCTGGAGGCATAACTGTTTTTGCTTGAAGTGTAAGCTGAGGCATTTGTATTTGTAAGCGTAACCTTTTGGCGTGAATAGCGGCATACGTCCCTGAAAAATCTTTCTCTATTTTTTCGCATAATTTTACGGCTTCCAAAAATTCGTTATTACTATTTAATATGCCCGCTGCCTCATATCCTGCCTCTGCTTTTGCCTCTTTTGTCTTAAAAGTCGCCATCCATTTAAGAAGAATCTCTTTTGCCTTATTGGTATAAGTTTTTCTATCTTTAAATTCGTAGATACCCACCCTTAAAGGACTTATTAACCGCCTTATTTTCCAGCGTTCAGATGCCTCTATGCGATTTTGGGGATTGAAGCGGCTGGCTTCTTCCATCAATTGGGCAGTAATTAAAGCAGGGGTGTCGTGAAAATTTAAAGGCTGATTAAAGTCTTCTACTAAAAGCAGCTCCGCTTCTGGACTGATTGTTTTTTCTGTTATATGAGAAGCTTCGCCTATTAAAAAATTCGTCCAGCTAAAAGTTAAGTAATCAAACAAGGTTGGATACATTCCAAAATCAATATTTTTTATCTCTAAAAAATACCCTTCATTTTTTATATCTATTTTTACCAATTCGCTGCGTAAACCCCAAAGTTCCTGGTAAGCTTTTTCAATCGCATCCTTTACTTCCTGCTGAGTGAGGCGAAAAATTTCTTTTTTACCTTCCTCGTCAACTACATCGCGACTTTGAATGTATGAGTACTGCATTAAAAAATTCCTAAACATTTCTGCTTTGAGAATAAGTACGCGGGCGCGGTAGGGCATCTGGGTTGGAAGAGGTGTATCTATTAACCTCTGAGCAGATTCGCCATAACGATAAAGATGCGCTAAAGACTCGCAACTTCTAAAAAATGCCTTCCATTTAATTTCAGGGTCAGTAGCATCTTTAAATAAAGAATCATAAACTTTTAAGGCTTCCTGAAAAGTGCCTTTCTCAAATAACTGATCAGCTTTTTCTATGTCGGAAACAAAGGTAATTCCATTAAAGAACAATAAGCAAAATGAAAATAAAAACATTAATTTATAGACTATTTTCATAAACATCTCCTTTTCTGACTATTGGGGTGATAAAATTTATACAACCTTCTTGATGCTTTTATTCTTCTTCGCCGAATACCCCGCAGCTTGCTGCGGGGATGAAGGCGAAAGAAGAACTGCTACGAAGCCAACCAGCGATTGCGCGTTGAAGGGCGAAGCAGAGTTGGTATTCGGCTTCGAAGCAATTTCGCTTTTAAGATACCCTGTGGCAAGCCACAGGGAGCTTCGTTCTATCCATCCTCTCTATTTTAGCTTTATTGATAGCTTTTTCCACAATTTTCTTAAATAACTACGTAGAAGCTTTTTCGAAATGTAAGGGCTGTGTGGATTGATTAATTTGCCGTATTATGGGTGAGTTTTTGCGGTAAGTTAGCATTAACGCTTGTCGACTCGGAAAATTTTCAAACAAGCAAAAAGAACCGTGCCTGGTCTCCTACGCACCAACGAAGAATATCCATAGATGCAGTGCTTCGGAGACTAAAGCAGGTTCATGTGTAGCTTGCCACCCGAAGCTTACTTCTATGAACTTACTTTCAAAATAGCGAAGGGTGGCGCGCCCGGCAGGAATTGTATGTACTTTCCGCCGAAGGCGGAGTTAAAGCCCGGAGGGTTTTCTAGCACATCCAACGATTTGTTTACTCTGCGCCGCATCGTTTACTTTACCTAAAGCGCCTTCAAACTAAATAAAAGAACACGCGCCCGGCAGGAGTTGTATACGCACTCCGACGGTAGTCGGAGTTAGCCCGCAGGGCTATTTGCGTATCCAACGGTTGCCTACGCACCACAACTAAGTTTACTTTAACGCCGATACGCCTACTAGCTAGATGAAAGTAACCGCGCCCGGCAGGAGTTGAAACAAATCTCCGCGTAAGCGGAGCGCCCGAAGGGCAATTATTTGTTCCAACGAATGCTACCAGACAAAAGAAACCTCTTCTCAAAGTAAGCAAACCTTACGTATTATATAATGTAACCGCGCCCGGCAGGAATTGAACCTGCAACCTTCTGGTCCGTAGCCAGACGATCTATCCAATTGATCTACGGGCGCATCACTTCGTTCTTCATAAAGGGAAAACTACGTTTTCCCTCTCTGACGTCCCAATGTAATATCGGGACTGTCACTTCCTTTCCTTTCAAAGATGCTTACGTAATGTGAGAAGAAATATTTTCCTCTCACGCTCTCCTTGCGCGCCCGTAGCGAAATTGGATAGTTCCGATTGTTGAGCACCTTAAATTTAACTATCCAGCGAAATCCCGCCAACGGCGGGAATCTACGGGCGCAAGGAAAAAGGATTAAGCTATAAGTTGTAAGCCCTAAGTTATATTAAGGAAGATTTTATCACTGTTTAGGGGTGGACTCAAGGAAAATATAGAAACACATGGAATCAAGTAAAATAATTCTACGTCCCTCTGCAAGCCAAATCTAATGTAACTTTTAAATCTTCCAGGGTATCTTCAGAGGGGTTTATTTTGGGAATAAAAGCTACAATATGTAGCCCCTTGGTTGCTTCCATGGTTTTTATCGACGGTGGTTTTGCGGTAAACATTATGGCCGGAACTCTATAACTTTTTGCCCTTATTTTTTTTAGAAGTTCGATACCGTCAATATCCGGCATAGAATAATCTATTATTATAGTGTCAACTCTTTCTCTTTTTAAAAATTCTATTGCCTCATCGCCGCAAGAAGTAGTTAACACATCATAACCCCAAGAACTGACAATTTTATGCATAAGAGTTAAAAAATCCACTTCGTCATCAACCAATAATACTTTTTTCTTATTCATTTACTCCTCCAACTTTACAGCAGCTAAGCGATTCCTTTTATGAGTTCTTCTATACGAATGCAAGGCTCAGCCCCACCCCTTGCTTTTTTGTCTTTTTTACGTTTTAACTGTTCAACCGAAATTGTGCATTAGCTTGTTATGGAAACTATGCAACTTCTTGTTAAACAAGAGGTTTGTATAACTTTAAACGTAAGAAAAAGTTACAAAGGTTTTTACGAAAGAAAAACTTTTATCTAATGCGAAACGCTTATATTCTCAGTTAAATTCAATGGTGGACCCAATAGTAGCGCCTGCGGCGCTCTTTGCTAACGCAAAGATTGGGTTCAAAGGCACGGAAACGCTTTGGTATATCTTAGTTCTTATATTTATAAATACCTAACAACAATAAAATTATCGCCTGTACTCGCATCGTTTCATTTTTTTATCTTTTTTGCGACGAACGTCACTTTTATACCACTCTTTTATTTTACCATCCTTAAAAACAAAAGTTACAATGCCTAGGTGTTCTTTGTTATCTTTGTCTGAGAAGATAAAGATTTCCTCATTGGCTTCGCGGTAATAGGTTATAAGCGTTTCTTCTGTAAATCCAAGAACTTTTATCGCTTTGGGTATCTCAGCTGTGTAGGCAGGTAAAGAAAGAAGTAAAAAAAATATTAAAGTTTTCAAGAATCGATAACTCATTTACCCTCCAATTATAGAAGCGGATACACGCGCCTGCCTCGCCGGCAAGGCGGGGATATCTACGCGCCTGCCTCGCCGGCAAGGCGGGGATTTACGCTGAATATTTTCCGCGTTATTTCCGCGTTTGAATCCACGGCAATCCGCTTCTAAAGCCTCATTTAACATTATTATATGTAGTTTTGGCGCTATTAGATATTTTTTTTTGCTGTTTAGAAATACTGGATTTACGCCTACGCTCGGACGAAGAGCCATTTCTGTAAACTACGCCTTTAGTGTCATTGTCACGAATTATGGTTAATCCGTAGTCTGGCTCATCATAATACGTTACTACCGTTATCAGTTTTTGAGGTTGTTTCTTTTGAATAGGGCTACCCCGAGAAGAACGGCAGGAAACAATATTATCTGCATCCGTGTTGGCACGGGGCTTACCAACTGTTTTATTTGGACGATAACAACCCTTGACAAAGATATTTCCGGCATAACAAGAATAACAAAATATGAAAATTAATCCGGAGATTGATAATATTTTTTTCATACCGTTTTCTACATAACTATTAACTTTTATATTAATTGCTACCTCGGCGATCTTCCGGTATCAATCCTCTAATCTAATCAAATACGCTGATTCTTAACGCACTATGACGTTAAAAGTCCCCTCCTGCACATTGGCATTATCGACTTCCCAGGGACGGATATATTTTAAAATAATTGTTGCGCTTCCTTTGCCAACTGCCCTAAAAGTCCATTCCTCTTTACCGCCTGCCGCCGATAAGGTTAGATTCCGACGCTATGTATTTTGTTCCAACAAGCTCTAATGTATTTTTTTCTAACGTATCAGCAAGCTGCCACTTAAAACCAGTCGTCGCATTAGGTTCAAGCATAATCATAAAACTTTGTCCGACACCAACCTCAATATTGTTATTACGGCTATACTTTCTAGATTGCTCGGCGAAAGAAAAATTAACCTTTGTGCCTAAAATGCATATAGCCAAAATAATTACTAATTTATTTTTGTACGTCTCAGCGATAAACATAGCCTTGCGTAGTCATAATTCAAGAAAATCGCTTCGCGATAGCTTTTAAGTAATTTTCAGTGGTATAGGAAAGTTTTACTTGTGCCCTTTAGGGTATACTTTCCTATACCATAAAAAATCTATATCGAAATGAATTAACGCTGGAGGGCTTTTCCTATCGTCTCTAGCAATTTTTCTTTAGTGACAGGTTTAGCGATAATAAGGTGCTTGCCGGTTTTTGTTCTAAACACCTCTTCTTCTTTTTTAAGAATACCCGTCAAAAATATGATAGGAATTTTTGCAGTAACTGGGTTTTTTGAAAGAAGAGACGCGATATCGCCTCCATCTATGTCCGGAAGAACTATATCTAATAAAATCAGATCTGGCTTATGTTCTGTAGCTAATACTACCGCTTCTTTACCGCTGGTAGCAGTAATCACCTCATAGTTAGAGCGCTGCAACATGCTACGTAAATATCCCAATACTTCCTTCTCGTCATCTACGGCAAGTATTTTTTTAGTGAGCAAATCTGCCATAACTATAAGCTACTTTACTAAAAAAACAGCCATGGCGGCGGCAAGGGTAGCGACGAGTATAGCGCAAACGCATCGCTTGCAAGCCCTATTGCTGTTCCGGCTAACTGCAAAGGAAGACCCAAGAGAGCACAACCGCTCTGCAGAAAACATAACGTTATGAGTATAAAAAACAAAACATTATATTTTTTATGCATGCTAAAATTATACTGCTATATCTAAAAAAATGCAATAAAAATAATGATTTTTTTATGAAAACGTTTTGATAAAAATGTAATAACTTGCTTAAAAAAGATGCACAGATATGTTCCCGTTAAACCCATCTTTTGCGAAAGCATTAGTGTCCGAAGGACAAATTATGGGTTCAACTCTTATTGTTAAAGGTTTCTTGTGCAT
Source organism: Candidatus Omnitrophota bacterium (assembly GCA_030692055.1). The sequence goes on along the minus strand of JAUYCY010000095.1, from coordinate 14,236 downwards.
TCCTGTTCTTTTATATTTTGTGAAAAATTTTATTATCTATCAATGGCAATGTTGGAACCAATATTAAAGAAAAACTTTGCCTTCAGCAAAGATTGGTTACAACCACTGGTTTCGTACAAGAATAAGCATTTCGCATTAGCAAAAGCTACTCTCTACCATAAAAAGCTTTGTAACCTTTTCTTACGCAGGCAATGTGTAAAACTTGTTGTACAGCAATAACTTTACGATTACACTGATTACGAATACATATAAAATCTATCGAAATCTGTGTAATCTTTTTAAAATCGGTGCAATCAAGTTCTTTCCTTTTGCAACAAACTTGGGAAAGAACTAGAATTTGCAAGATAAAAATAGCAGGGTAGTAAAATTCTTAAATTCGTAGATATTTTCTGGAGAGACCAATGATAAAAAGTGACACAACAAACATTCCGCATAGCGCGTCAAACATTGCTACTATCTTGCTAAACCCAAGAGGTGTGATGTCGCCATACCCTACGGTAGAAAAAGTTATTACACTAAAATACAATGATTGAAAAAAATTAGGCCTTGCGCTTACGCCATTACACAAAAGATACCCAAATGTATGTAGGTATGCCGATAAAATAATTATGATTGCCCCCGCGTATAGGGTACGCAAAGGCCTCTCGCCATGGCCCCAGATAGCCCAAGAGAAAGTTAACGCAAGCCACGAAAAGATGCGTTTTAGAAAGCCCATCAAACCTTTCTCTTCTTCAGTCTTTTCTATGCGATGAATTTTCTTGGGACTAGCGAGAAGGTAAGTAAGAAATTTTCTATAGCTTTCTTTTGAACGATAGAAACATTCCGAGAAATTGATAAACTCCATATCTCGTTCATAATTGATTACGGCGTACTTATATAAAACAGAAGCGTATTCAAAATCTCCGGCCCTTTCCGCTTCTTTGGCTGCTTCTTCATACGAAGAAGCGGAATTATAAAATGTCTTTTCTCCTGATTTGATGCTCCAACTACTTCCGGCAGCCGCCAAACAAATAGCTGCCTGCTTATGATTGCCTTTATTTTTATAGATATCGCCGGCTCTCTTAAATAAATTAAACGCTTCGTCGAACCTTTCCTGATAAAGAAAAGAATACGCTTCCTCTTCCAATACTTTTGGCTCTTTATCTATTGAAACCACCTTTACCACCCGATTTTAAAAATAACTGCTTCTTTGAAAGGACGTAGAACAAAAGTGATATAGGTATAAGTATAACAATCATACTGGATAATTTATAAAGCACTTCTGGCATCTCTTTATACGCACTATTGATACTTGGCAACCTTACAAAAATGGTAACTTTGGGAACAACAAGCGTATTAATTACACCTATAGTAATACTGCTAACAATAAAAATAATAAAAGCTAATAACGCATTTTTTTTCATTCTTAAAAAGCCGAGCGAAATATAAAAACTTAATAACGCCACCGCCAAAAAGTAAATTCTTTCTAATTTTCCCGTGAGAAGCAGCGTGCCGATAAAAGTAAAGGGGAATTTCGCGTATGTGGGCGCAAAAAGAAAAATAGCAAAAGATACTCCGGTGAAAAAAGTAAATATGGCTATCAATGTAATTCCGAGGGGACGCGCGGATTTTTTAGGCTCGGCGGCTTTTATTTTAAACAGTTGTCTTACCGCTTTTCTATTAAACAATATAAGAAACACCGTGGGTAACCCTATAAAGAAAATGAAATTGACAACTGATATAAATGCCTCAAATACAGTGCGCGTAGACGCTGCTTGAGGATTGATAACCGAACTTGGCACAAAAATTAAAGGCAGAAGGGATGATAGGCCGACGCAAAGAGCAAAAACCGACATTACGAATAATGAATACCTTGCCCAGTTTCTGCGTAACATTATCCCCGTGCCTGTAAGGATAGGCCAAAAACCTAATAGCACAATATAAATTATCGCTGCTGCTAAAAACAACGAGTCATGAGAAAGCTTATAACTTAGCTTATCCGAACTAATAATTTTCCAGACACTAACCACAATCACAACAACACCTACCGCTGTCGTATAGATGCCTGACAATCGGACCAAAAAGCTCTTCATTTTTTGTGCTTTAACCGAGACCTTACATTAGGTTGTTATGGAAATCGTGCAATTCTTTGTTACATAATAGGATATGCGTAAAGACAAACGTAAGAAAAAGTCACAAGCCTTTTTAGGAAATGAAGCCTTCCCATAGCTCCTCGGGCTAAAGCCCGAGGTTTCAGCATGGCTAATACCAAGCGGCGCACCATATAATCCGCGGCATGAACGCCGCAGATTTTTGAACACCTTAATACGATAATAAGCGAAATCCCGACATCATCGGGAAGCGCCGTGAATGTATAAATACTTTCAGCTAATGCAAAATGCGTGTATTTTCAAACAGAACCAATGGTTGTAACCAATCTTTGCGTAAGCAAAGTTAGTTTAAAATATTGGTTCCAGCATTGCCTTAAGTAGAAAATAAGGCCTTTTCGTAACCTAAAAGAATAAGTATGGAAAAAACATTCTGTAAAAAAGCGCTGAACCCAATTGTCCCGACGATATGTCGGGACTGTTTTGCTAACGCAAAACTTGGGTTTAATTATTGATGGGGTTAACGGTTAGTTCTGTCTTTGCTTTAGTGGCTCTTGCTTCTCGACAGAAATTTGCCCTAAATCTACTTTTGCGCTTGCGTCTTGCTTCATTGCGCTGATAGAAGTTTTAAGATTATCCATCTTTACTTTAAGCTCATCCAAAACGATTGCGTACTGTTTTTGTAAATCTTGAATATCTTTTGTAAGCGTTTCTATTTTTGCTAGAATATTTTTTTTCTCTCCTTCAACTGCTTCCACCTTAGATAATAATTCTTTCATCGATGTAGTGTTGGTTTCGTTATCGCTCTTTATAGATGATAGAGATGCCTGAAAGTTATCTCGGCTAATTCTAAAATCATCAATTTTTCCGTTTACAATATTACCTTGCTTCTCTAGTAATGTTATTTTCTCTTTATATTCTTTAGTGAAAGAGAAACTGGCAGCTAAACCTATAATACCTAAAATAAATAAAACGAGCCCCAATAGATTCAGTATTTTACCGCTTTTCATCGTGCACCTCCCCTTTTATATTTAATATAACACCCTTATTTATTGTGTCAATAGCTTTTGACGGTTCTCTCTCCCACCTTTTGTGTAATTGGAAAGAACCTTCAGAAGCTTTCTTAACCCAGCAGGGTGTCCTGTTGGACTACGGGTCGGCGCTGGAATTTACCCTGAAATTTCGGTAGAAATTTCAGGCAAATTGCAGTCACGCCGAGGTAACCAGGAAAAATACGGCGCACCAATTGCTACGCCAAAGTTTTTTCATAACCACAAACGTTTCTTATCATTACGGCAGTTTTATCCTGACAACCGCATTTTTCCGGTTAATACAAAGACTTTAAAAAAATGGTTACAAGAGATAACTTCTTGATTTATAATTAGCACTCGACTTCGCTCAGCGCTAATGGTGAGCGTCCTTCGACTGCGCTCAGGACAGCCCTGAGCGAACGAAGTGAGTCGAATGGGCGCAGTCGAACCATTAGTTATGAAAAATTTCTGCCATAAAGTTGAGAAAGCTTCTTTTAATCTTATTGATTTTTAACAGTTAGGCGCTTATCGTTATCAATGGAAAGAAGTACATTTATGCCGGGTTCGTTGCTGCAGAGGCCTTCTACGACACCCCCCATATTATTCTGGACTACATAATTTCCTAAAGGTTCTTCTTTTATTCGTAGGGTCGCCTGTTTATCCTTATTAAATGGTAGGTCAATAATATCCTCTACCGGTTCTCTAAAACTTACGAAATCTTCTCCCCATTTCTTTTTCTCAATACGCTGATATTTTATTGTTATACTATCGCTGTCTATACTTTGGTAGGTATAAGAAATTTCTATAGAAACGGGTTTGCTGCGAGTCTGAGCCTGAAAAATTATACTGCGCTGGTAAATATAATCTCCGGCCGCGATAGGCTTATTGGAATTTAACCCACCCTGTTGGCTTAGGTATTGGCAAAGATCTTCCGGAAATACTGCCAAAGGAAAAATGCCTACCAATAAAGAAATATTCAATATAAGAAAATGAAGCCTTCCACAGCTCCTCGGGCTAATCCTTCGACCATGCTCAGGATGGTTCGAAGGAATGGTGAGCGTCCCTCGACTACGCTCAGGACAGCCCTGAGCGAACGAAGTAAGTCGAATGGGCGTAGTCGAACCAAAGCCCGAGGTTTCAGTATGGCTAATACCAAGCGGCGCACCATTAATCCCCGCTTTATCATACCTTGGCAGACCCGCCTTTGGCGGGAAAGGCTCAGGTTTAACGCCGCGAATGCACAAAAATATTTTGTAACTCATATTCATTTAAAGCCACCTCCTTAAGTAACATTATACTATGGAATATCCTTTTTGAGATGTAAATTTCAAAAAAGGATGAAAATGACGGGAATTACCGTCATTAAGGTTACGAGACGGCGAAAATCGATAAAAAATCCATTAACTATATTAATTTAATTTTACAAGTTCTTCTACTTTCTTTACTAATTCTTCATAATCGAATGGCTTCAAATAATAAGCTTGGGCATCACAATCCTTTGCTTTTTTTATAATATCTTCGGCGGTGGCAGTCAATAGAATTACCGGTGTATACTTTGATCCGCTGATATCTCTCATTCGGCTACTGATTTCTGCTGCATCCATACTTGGCAGGAGCCAATCAAGTATGACAAGGTCTGGTTTTTGCTGCTTAAATAAATCCAGGGCTTGCGGACCGTCGATTGCAACAATAACCTCAAATCCATTCTTTTCCAAGATAAACTCTAGCATTTTAAGGATATCGGGTTCGTCTTCAACAATTAAAATCTTTTTTGACATATCTTTTAGAATTATATCTACTACCTCAACTTAAAAACCCATGTTTGCCATAATAGTTGCACAGATTATATGACGATTGCAGTAATTGGACAACCACTGTAATCGTTACCTTAACCACCGTAATCAGAGCCTGTCAACGCGGCAAAGTAAAATGAAAAGTAGACCCTTTGCCAAATTCAGACTCGGCCCATATTCTTCCGCCGTGCTTTTCAATAATTTCTTTGCAGATGACAAGGCCTAAACCTGTCCCCTCTGTCTTTTTGCCTTTTTTACGCTCTAACTGTTCAAAGGCATGGAAAAGCCTGTGTATATCTTCGTTCTTGATGCCCGAACCTGTATCTTGCACTGCGACATGCACAAACTTATCATCTTGCCAAGTATTAACCGTAATATCTCCTGCTTCGGTAAACTTAACCGCGTTATTAATCAAATTGGTTAATACCTGAGCAATAGCATCTTTATCAAATTGTGGCTTGGGAAGATTATTTTCAAGCCGTAGAATAAATTTAAGGCCCCTTCCTTCTACTAAAAGATGCATGGCAGCATAAATTTCTTCAATAATCTCGTTTATGTCATTTTCCTTAATATTTAATTCAACCCTACCGGACTCTAACTTTTGCAAATCTAAAACATTGTTAATCAAGCGGTCTAATCTGTCAACATTATTTCTCACAATGGTAAGAAAGTCTTTTTGCTCCGCGTTAACCCCGCCGGCCAGTCCGTCTAAAACAAGCTTTACGCCTGTTTTTATTGCCGCAAGGGGGGTTCGAAGTTCATGGGAAACCATTGAGGTGAATTTGGATTTCGCTTCCATAGCCACCTTTAATTTGTCCTGAACTATTTTATGCTCGGTAATATCGGTGGCGGTAAAGATTATACAAATTGTATTTCCATATTTATCTTTCATAACCGATGTGCTGAGAAGAACTGGAATCTTTTTAGCGTTTTTAGATAAATAATTTAATTCACAATTCATTAGTTTTGCTTCCTTAATAAGATTCTCAAACTCAACTTCTCCCAAAAGTGTTCCTTCGATTGAAAAAATAGTCTTGATCGGTTTATTGATAAGCTCCTCCTCTGTATATCCCAAAAGCTCGCATGTTGCCTTATTTACATTTCTAATTTCAAAATCTGGATTAACTACAACTAAAGTCTCTGCCATGCTGCGAATAATATTATCGACGTACTCTTTAGAAACGGTTGTCTTTCGAAGTTCTTCTGCCATTACATTAAAAGAATTAGCAAGTTGGCCTATTTCATCTGTTGATGTCACGTCAATATGTGCCTCAAAATTTCCTGATGCTATTTCTTGCGTACCTTTACGAAGCTTAGATAAGTTCCGGGTAATTAATTTTGATAAAAAAAACGATGCAAAAAACCCAAAAATAATAATCGAAACTTCTATAAATAAAAGCCTGTCTAGCAACGCGCTGGCAACTTTTTTTTGTAAATTAACATTTTTTTGTAATTGTTCTAGGCGCGCGCGGGATAAAACTTCTTGAGTCTGTTCAAACTTCTCAAATAGCTTATTCACTGTGATAATCTGGAGATTTATTTTGTATGCCGACTCACGATTGTCTATAAAACCGACTAAAGTATTGGCTGCATTGCTTAATTTTGCGAGGAGTTCTGATACCTCCTTTAACGGGCTCAAACTTTCTTGTTGCTTGACTTTGTCGATGAATTCGTTCATTTGTTTGACTGTTACAAAAAGCTCTTCGTGCGACTCTTCGCTTCTTATCGCGAGATACAGTTCGATTTTATTCTGCAAATGTTTCACCTTCTCAATATATTTCTGCAATGTATCCATTTCTCGGCTTAGAGGGATAACCCTAGAAGACAGGATATTTATTTCAGTCAAGGAAGGTAAACTAATAAGCAGGAAGGATGCGGAAAGAATGATAAGTATAAAAAAACCGATAAAAATTTTTTGTGCAATTGAAAGCTTACTCATAATTAATTTTCCTTTTCTTTACCGATAATAACCTTTGCGTTCTTAAGCATTGCCGGAGTGAATACCACGTTTAGTTTCTCGGCAATTTTTAAATTTAACATCAGCATGCCTTTCTTGCTGAAAATAACGGGGATATCCGATGGTTTTTGCCCATCGAGGATTCGCAAAGCTATCTGGGCCGCATATTCTCCATGCTCTTGGGCAATCTTTGCTATTCCGATAAGAGCAACACACATCATACCAGTCGATTCTGTCCCTACGGGGATGCGGATATTTTTTAAAGCAAACCGTTCAACCTCTTTTTCATTCCAGCCATGGATTCCAGCGGGAGCATCAACGATAAGCATGTCGACTTTCTCTTGGAGTTGAAGCGCTTTCCCTTTCCATGCGTCAAAATCTTTTACAAATTCCTTACAGCTAAAGCCTCCCGGGATTATTTTCCCAAAATATTCAGCATTCTTGCGATTGCTCAATGAATCGGTTCCGAGAAATCCAACCCTATCACCGCGTGCGAATGCCCTTAAGTATACGTAAATCCTTTCAATAAGCGCAATCTCAATCATGCCAGTCGTATTTTTGTAGGGAGCGCCGTACGCTGAGATATCTTCATTAATGCCGCAAAACACTACCGGCAAATTCACGTCACGATAATAGGGCGTTACTGTATCCTTAAACGCACTGTCGTCCGCGGTGATTAAAACGTCCGGTTTAAATTCTTCGATTGTTTTCTTGACCTTAAGGCCTGCCTGTTTAGCAAATTCTTCGGAAGAATTATTCTTCGTATCCATATATACGATTTTTAGCTCAACACCAGTATTAGCCAGAACTTTTTCTGCGCCTTCCTGCTCACCATCGCTCCAATAATAGCCCGGATGATAAGAATTTACATAGAGTATTTTCTTACCGTGGTAATGTTTCGCGTCAGCGTTAGCTGTTGTTGGCGCCGATAGAAATATACTTAGAATAATTGCCAGAAAAACTTTTATCATTCTTTTCCTTCTTGTCCCGTTTCTATAAGCATTCCGGATTATTTTAAACGAATCGTTGAACTTACCAAACCTACAGATACGGGGTTATTGTATAACCAGATACGCTCTTTGACAATGAATAAATCCGAATTAAAAATTGGTTCCATTCTAATGCCGATATTGTCTTCCTGGAAAACTTATGATAGTATAAAGTGGTTTACTCGTTAGGAAGCCCCGTCCCGTTAAAAAAACTCTTTCTAACGGGGTAAACGGTAATACCATTGGCAACCGTGCGGAAAAGGAATTACAATATTAATTTAACACAAAAAATATGAAAAAAGTTATTACAGTAATAGGCTGTGCTGTGTATTTTTTCTTTTCATCTTTAACATGCTCCAATGTTGATGCCGGGCCTTGGGGGAAAAAACGTCTTTTGCTTATTAACTCATATCATAAAGGTTATACCTGGAGCGATATTATCACAGATACGATTGTTGATTATTTTAATGCGCAGGCGCCAGGCGAAGTTGAAATAAAAATAGCCTATATAGATACAAAACGCAATAATTCTGAGGAGTTCAAGCAACGGGCTGGCTTAGATATGAAGCGCCTTATCGAAAAATGGAAGCCTGATGTAATTATCGGCTCTGACGATAATGTTTCTAAATATGTTATTGCCCCTTATTTTCTCAATAGTAATATCCCTTTTGTCTTTTGCGGCTTAAATGACGACCCGGCAAACTACGGGTTTCCCGGCACAAATGTTACAGGCATGCGTGAAATCGATTTAGTTGAGCCGCTATGTAATCATCTAAAGAAATATGCGCGCGGTAAAAGAATTGGGTATCTTACAGCAGATAAAGATGTTCAGAGAGTCATGGCGCAGGTTAACGAAAAACAGATAGGCCAAAAATTTGATAAAATTTACTTTATAAATAGCTTTGAGGAATGGAAAAATTATTACCTAAAGATTCAGGATGAAGTTGATATATTGCTCATGCAGGATACTTGCGTAGTGGCTGATTGGGACGACAAAAAAGCAATCCGCTTTATACAAGAAAATATCAAAATTCCTAGCGGTGTCACAACAGATATTATGCAAGACCATGTTTTAATCTGTATTTCTAAATCGCCAAAAGAACACGGTCTCTGGGCTGCAGAGGCAGCTCTAAAAATACTTCACGGCACAAAGCCTTGTGATATTCCCATTGAGTCGAATAAAAAAGGGTCGTTGATATTAAATTTAATTTTGGCTGATAAGCTCAATATTGTTTTCTCGCCAGCGCTGCTACGTAGTGCGGAAACGATTATTGATAAAAAAAGTGATGAGAAAAATAACCGATAGTGCCTACAGGAATCCCAAGCTGATCAGAAAGCTCTTTTATGCCTATCAGTTTTCTCATTCAAATTCAACTTCCGTAACAGTGTAGCTATAAATATACTTCTCTTTGGGCGGATTTAAATGTTTATTTACTGTAACCGTTAATTCTCCGTTAGGTGGTAATATCTGTCCTCCCATATCCTCATTAAAAGTAGTGTTTAGCACTTCTTCTGAACTAAGTGGTCGATGGTTAGTGTCGTAATAATTAATCCTAAGAGTAACACCTTTAACCGGCTTGGCTCCTTTGTTCCGTAGGCAGATTTGCAGTAGATAATCAAAAAATAAACTGTGAGTATAAGTGAATGAACTTTTTTTCATATCTACTGTTATATATTCAGCATATTCCTTTCTTCCCCGTTCTTTGCTATTACTTCCGCATCCACACACTAATGTCGCCACAATAAAAATATATATTAGTTTTTTCATATATCATCTCTCCTTTTGTTTTAACGTCCTTACCGCCCAGATGATAAGACGGATAATCAAATAGATGGGGTAGCCAAATAATAAAGTATTTTTCAACAAAGGTATAATCTCATTGAGAGGAGAATGATAACTATGACAGTAACTCCCACCAAGCGAAGGGTCTTCGCCTATATTAGCATCAGCACACGTCATACGGTCAGGTGGAACAAATTTAAAACAAATTGATAATAAAATAACTGAAATTATAACCCCTATCAAGATTAACCCCTCTCTCGCTATGATTTTCTTTGTTTGAGGTTTCATTTCTTCTTATCCCTTAAAGTATAGATTAAGAGGCTGCCAATCAGGATAACAATCAAAGACCGCTGTAAAACAAAATCCCACTGTATTGCTGGTATTGTCCAACGCTCTGGAGTATCAAAAACGATTAGTAAACCTTGTTGATTACGTATATGTTTCTTCGGGGGCAGATAGAATTACAAAACACAAAATTGCTGTTGTAGCCCAAGCAACTATCAATTGTTTTTTTATTCATTTGTCTATGGTCTTCCTTTTAGATTTCCTTTTCGTATAATTACAAAGTAAAATTGCTAATAGAGTTGGAATAGGTAAAATAAGGGATAAATCATATTCGCTTTTAGTCTTAAATACATACATACTTATAAGGAGAAACGGGATAAACCAAACGAGTTTCCTTAGAATATGCAAATTAAACCCATCGCAAAAACAAAACCCCACAAAAAGAGTATATAGACTAAGTGCTAAAAATTGCATAAACAATATCTTGCTCATTATAACCTCCAAGCAACTATTAATTGTTTTTTATTCATTCCCCCTCGCTTGGTCTACGCATCATACTAAGAGACTTGCCTTCTTTACCCGCAAGTAAATCTTGTAATACTTCTTCGGCTACCCCAATCCTGCCAGCTTCTTGTTTATCCCCCTTTGCTACCTCAATATATTTCTGAAATAACGGTATAGCCTTCTTATCTTCTCGATTCCTACATCTGTAATAAGCCATCCAGTAGTAAGAAGAAGGAAAATCCGGCTTGGCTTCTGTGGCTTTCTTAAAATAGTTATATCCTTCTTCTGTGTCAGCATTTATCATCCCTAAATTATACCAAGAAAAATACAGCTTCGGGTCTAACCCTACTGCCTTCTTGAAATGAACAGTGGCACGCTCCCACTGATTTTCTGACCTTAGAAGGCTATAGCCTATTGCCTGATGGATTTCAGCATCGCTCTTATCACTAGTTGCCTTCAATTCTTCATACAAAGCCTTCTCTATCTTATCCCAATCAACCTGCTGTTGCTCCTCAGCGTAAATAACCTTAGCAATAAAGGCTGAGCAAGGGATAAGTGACAAAACAAGCAAACAAACTATTAATTGTTTTTTACTCATTCTTCGCTATTAATTTTTGATAGGAATCGTTGCAAATAACTATAAAATCCTTCTTCGCCTATTATATCAATATCACCCGCTAGATGTCGATATCTTTCATGTTGACAATCTTTGTCATCTTTGATAGTAATAATCTTAATAGGCACACTTTTTCTTTTCTTATTCAAAATTAAACCCTGTAACATTAAAGTTCTAAAATCATAATCATAAGGAGGCAAAGAATACCCAATAATAATAATTTCATCTGCGTTCTTAAATAAGCTCACAATTGAAACATCTATGGCATTTCTATATCTCTTATAAATAGCGGAGTTCTTTACTTTTCCTCGCTTAGTATAAACACCAATTACATTACTATCTACAACTCTTTCTCCACTATTAATAAACTCACCCTTTGAGTAAAAAGGTGGAATTATTAATGGCTTAACAGGTATCTTCTCGTCGCCATCACTGCAAGAGCGACAAGTAGCCATATTCCGTTTGTGTACAATTGGAGTAAATATATTATCTCGAAAATAATAAATTTGGCTACACTGGGGACAAAAAGATAGATTTAATGAGCCGTGTGGTTTCAACAATTTAACACCAGTTGCCCTACATTCTTCTCCACTCTCTAGATTAATAAGATGAGCGTAAGAATATGTATAATCTGATACTATCTTATCCATCTCGACGAGAGCAAGAAGAATACTGTCTAGAATTATGTCATAATTTAAAGACACAAATGAAACGTCATCGCCAGCTTTTAATAAATACTTGATGAACTCTTCATATTTAAAAGAATTATTTATAAATTTTATATTCTCTAAATAAGGGGATGGGTGGCTACCAGCTAAAGTTAATCCTAGCAGATTCACTAAATCATCAAAGGATCTGTGGTGCTCATTCTTCTCGAGAGAATTACCTAACATTTTCCAAATTAGGATAAAGGGTGGATAAAGGGGACGGATAAAGGGGACAGACACCTTTTCCCTCTCTTATGCATTCACGCGTTTTTTCTTGGCCTCCCCTGACTTAAACATTTTAACGAACGGTTTAAAAGTTTCTCTAGTTTACTTAAAAACCTATCACTTCCAATAACTAACCCCCGACTGGTCTTTAACCTAATCTCCTGGGTCATTTGAGAATCGTCCTCCCGCAGGTATTCTTGCCATTGTTTTCCGTATTTGATATCTTTATGCTCAGTAAGTTTTATTAACGGTTTATCTCTTTCTTTCGCATGGTCTTTGGCGCTGGAATACTCATAATCCCATGCGCACTTTACTATTTTAGCCCGTAACGGGTTATTTTCAACATATCTTATTGCCCGATATAAGTGGGTATCTTCAAGTATACAGGAATAGAATCTCCCCTGCCATAGGTGCCCTTTCGCTAATCTTTGCCGGTTAATGTAATGAGCGTAACGCATATGCGCTGTTTTAAATACCGCGGCTAAATCGCTTTCTTGCTTAGGAACAACGATAAAATGCACATGGTTTTTCATTAAGCAATAGGCAAGAATATCCAGACCGATTTCCTGCGCGTATTCATTAATCCATTCGCAATATTGTTTATAATCGCGCTCTCTATCGAAAACATTCTGTTGGTAGTTGCCGCGCTGGGTTATATGGTGGGCAGCGTGAGGAATAACTATACGCGCTTGTCTGGGCATGGGTTTATTGTATTACCCGATGGGCGTTTGTCAACAAGAAAAGGTGTCTGTCCCCTTTTACCCTTTTAATGTATTCAATAAGAGCCTAGTTGAATTATCCCCGAGCGAAGCGAGCGGGATGACTTTGGTTAAAAATTCATCAAGTGGATCGTCGGACATATGAAATACCTTTCAATAATTAGGTTGTGTGTCCCCTGAATTCCCTGAATTACTCCGGTTCTGATGGGCGCAGTTCTTCTACGATTTCCTCTGAGCAGGTTCTGATCTGCGTTACCAAGGCATGGTTTTTAAAACCCTGCTGGGCACAAATTGCATCCACGGCTTTTTTGAGCAAAGAGGCATCGAGCGAACCACTGGAGTTGGTCAGGCCGCTTGCCAAGTCTTGGGTTGTTGCGTCTTGCTCGCCGCCAGAAGAAACCGCGGTTGCCGCAGTGGAAGTGGCCCCTGGCAGTTTCTCCTTAGTGCCGTACGGTATGCCCACTATCCCGCCACCTGTATTCGTTAGCCCGGGATGTTCGCGCTCCTCGACCGGCCTGGTGAAAGAATCGGATACCTGCTGGGCGCGATGGGGGTCCATGCGTTTGACAAATTTCGCGTATTTGCTCCCCCCTGTGCTCGCAGGCGCGAGAGTAGAGGCTGCTGGTTGTGCGGCAGTTGCTGTAGTGGCAGTAGAACCAGCAGATGCTGATACCTGGCTCTGAGCCGGCGTTGGTTGCGCTGTAGCTTCCTGCGAGGCGGCCGTTGCCTCTTGAGACCGTTGCCATAAAAGGAAGTGAAAGGTTTCCCAAGCCAATTCTTTCCTGTGTTTTTGGTCTTCAACAATGGTCTCTGCGCCGGCGCATATCAACGCGCTCAACAGTTGATTGCCCTCTTTCTTATCCCGAATCGCTGCGGCCTCTTGCGTCACATACTGCTGAAACGCCTGGCGATTCCTCTCGGCCATGATGGCCATCATGGCGGTAAGCGCTTTGCCTTCCTTCTGGTAATCATTGTAAAGCTCATGAAACTTTTCATCGTCTTTCAGCAGTGGTGCCCATCCTTGTTCCTTTATTAGCTTGCCTCTGTTCTCTTGAAACTCTCGCATGTACGTGTCGGCTTTTTCATAGCTTGGTAGCTGTCGGATTAAATATTTGGCAACTTCTTTTAGGTCTCGCTGGAAATCCGTTTCTGCGGCTACGAATGTGCCGTATCCCAAGACCATTAACGAAACTAAAAGCGCTATCGTGCGCGCGAAATATTTGGTTGTCATGATGCCTCCTTATTTTTTGTCGGCGGTTTTTTCTTGAGTATCGCCAGACGCTTAATACAACCGTAGACGTCGAAAGTAATTATATAACAAATGCGGGTATTTGTATATGGCTTTTGGAATTCTGGGCGGAATTCTGGGGACAGCTACCATGGGGGAATTCTGGGGACAGAGTAGCTTCAAGTTCTTAACGCAACACTTTATTCCTGTATAATAGCAGGAAAAAGGAGTTGCGATATGGAAAAATACCAAAGATTCAATCTGTCCGAACGTGAAGAACTGAGTCGTTGTTTGTCCATGAGTTATAGCTAC
>JAUYCY010000060.1 GCA_030692055.1 Candidatus Omnitrophota bacterium | reverse complement strand
TTTGTACAACAAAGTTTTTTCTTATTGGTTCCAGCATGTCCTTTCATGATAAGCAAAAGTGCTTTCGTATCGTAACAGACCATACAAGAGAGAAAAGCCTATTGTTTTTAAAGAGCTGTAACCAATCTTTGTACAACAAAGTTTTTTCTTATTGGTTCCAGCATGTCCTTTCATGATAAGCAAAAGTGCTTTCGTATCGTAACAGACCATACAAGAGAGAAAAGCCTATTGTTTTTAAAGAGCTGAACCCAAAAGACGCTTCGCATATATTTTGCTATCACAAAATTTGGGTTTAAGCTTTGCAGGGTAGGTTGAGCTGGAAACTATTATTTTTCCTCGCACTAAATAGACAGATAGGTTTAACGGATTCTTTAATATTTACGGGGCTGTAAACGTTTTCAGTGAGGAATCCATATCGCCTTGAAAACACCCCTACCCAATGTTATAATAAGAATGCAGAAACCCTGCCTGTCACGTCGGCAGGCAATAGTGCTACAGCCAACAACTATTACAAGGGAGCCAAATTTCCTGTCACTGCGGTGATAAGGATGCGGCACCCACCTGTATGAGAAAAGGACTGTAAGCAGGGAGCCTTCGACGGACTAACGGCAGGGCGTTTTTATTTATTAAACACAGATAGCCACAGATACAGACCGCAGATTACCACAGATAAAATCTGTGCCCATCCCTGCCTGCCGGCAGGCAGGTGTGGTGTTTATTTGTGCTCATCTGTGTAAACAAAAATGCTTAACCAAGATACTCCCCTCGCAGTTCGTCTAAGACCTCAGAATTTAGAAGAATTTGTCGGGCAAAAGCATGTCTTGGGAGAAGGCAAACTTTTAAGAAGGGCTATCATATCGCGCCGAGTCCCATCCCTTATTTTTTATGGGCCTGCAGGTTGCGGTAAAACTACCCTCGGTCTAATTGTCGCCAAAAGCTTAGAGGCCGACTTTGTATATCTTAACGCTTCTTTTTCATCTAGCCCGGAAGTTAAAAAAATCATACTCAAAGCAAAAGAAAAGTTAGTCAAAGAGGCAAGGAAAACCTTTATTTTTATTGATGAGATTCACCGTTTTAATAAATTACAGCAGGAATCTTTGGTTCCCGACACCGAAAACGCAAACATTAATCTCATTGGCGCAACTATTTATAACCCGCGCTATTATCTTATCCCTTCGCTGATTTCGCGTTCTATCCTGGCAGAGTTTAAGCCTTTGACTAAAGAAGAAATTATTTTTATCTTAAAAAAAGCCATTACCGATAAAGAAAAAGGTTTGGGGTATTTAAATATTGAAGTTACCGACAAGGCATTAGAACATATTGCAATTTTATCCGCAGGAGACGCCCGCAAAGCCCTAACTTCTTTAGAAATAGGTATTTTTAGCACTCAAACTTCTGATGAGGGTAAGATAACTTTTAATTTAGAGGTAGCTTGTGAGAGTATCCAGAAAAATATGTTTTATGACAAAAAAGACTCTTACCACTACGATACTATTTCGGCATTCATAAAATCTATTCGCGGAAGCGACGTGGATAGTGCATTGTATTGGTTGGCAAAAATGATTAAAGGCGGCGAGGATCCGCGTTTTATTGCCAGGCGCCTGGTTATTTTAGCTTCTGAGGACATTGGTAATGCCAACCCTTTTGCGTTGGTTTTTGCTACGAGTGCCTTTAAAGCAGTAGAATTTGTAGGTAACCCCGAATCAGACCTAATTTTAGCACACGCTACAATTTATTTAGCCGCATCGCCTAAATCTAATTCTGCCTATTTAGCTATAGATAAAGCTAAGCAGGATGTAGAAGAACAAGAAACTAAGGAGGTACCTAAGCATATAAAAACACATTCTAAAGACTACAAATATCCACACAGCTTTGGTGGGTATGTAGAGCAGGATTACGGCGCGCCAAATAAATACTATTTTCCAAAAGATATAGGCGAGGAGAAAAAGATAAAAGAGTTTTTAGAGAACTTACGTAAAAACACAGATGATTACAGATAAAGACCGCAGATAGGCACAGATTATATATAGATATAGATTTGAATTTTGTTGTCTTTTGTTTAATTTATGGTAGATTATAAAAGTACAAGATAGTACAGATATTTATCTGTGTTCATCTGCAATATTCATCTGTGCTCATCTGTGTAATAAAAAATGATTAAAGAAGTCGCTACCCCAAAACTAAAAAATCCTATTTTTATCGCTGCTTGGCCGGGAATGGGAGAGGTAGCGTATAGGAGCGTTCTGTTTCTACGAGAAGTCATGGGCTTTAAGCTCTTTGCGAAACTAGAAGCGACAGAGTTCTTTAAGCCAGCAGCGATATTAGTAGACAAAGGCATAGTTGGGTTACCCACTATGCCTGCCGGCTTTTTTTACTACGTTAAAGGCAAAAATTCTAATGATATAATTCTTTTTTTAGGCGAAGCACAACCGCCCCTAGAGCACGCCGAATTACTGTCCGCAGCAATTATTGATTTTGTGAAAAAATATAAGGCAAAGTCTATGTTTACTTTCGCCGCCAAACCCGAACCGATTGATCACAGAGCAGAGTCTCTGGTGTGGATAGCAGGAACCGATGAAGATATTTTGAAAGAATTTGGAAGATTTAACTTAAAAATATTAGAGGAAGGCCAAATTAGCGGTCTTAATGGAATTATTTTGGGTGTAGGTAAAAAGCTTGGATTAAAGGGGGCTTGTCTTCTGGGAGAGATTCCTTTCTACACCGTTCAAATAGAAAACCCCAAAGCAACCGCAAGCATATTAAAAGTAATCAATGAGTATCTCAATTTAAATTTAAACCTGTCTCCTTTAACGGAAAGAAGTAAGTTTATTGAAGGCGAAATAGATAAATTAGTAAGTTACTTAAAAGGTGAAGTCACTGAACCCACCTCTACTCCTTTAAGCGAAGAGGATATTGAACGCCTTAAAAAAGACTTAGCCACCTATACAAAATTACCCCAATCAGCCAGAGAAAAGATAGAAAATCTTTTTAAAGAGGCACAAAAGGATATTGCTCAGGCAAATAAATTGAAAGACGAGCTTGACCATTGGAATGTATACAAAGAATACGAAGATAAATTCTTAGATTTATTTAAGAAAAAAGATAAAAGAGACGAACCGCACTGAACACAGATTACACTGATTAAATGTTGATTACACAGATTTCTGCCGAAGGCATATCCCCGCCTGCCGGCAGGCAGGCGCCTCTGGCGGAAAATAATCGGTGTAATCGTTTCAAAAATCTGTGGAATCTATTTTAATATGCACTTCTTTGCTGCGCGTAAACCTGCCCATAAAACTACTTTAATAAAAAGTCTTAGCACAAACGAGATTAGAAAGTTAGAAGCGAAAGCAAAGCATCTGGGTTTAGAAGAGAGGATTCTTATTGAAAACGCCTCAGGTAATTTAGCCAATATCATTGACGGCTTAGGCTTAGGAAAAAAAGTTTTGGTTGTTGCCGGAAGAGGAAACAATGGAGCAGATACCCTTGCGTGTGCCAGAAAACTTCTTGCTAGAGGTTATTGCGTGCGCGTTGTTATTATAAAAGAAAACGGAAAAGAACTAAACGCAGAAGTAAATTTCCAAAAAGAAATTTTAGAAAAAATAAACACTCCCCTATATATCATCGGCGAAGATAATGTTAAAGAATTAAATGGTCATTTAAAAAATTGTGATTTTGTTATAGACGGGATTTTAGGCATAGGTATTAAAGGCGGAATTAGTAATTTTCTTAAAAAAATCATAGAAACTATCAATGCCAGCGGTAAGAAAATAGTTGCTTGCGATATTCCTTCAGGGCTTTCCCCTGATGAAGGAATATCGTTGGGGGCAGCCATTAAGGCAGACTACACCGTAACTTTTATCGCTCCCAAGCAAGGTTTCTTTTTAAATCAGGGTAAAGACTTTTGTGGTAAAATATTTGTGGTTGATATTGGGGTGGTGACAAAGGCTTTAGAAAATTTAAAGAAGAGGTAAATAATGCAAAATAAAAAGTCTGTTGGTATTAGTGTATTTAGCGTATTTGTCTTTTTTTACGGGTTAGGATTAAGTTTATTTGCATTTATTGATTTCTCAAAAACAAAAGATTTAAATGTTGTTAGATTCTGTTTCATTTTATTTATTTTAGGAATTTTGTGGATAGTAAGTAGCGTAGGGTTATGGCTATTTAAAAGATGGGGCAGGAGCTGTTTACTTTTAACAAGTTTTCCTTTAACCTTCGTTTTATTGTTTCCTTTCCTTTTTTTGTTTTCAAAAGTTCGAATTCTAGTTATTGTTCTAGTTTTTCTTTCGCCAGCCGCTATCGCTATCTATGTTCTTACTCGCAAAAAAGTCAAAGAGCAATTTGGATGCGCAAATAAAATAGAAAGACCAGTTGGAGTTATAATATTTAGTTTATTGCTAGGCTTGTTTGGAAGCGCTTGTTTATTAATGGCATCACTCGGCTTTATCCTAAAACAAATCTCATCTTTTTTCTTTATTAAAAATTTTCTTTATTTCATTATTTTTATTTTAGTAGCCAAAGGATTGTTATCTTTAATGCGCGGAGTAAAGAATATAACACTTTTTTTAATTACGCCTTTTTTTATAATTAAATACCCTTTGTATCTTTTATCTATATATTTTAAAAAATTAAATGCAAGTGCTCTGGTTGGCATTATATTATCTATATTATTTGGTTTAAGTCTATTTTATTATCTTACTCGTCCAAAAGTGAAAGAGCATTTTAAATGATTATTGTTTAAGATACAGGAGCATAAAATGAAAATTAGTTGGATGGGGCATGCCTGTTTTTTAATAGAAACAGATAAAGGAACGAAAATAATTACCGACCCTTACGAGCCGGGAAGTTATCAGGGTGCAGTAGGCTATTCGGCGGTGGATATTGACGCAGATATTGTTACTATTTCCCATAAGCATCCTGACCACAGCTTTACTAAAGGTTTTAAGAAAGCAAGAATTATTGATAAAGAAGGTGTTTTTAAAGTAGGCGATGTAGAAATTAAAGGTATCCTGTCTTATCACGATAACCAAAAAGGCAAAGCCAGAGGAACCAATGTAATTTTTGTAATTAGCGCCGACGGTATAAATATAGCACATTTCGGAGATTTGGGAACGACTAACATCGACTATCAAGAGTTGGGTGCAGTTGACATAGCCTTACTTCCCATCGGCGGAGTATTTACTATTGAGGCTGATGAAATAGAACAACTTTATAAAAAGGTTAACCCTAAGATTTGTATTCCCATGCATTTTAAAACACCTAAGTTGGGATTTAGTATCGCTACGGTTGAGGAGTTTATCAGAGGTAAAAAGGAAGTAGAGAAAAGAAAAACACTCGAAGTAAACCCGCAAAATATCAATTCTTTTAAGAAAATAGTGGTTTTGGATTACCTTCGTTAAAGGCACAGATGAGCACAGATAGACACCGCAGATAATCACAGATGATATTTATCTGTGCTAATCTGTGGTCTGCATCTGTGATAATCTGTGTATAAATAATGAACGAATATATAACCCTAAAACACGGAGAAGGCACAAGAGCAAGCTACGAGCTCATTAGGGAGGTTTTTTTAAGCAAAATAACCAATCCAATTTTAGAAGAACTTGGCGATGCTGCTAGAATAGGAAATTTAGTTTACACCTGCGATTCTTTTACGGTAAACCCTATATTCTTTCCTTCCTCAGATATCGGAAGGTTAGCTATTTACGGGACAGTTAACGATATTTGCGTGAGCGCCGCCATACCCAAATATTTAACTTTAGCCATGATTGTTGAAGAGGGGTTTCTAAGAGAGGATTTAGAAAAAATAGCTGATTCTATACGCAAAGCCATAGAAATTTCTAAAGTCAAAATTGTTGGCGGCGATTTTAAAGTCGTAGAGAAAGGCAAAGCCGATAAGATCTTTATCAGCGCTTCAGGAATAGGCCAAAGAATTACTAAAAGAAAGTCTTCCTTTAGAAACATAAAAAACAAAGATAAGATTATTATTACTGGAACTATCGGCGAGCATGGTATCAGCGTAATGCTTTCACGTAAAAAGATTTTTGATTTTAATATACAAAGCGACTGCCAAAGCTTAGCCGATACTTTGATTCCCCTCTGGCAGAAATTCTCCGGCATACGCTTTATGCGCGATCCTACAAGAGGCGGTATAGCCGCGGCGCTTAATGAGATTTATTTAGCAACTAAGATAGGTATAAGGATTTTTGAGGAAAAAATTCCTCTGCGTAAAGACGTTAACGCTGCTTGCGAGATTTTGGGTATTGACCCTTATTATCTTGCCTGCGAAGGGAGAGCGATAATTGTTGTAGATAATGCTTGTTGTAAAGAAGTATTGCGGTTTCTAAAGAAAAAATCTCCCTGCGCTGCAGTAATCGGCGAGATTGACAAGGATATTAAAGGAGTGGTAACCAATACTATTTCCGGCGGCGAGAGAATTTTAAGTTTCTCGCATTCCTTTAATATACCGCGCATCTGCTAACTAAACAGCATAGAGCATAGCGCAGAGCGCCAAGCGTAAAAAGTAATATTCTATTTCGCTATGCGCTGTGCGCCATGCGCTTTGCGGATTGTGGTATGTACCAAGAACGCTTTTACAGAGACTGGTCACTTTCAAAATTTCGTTTAGAAATTTCCTATAAAGAAAGTGACCTATTAATTTCTACGGATAGAGAATTAGACAAAAACTTTGTTCAAGATATTTTAAAAAAATATTACAGTGAAGTAGAAAATTATATTAAAAAGAATTCCGTTTTTTTAACTTCCCTTTCGCCCTTAGAGCAAGATGATTGTGCCCCGTCAATTATAAAAGATATGATAGATTGCTCTAACGTAACAGGTATAGGCCCCTTTGCTTCGGTTGCCGGAGCGATTGCCTTATATATAGGTAAAGAGATTTTAGGCCGCGCCGATGAAGTTGTTGTAGAAAACGGCGGCGACATTTTTTTGAAAATAAATGAGGATAAACATGTGGGAGTTTATCTAGGCGAACGGTTTGAAACAAATAATATAACCTTAAAAATTAAAAAGAGAGAATATCCTTTTGGGATAGCCTCGTCTTCAGCTTATATCGGTCATAGCCTTAATTTTGGCAGGACGGATTTACTCACCGTTATTGCTAAAGATGCGATTTTAGCGGATGGTTTTGCTACTGCATTATCTAACCAGATTAAAAAAGAAGCAGACATAAAGGGTGTTTTAGAGAGAGCAAAAGGAAACTCGTTTTTAGAAGGGTTAATCATAGCTTTTGAAGGTAAATTATTTTTTTGGGGAGATGTTGAGGTAAGTGGATAGAAAAATTCCCGAAGAGACCATCATAAGGCTTTCATACTATATAAGGGCGTTAGCCTATTTTCTCGAAGAGAAAAGGGAAGTGGTCTCTTCTAGGCAACTGGCGGATTTTCTTAAGATAAGCCACCATCAATTAAGGAAAGATTTATCTTATTTCGGTCATTTCGGCAAGAAAGGCGTTGGTTATTCCTGTGCGAAACTAATTAATAATATAAAAGAAATTTTAGGATTAGACAAGGAATGGTTTGCGGCCGTTGTAGGCTTTGGCAATTTAGGCAGAGCGCTCTCTTTTTATAAAGGATTCAGGGACCAAGGGATATTTATTAAAGCAGCTTTCGATATCAATAAAAAATTAATAAAAAATGTAAATAATGGTTTAAAGGTTTATGCCTTGAATAAAATGGAAGAGGTTATAAAGAGAGAAAATATTCGTATCGCTATAATTACGGCAACCAAAGAAGCCGCGCAAGGTATCGCCAAGAGGCTTTGCGATTGCCAAATAAAAGCTATTCTTAATTTTGCGCCCGTAAAACTGTTTTTACCTAAAGACGTTATTTTAAAAGAGGTAGATTTATCCTGCCAGTTATCTTACCTTACCTATCGGTTGAAATTGTTAGAGAAAGAAGTCTTGTAGCCTTGGTTAGCCGTTATCGGTTTACGATTTGTGCTGTATAAAAATTCCAATAATCGAAAACCTAAAACCGTAAACCTTTTTAAATAAGATAAAAATTGCGAGAGAGGGAAGACTTTTATGCTATCTTAAGACAAATAAAAATACTACCCCGAAGACGATATATCGAGCCTATTGGATGCAATGCTTGTAGATCACACAGCAATAGCCCAAGCAACAAAAATTTGTTTCAAAAGAGGTAAAATGTTGATACAATAAATCTAAAATGGGACTGTTGCGAAACGCAACAGCCCCTGATTCCAGCGATTAAAACTTGATTACAAGGCTGGGACATAATTCCCAGCTGATTATTATATATTTTCTTAGATGTCTTAAGCTACAATTGATTTAATATCTCTTAATCCTCTGCCATTAGAATTATTGTAATATAGAGCTGATAGATATGCCAGGCAGAC
>JAUYCY010000053.1 GCA_030692055.1 Candidatus Omnitrophota bacterium | reverse complement strand
GTCTGCCTGGCATATCTATCAGCTCTATATTACAATAATTCTAATGGCAGAGGATTAAGAGATATTAAATCAATTGTAGCTTAAGACATCTAAGAAAATATATAATAATCAGCTGGGAATTATGTCCCAGCCTTGTAATCATAATCCTTATTTATTAAACTACTTTCTTTCTAAATCTTCTTATCGCAAAACCTAACATTACAAAGGCAAATAGAAATAGAAAAGCTGCTTCATCCCACATAGTCCGCAGGTCGCCGCCTTTTAAGAATAATTCCCTCAATATAACGATATAATAACGCGCAGGGATTAGATAAGTAACCGGTTGGATAAATTTGGGCATATTAAAAATCGGGTAGATAAAACCCGATAAAAGCAATGTTGGTATCATCGTAGTTAAACTTGCCAGCTGGCTAGCCATCAGTTGGGTCCTGGCAACTACAGAAATTAATATCCCTTGAGATAAAGCCCCGGTTAAAAAAAGCGCGCTTAAAACAGCGAGTAAAAAATAGCTCCCCCTAAAAGGGACTCCAAATAAAAATCTACCCATAATTACCCCTATTATAAGGTCTAAAAAGCCAATGGTAAAATAGGGGATAAACTTACCGATAACTAATTCCGGAGCTTTTACAGGAGTAGAGATCAACTGCTCCATCGTGCCTCTTTCCCATTCCCGGGCAACGCAAATAGAGGTAAGTAGCCCTGCGATAATCATAATAATCATCGCAATAACCCCGGGAACAATATACCAGGTGCTGGTCAGCCCTTCGTTGAACCAAACCCTTGAACGGGCATCCACCACTTTGGGCGGAGTAAAACCAGCTTGCGCAAATGTACTGGCTAACAAGTCCACGTTGTATTTTGAAACTACCGTTCGCACATAACCCATAGCTATAGTTGCGGTATTGGCATCGCTTCCGTCCACTATCAACTGTAAAGGCGCAGGTTTTGCGGATTCAATATAATGCGAAAAGTCTTTAGGGATAACTATCGCCATCATTACCTCGCCACTATCAATCATATGCTGGATATCGCGGTAGTTATCTGTATAGCCGATTATCTTAAAGTATTTGGAATTTTTAAAATTAAGCAGGAAATTGCGGGTAAGCTCTGAGGAAGCGTCCTGATTCCAGACTATAGTTGCGACATGGTCAATATCCAAACTAAGCCCATAGCCGAAAATCAAAAGCATAAATATCGGAATCCCTATGGCTAACCCTAGGCTGCGCGGGTCGCGCTTTATTTGAATAAATTCCTTTAAGGCTATAGCTCTAATTCTTTTTAGATTCATTTTTGATTGATTACAGCGATTAAATATTGATTACACTGATTATTGTAAAAAATCTGCGTAATCCCTGCCTGCCGGCAGGCAGGATTCTCCTAATCCGTGTAATCATTTTTTATCCTTTATGGTCATTATCATAGTTTTCTATCGAAGAAACAAATACATCTTCTAGGGAAGGAGGAATTTTATTCACGCTGAATTCTCCTATCTTCTCCTTTTGTAGAAACTCCTTTATCGCCGGTATAGACTTAGAGCTGTCGTAGACAACCGCGTGGATGTTTGCCCCAAAGAGAGCTGCTTCTTTGATGCCTTCTATTTTGCTCACCCTTTCTAGCCAGTTCTGGGAATTAGCTAATGTAATCTCAAGTACCTCGTTCTTCATGCACTTGGTCTTCATCTCATTAGGTGTTCCTTGAGCAATAATTGTGCCGTGGTAAATTAAAACCATACGGTTACAATTTTCAGCCTCATCCATATAATGCGTAGTGACAAAAATAGTTACGCCTTCGGCAGCCAACTGCTTAATGACACCCCAAAAATTGGCGCGGGTGATAGGGTCAACGCCTGAGGTCGGTTCATCAAGAAAGATGATTCTTGGTTTATGTAAAAGTGCACACCCCAAGGCCAAGCGCTGTTTCCAGCCGCCGGCAAGGGTCGCGGTTAAACTTTTCTCCATGCCTTCTAGCCCCGCGGTACGTATGGCTGCTTGAAAACGCTCCTTCTTTTCCGTTTGCGGAATTTTATATATGCCGCTATAAAAATTAATATTTTCTTCTACGGTCAAATCGTTATAGAGAGAAAATTTCTGCGACATATAGCCGATATGCTCTTTAATCTTATACTGTTCTTTGATAATATCATAGCCACCCACTAGCCCTGAGCCTGAAGTAGGACCAATAATCCCGCAGAGCATCCTGATGGTAGTAGATTTTCCTGCGCCGTTTGGGCCTAAAAATCCGAAAATTTCACCCTGTTTTACCTCAAAGTTTATTTTGTTTACGGCGGTAAATTCGCCGAATTTTTTTTCCAGGTTCTGAACGCTGACAGCAATATTGTTGTTATTATTCATAATTATATTTAACGCAGATTTCCGCAGATTGCACGCAGATGGTCGCAGATTTATTCGCGTGAATCTGCGTTAGATTTGCGAGAATCTGCGTTGATATTACTTTCTGCTTTTGCCTCATATTCCTTTATTATCGTAATAAACGCTTCTTCCAATGTTTTGGCATTACATTCTTTTTTGATTTTATCGGGGGATTCACAACGTAATAGCTTACCTTTATGCATCAGGCCGACTCTGCCGCAACGCTCAGCTTCGTCAAGATAACATGTAGAACAAAATATGGTGACTTTTTCTTTGAGTAGGTCATAAAGTATATTCCAAAAATCTCTTCGGGAAACCGGGTCAACGCCGTTAGTGGGCTCATCCAGAAATAAAACTTTCGGGGTATGGATAAGCGCGCAGGCTAAGCCTAATTTTTGCTTCATTCCGCCGGAAAGTTTTCCGGCAAAACGCTGTTTAAAAGGCAGTAACCCCGAAAACCCGAGCAAGCGGTCAATGTCTGCCTCGCGCTTTTCTTTGGTAACGCCGTAAACATCGGCATAAAAATTGATATTTTCTATCACGCTTAACTCCTCATAAAGGCCAAAACGCTGAGACATGTACGCGATGTATTCTTTTAACGGTTCTGCTTCCTTTACGGTATGCTTGTTGTAAACCCAAGCTTGGCCTTCGGTAGGGTCTAAAATTCCGGTTAAAAGCCGCATGGTGGTGGTTTTTCCTGCGCCGTCCGGGCCGACTAAACCAAAAATCTCCCCTTCTTGAACTTCTAAATTTAGATGGTCAAGGGCAGTTAAGTCACCGAATTTACGGGTAAGGTTTTCGGTTTTGATAGTAATCATTAAAAAGTTTTATTTTAAACGCAGATAGTCGCAGATTGCACGCAAATATTCGCAGATTTATCTGCGTTAATCTGCGTTGGCTGCGCTTTAATCTGCGTTAAAAACATTTTTTATCCGGCAATAAATTTATAAACCATCGAGAGAAGTCTAGTCGATAGTAATATACGCGTCTGCGGGCATGCCGGGCTTTAAGTCTAGGCTAGAATTGTCAACTCTGACCTTTATCCTGTAAACATACTTTACTCTTTCCTCGGTAGTCTGGATATATTTAGGCGTGAACTCTGTTTGACTGGATATAAAAGAAACCCAGCCGTCATATTTCTTACCTTTGTAAGTATCTGTCTGGACATACGCCTTTTGGCCTAATTTAACTTTGCCTAAATCAGTCTCGATGATGTAAGCAGTAACCCAAATGTCGTCTAAGTTTACGGCGGTAAAAACCGGCGCTCCCGGCTGTACCACTTCGCCAGGCAATGAGCTCTTTACTAAGACATAACCATCAAGCGGGCTGGCTAAATCTGTCCAGCCTAATTTTGTATTGGCCAACTCTAAAGAAGCATGCAATTGCTTGATGTTGGCAGAATCTGTTTCCATTTTGGTCTTGGCGGCGTCGCGCTTTTGCGCTGAGATTGCGCCGGCCTTAAGCAGATTCTCTGCCCTTACATAGTCATCATAGTCAAGTTTATATTGATATTCTGCATACTTTAATGCTGCCTCTGCCTCAGCCTTAACTTTACTGAGTTCGTCTTTATTGAGGCGGGCGACAATATCGTTCTTTTTTATAACCATGCCTTCATCGCTTAAAAGCTCGGTAATCTGCCCCGCCACCCTAAAAGATATACGTACATCGTCTCCTTCGACAGTGCCTGAAACTTTAATAATTTTGCCGTTAGCGCTTCTCTCTTTTATTACAAAAGTAACAACCGCAGCGCCTGCGGCAATTAAAATTAAAACTATAATTATCAACTTTAATTTCTTTTTCATTTTTCCTCCTTCAATAAGCAGACGATTTATGGCAGCCTACTGGTGAACATAAATCGTAGGCGCAAGCCGTCTGCGAATTGAACCCTTGACATTTTTCTATAGGAAACCCCCTAATTAATTTATCTATCTTATCTTTCCTTGTTTTCCCATTCTTAAATTGCATCTCCCGCTTAAATGTTTGGCTACGAGATTGTAGTTCTTCAAAATAAACAAGCCTAATAGACCTTCTATTTTTTGTTGTTTTGACCTTGCCTTTTGAATGCTCTAATACACGCCTCATTAAATTATTGGTGTGCCCGTAGTATCTTTTTTTATCTTTGCAATGCAAAATATAAAAATAATAACTCATTCTTCGTGAAAAATGTCAAGGGTCGAATTCGGCTACACAGTTTTCCTTCGTAAGTAGCTCGGAAAATTGTAAGTCTCATTCGACTCCCCTGCCCATTACTCTATCCAACTTTGCCTTTGCCATAATATAATCGTAAATGCCTTCAGCAAGATTCTTTTCTACATTAGCCAAAGAAACCTGTGCGTCTAAAACGTCCAAGTTTATACCTACGCCGTTATCATAACGGACATAAGAAATCTTTAAGGCCTCCTTTGCATCTTCTAAGCTATCGGCTTGCGACTTTATAACTGATGTTGCCTTTACCAGATCAAGGCATGCCTGTTTTACGTCAACTGCTACCTGGTCAGCTAAATTCTCTTTTCCTAGAACCGATTGCATATATTTTGCACGAGCTGAATCCACCTTTGCTTTTGTAGAAAATCCGTCAAATATGGGTATGCGCACAGAAAAACCTATATTCCAATTACTATGCTCATTATTAAGCATATTCCCCAGGTTATTGGATCTATATAAATACTCTGCATTTGCGTCTACTTGGGGAAGCCATCCTGCCCTGGCGTATTTAATTGCCCATTTACTAATATCTATGCCCAAAGACTTTAAAATCATTTCCGGTTCGTTCAAGTAGGCTTCTTTCAAAAAGTCTTCTTCTCTTATTGCAATTGGTTCATAAATCAATTTATCGTTGATAGCAATCTTATCGCTTACCTTTAAACCAAGTAATTTATTCATTTCCGCAATAATCAAATCTATTGCATTCTGTGCATTTATCAACTGCGGCATAAGCAAAGAAACCTGTACCTTTGATTGCAACACATCAAACCTTGAAGAGGTTCCTTGTTTAAAATTATTTTCCACTTCTTCATAATGGCTCTGGGCCTGTTCTACAAGATCTTCCGCGATACGCCTTGTTTCATAAGCAAGCAAAAGGCCATAGTAAAGCCTCCTTGCGTCAAGTTCGACATTAAGTTTTGTAGCCCGCAGAGTTTCTATCTGCTCCTTTAATCCAAGCTGTGCTTCTCTTAAAGCAGCAATGTTGGCTCCGCCGTTATAGACCGTATCGTTTATGTTTATTCCCATAGCGTTGTCATTTTTATATCCGGAGAATATTCTAATATCTTTTTTAGCACCGGGAGTAGACGAAGTATTAAGTACTGCGCCGTTATGCGTATAGCCGGTATTAAAGTCTACCTTAGGCAAAAATTCACTTTTTGCGTATAATATATCCGCACTGGCCACCTTAAGCATATACTCTTGTATCTGGATATCCTTATTGTTTTTGAATGCAATTGTAATAGCGTCTTTTAATGAGGAAAGAAGCAGAGCTTGGGATTTCTTTTCTTCACAAAAGGCAGTGCTCGAATTTGACGGCAGGAAATTAAAAAGAGCTACGATAATTGTAAAACCGGCAATCTTACTAACGATGCTTTTAAATTCCTTATAAAAGCGATAATTTCTATTTGCACTGAAAAACCTGGCGTTTGCTTTATAATCGCTTTTCAAAACCCCCTCTTTTTCAAGATTATAAAGTAACCTCTGGAAAACTCCCGGCTTGGTTTTGAGAATCCTTCCTAGCTCCTGGATGTAGAATTGCTGCTGGGGGTGTGAATAAAAAACTCTTAAAAGTCTTAGGGTATTTTTTGAAAACTGCTTCATCTATTTATATGACTATATTCTATTAGCATACAAATATATATGTTATAGATATAATTATATGTACACTGCATATAGCTGTCAAGTTATTTCTGTATAAAGTTTTACAGTTTTTATTTTTTACACGAATAAACACAAATTACCTGCCTGCCGGCAGGCAGGCACACGAATAGTTACGAATTTATTTCCCGCCCAAGCGTCACCACCTTTGGCGGGATCCCGCAGAATATTGTGCATGCGGGAGGATCCCGCTAAATAAAAAATAATAAGGGGCGGGACATGTAAATTCGTGTGACCCCGACAAAATGTCGGGGGGAATTCGTGATAATTCGTGTTAGATTCTTAAATCCATTAGAAATCCTTTCGAATAGTTGTGTGCGGATAAAATAGTTTTAGCTAGTCGGATTAATTTGTCGCAGGAATTCCGCGCTCTCCTCCGGTAATGCCGTGTTGATAAACATACCTGAACCAAGCTCAAAGCCTGCCGGCTGGCTTAAGCGCGGGATAATACTTAAGTACCAATGAAAGTACTCTCCTCCTCTTTCCTTTACCGGAATAGAACGGATAGTGCAGTTAAAATCCGGATTATCTAAACCGTAATAAAGTTTACTTAACGTGGCCTTTAAATTTTTAGCTAAATCGCGTATTTCTTCCTCGTTGATATCGCCGAAAGAAGCGCTGTGGCGGCGCGGATAAATCCAGGTTTGAAAAGGAGCAGATGCAGCATAAGGCATGAAGGCGGCAAATTTTTCCGTCTCCTGAACAATACGTTTCTTTTCTTTAAGTTCGCTTTCTAATGTCGCGCAAAAGACACATTTTCCCGTAAAATCAAAGAAACCTATCGCTCGTTCTAGGCGGCCTCTTATCTGAGGCGGCACAACCGGAGTTGCAATTAATTGCGAATGCGGATGTTCAAGGGAAGTTCCCGCGCTGGGCCCGTGGTTTTTAAAAATTACAATACACTCTATGCCTTCAGTGTCGGCAATTGCATTATAGCGCGCTTTATACGCCCTGATAATATTTTCCACATCCTCATTACTCATTAAGGCAATACAAGTATTATGCCGGGGGTGTTCAACAATAACTTCATGTACGCCAAATCCGCTCATTGAGTTATATAACCCATTGTTTTCTCTTACCATCTTTTCCTCATTAGAAACCGCTCCGAATTTATTGTACACCGAACGCACCTGCCAGTTCTTTGCGTCCCCCAAACGAAATGTCTCAACAGGAGTCTGGTTTTCATTTCCGGGGCAAAATGGACAATTCTCTTTATATTCCGGAATAATTTTTTCTTCTTTTTTAGCTTTAATGAAGTCTTTCGGCCGTTTAGCGCGTTCTGTGGCAATAATTATCCATTCTCTAGAAATAAGGTTGTAACGAAATTCTGACATCTAGCACCCCCTCTTTTTAATAGTATAATATTACTTTTAATTTCTTAACTATACATTTTGAGCGACGCTTGTTTTGTATAGTTAAGATGAAACCCTAAGCGTGTCATAAATAGTCTTTCTGCCAACCTTTAATCTTTCTGCGATGTCTTTAACCTTAAATCCGCGTGACAATAACTGTTCAATAAGATATTTTCTTGCTAAAATTTCTTCTTTTCGCCTAAGTCGTGTTGTTCGGGAAAATTTGTCAATCTCATCCTCTATGTTATCACTAGTTGTAGATATGTTGAGTTTCTTCAAGATATTTCTTACCGTATCTTTAAATTTTTCTATAAAACTAGGGTACTCAATAATATTTTTAAAATTGGCGCCCGTTGCTCTTGAAAGCAATTTAAAATATGTGTCTTTTGCCATGTTTATATTTTTCTCATTTAAAATTCTTAACACAAAAAGCGAATCGACAAAACTGTATGCCTTGGCATCGATATACGCTTTTAGAGAACTCCACCTATAGCCATCAATCCTTTCGCATAATTTAGCCTTGAAAGGATTAAGGTGAATGTAAATTGAAATACTCAACAAATACATATCATCCAAACAGAGGGCTGCCCGATATGGCCTTGAAAAAACAGGGCCTTTTCTCTCGTATTTTTTATTGAAATATTTTGCATACTGCTCACACAGTTTTTTTATTCCTTCAGAAAGATTTGCTTCCGAAATTTTAAGCAAAATATGTAGGTGGTTGGGCATAAAAGCAAAAGAAAATATATTCCATTTAAACTTTTTAGAGACATCTTCTAAAAGAGAAAACATATGTAAATAATCTTTTTCTTCTATAAAAAGAAGCTCTCTGCCCGGCGCACGATGGGTAACATGATATACCCCTTCAGGATAAATGATTTTATTTCTTGCGGTAAGATATCTTTTAATTCTTTTCTTATCTATGAGTTCCTGTATATCCATTACGCCCTCCCCACTTTCTGTCTAACTATACACTTTGAGCGACGCTCATTTTGTATAGTTAAGAATATTATATAAGACAGTTAAATGAAAGTAAAGTGAGTGTTTGGGGATATGATAGATTAGTAGTCGCTCCAAAGGTATTTATCTACATATTGGGTAAGGATTTCTTGAGCTTTACTTGGCGGTGGTGAAGAAAAATACTGGCTGATAACGGCGTGAGCTATTTCGTGCGCGAATACGCCGTCAGAAACATTATCAATAGAGGCGTGAATAGATTTGGTCTTATGTTCATAATAAGCGACTTTATTGAGTTGCAGCTCCTCTTTATGTAAATACACGTCAATATTAAAGTTTTTAGGCCACATATCAAGTATGGTTTCGACTCTTTCAATTATACGGTCAATACGGTTCTGGGCAAGATTTGTATCGGTGGAAAATTCAAAGCGCGTGCCGCCGATACGCCAGATAAAATCGCTCAAGTCTTTGTCTGCGACATAGTAGACAGTAGAGTATTTAGTCTTAAATACTTTTTCAGATTGCGCAAGCGCTAAAAATGGGTTAGACAACGCTACGAAAAGAATTATTGAAGATATAAGGCGCATCACTATTCTTTGGAGCCGGAAGTGACTTTAAAGTGGTCAATTTCATCTTTGAGAAGTTCTATTGCCTTATATATTTTTTCGCTATTAGCAGGGTCATTTTTTGCAAGAAGCTCTCGTAATTCAAAAAGATTATTTTTCACTCGGCCCAATCTCTGGTCAAAAGACTCCATAAGAATATTTAAAGCCTCTTTAAGTTCAGTGAGCTGATCTGTCTTTCTTAAACTTATCCTTTTAGTAAGGTCACCGGTGCTTATCTCGTTTAGAATTTTTTCAAACCTATACAGCGGGCCGGCGATTCTATGTGAAAGCAAGATGAATATAATCATCGCAGCTATACCTATGCCAACGCAAACAATAAGTATAATAAGCAAAAACGGGATAAGGAAAAAACTCGGGGTAGACTTTATGGTAAGCGTAGAGTTGGAATATCCGGTAGTGAGGGTATCGGTTGAAATATACATAAACAACCCTACGATAAGAGCTGCTTCTAATACTAAAAGTATGAGAAAGCGATAAAAAAAGCCTACCTGAAATTTCTTTTTAATAAAGTAGTTGCGTCTTCTTAACATAATTTAGATACGATTACGGCGATTATACATTGATTACAAGGCTGGGACATAATTCCCTACCCAACAGGGTGCCCTGCTGGGCTAGCACTCGTTCTTTCATAAAAGACCACCACGGGGTAAAATGGTAAGTGGGTACAAACCAATCTTACCCAAAAAGCGAGGTGGTAAACT
>JAUYCY010000046.1 GCA_030692055.1 Candidatus Omnitrophota bacterium | reverse complement strand
GGCAAGCCGAAATCGTAAACGTAGTTGACCTCATTCCAAGGCAATGAATGAACCAGTGATAATATTAGTATAGAACATACTCCGCGGCTTGCCGCGGAGATTGGTTGATTATAAAGTTTATAAAAACGAGCGTAAGTATTTTTTTATATTTTTACGCCGCAATATTTTAAGGAAAACCTCAACAATCTTTGGATCAAATTGTTTACCCACCTGTTGCATTAATTCTCTTTCAATTTCTTTAAGTTGCCTTCTCTTTTTATATGGTCTGCCGAAAAACATTGCATCAAAAGCATCAAGAACAGAAAGTATCCTCGAACCTATTGGTATCTGATCTTTCCTAAATCTTGAAGGATATCCTTGCCCATCAAAACGCTCATGGTGATGTAAAATTATAGGTATAACTGGCTTAAGTACGTCTAAATCTTTTATCATTTCTACCCCTTTACGCGGATGCTTCATAACCATCTTAAACTCTTCGTCGGTAAGAGGTGTTTCTTTCTTTAAAATTCCCGAGGGCAGCTGGATTTTTCCCGCATCGTGCAGTAAAGATGCGTATTCCAATGATTTTATTTCTGCCTCGGAAAGCTTGAGCTCTCTACCTATAACTTTAATTAGGCGAAAAATACTTTTTACATGTAAGTACGATGTCGGTACATATTGATCCAATAGTTTTGTTAATGAATTTATGTAGTTTATCATTAACCTTTTTTGTTCACGGTATAAGCTAAAAATTTTTAAGCTTACGCTAACTTCTTCTGACAATGATAAGAACCATTTTTTTTCTAATTCATTAAACCGTGGAGCGCTGAGGCTACGTTTTATGTAAACTACTCCTAATGTGTCGGAAAAAATAAAAGGATAAACCAAAACGTCATCGCGAAGTACCTCTTTTTCACGTTTTATAATTTCTTTCTCCTTTCGATTAAGGATAGATATTCCGCCTTTTTTAATATAATGTTTTTTTTCTTCGAGACGTATCTTCATAAAACCGTGCGAATTAACGTTTTTAAAAATTAGTATCACCCTGTCAGCCTTAAAAGTATTTTTATAAAGCCGGCTTATACCTGATGCAAAGTTAGTTATGTCAGTCGAAGTGGCGATAAGCCGATATATGGTGTGGAATGAAGAAAAAATAGCCTTATACTTTTTCATAGGGGTCAAAGAGTTTCTTGTATTCTTCAAGGGCATATCTATCGGTCATACCCGCAATATGGTCACAAATAACGCGCTTTATGCCTACTTTCTTTCCGACATTTTCCTTATAAACCGGAGGCATTAAATCCGGATTATTGATATACACATAAAAAAGAGACTTTATGAATCTTTTTGCTTTATCGGACATCCGTAGCACCCGCCAATGACAGTAAAGATTGTTAAACAAGAAACTTCTCATTTCTATCCTCATATGGCTCATTTCTTTGCTAAATGCAACAATTCTTTGCTTGGATTCTCTGACGTCTCGAAAATTAGCGAGATTTAACTTTTTTTGATTCTGCAAAGTATTTCTTATAAGATCAGTGACCTGAAGATTTATTAAACTTCGAATAATTAAATATACACGTAACTCTTGATTAAGATTGGAGTGCTCTTTCTTTACTTGTTTATAAGTAATATTATATAGTTTTACCCTTTCGACTAGCTCGCTTTCCGAAATTAAACCAGATTTTATACCGTCATCAAGATCGTGGCTATCGTAAGCAATTTCATCAGCTACATCCATCGTTTGAGTTTCTAGTGTAGGTTGCTCTTCGGGCAGAAATTCTTTTTCTATAGAAGTAGGAATTATATTTTTATTTGTGCTATGCTTAATTATACCTTCTCGTGTCTCCCAAGAAAGATTGAGCCCTTTAAAATAAGGGTATCTCTGCTCCAATAAATCAACGACACGTAGCCCTTGTATATTATGATTAAACCCTCCATCGTCTTTCATAAGTTCGTCTAAAACTGCTTCGACAACATGCCCAAAAGGAGTATGACCTAAATCGTGAGCAAGAGCGATAGCCTCAGTAAGATCTTCGTTCAGACGTAAAATCTTGCTTATTGTGCGTGCAATCTGCGCTACCTCCAAGGTATGCGTCAGGCGTGTCCTGTAATAATCTCCTTCGTGATAGACAAAAACTTGAGTCTTATACTCTAAGCGCCGAAAGGCCGCACTATGAATAATTCTATCTCTATCTCGCTGATAAACAGAGCGATAAGAATGTTCTTTTTCTGAATATTTTCTTCCTCGTGAATATTTAGACTTCATCGCTAAAGGCGAAAGAATCTTTTCTTCGTTATTTTCGATTTCTTGCCTAGTAACCCCTTCGCTAGATAACGATATTTTACACAGCCTATTATTATATATTTTATCTCTTTGCTTATCTATATTGTGCGTACCCATTTTCTTATATTTATAATAATAAATCTTTTTTTATCAGCCCATAAAGCTCTTCTAAACTTTGTGAAATTATCTTCGTGTCAGTAAAAACCGGCATAAAATTAGTGTCTCCTAGCCAGCGCGGGACAAGATGTATATGTAAATGCCTATCAATCCCCGCCCCAGAAACTTTGCCCAAATTAATTCCGACATTAAATCCTGCGGGCTTTAAAATCGCTTTTAAAATAGCTGTCATTCTGATAAGAGTTTTATTGATATCTAATATCTCTGTATCAACTAATTTATCTAAAGAACTAACATGCCTATTAGAAATAACCATAATATGCCCATTATTATAGGGAAAAGTATTAAGCATAACAAAACAATGATGAGAACGTAAAACTATAAAGTTTTTTTCATCATTCTTTGCTTTATGGGCGCTGCAAAAAACACACCCTCTATTTTTCTTCTTAGTAACGTAACCTATTCTCCAAGGAGCCCAAATTCTATTCAATTTTTACAATCCTTCTTTTGATAACCTTGCCTTCTATTTCTAAAATACCATATGAACAATACGGAGTAAAAACTTTGTCTGTAGGCGAACCTGGATTAAAATATATTTTTTTATCTATTTCCTTATCTAAGGGGTAATGGCTGTGTCCAAATACAACGATATCTAACTTTTTAAATTCCTCAGAAAATTCTCTTTTAATACAATCAATAAGGTTTACCGGGGAACCACGGCCATGTATTAAACCTAAACGTACGCCCTCAAAGTCTATACTCTCCTTTTCGGGGAGTTTTTTTTTCAGTTCGCTGTTATCCATATTACCATAGACAGCGTATGTTTTTGTCAAACGGGACAGAGCCTCAAACACTTCGTTACTTACAAAATCCCCCGCATGCAAACAGCAGTCACTTCCCTTGGCTTCCTCCTCTATAATAGCCGGGAGTTTTTTCGCCGCCAGCGGAATATGCGTATCAGAAATTACTAAAATTCTCACTTTCTACTCTACTTTCGCATTGCCTGTCAAAAGAAATAACCGGCTTGTGATACGTACGCATTAAATCGTTGAGTTCGTTAATATCCCAAACAATAAGCTTATTGTTTTTCGCGGCTAGTTTTGCACTAGAGCTGAATGTATCTAAGGATATAAATATCTTCTTCACTCCTTTTCCTCTTATCATTTTACCTTTTTCAATAAAGTCAAAAATATCGCTATCCTCAACTAGGACTTCCTTAATTCCTGCAAAAATAATTTCTTCTCCTTCCGCGATAAGGAAATGCAAATTTTTTTCCGGGTAAGATATTAGTCTGCTCTTTGTAACTAAAGGCAGTCGATAGCTAGTTTTACCAATCTTCAGCGTATCGTTCTTAAAGGAAGTAATTAATTCCAGAATCTTCTTTACTTTATCTTTGAAAAAGTCCTCTTTAAAAAGACTTATTGTTTCGTGCATTTTTTTCTCAAATAAAATATTTCTTTTATGCCAATCGAGTAAAGGCGGGCAGAATGAAAGCTTAAAAACATGGGAAAGCCAAAAAGAAAAAAGCGGATCTTTTATTGTATAAATATTTCCTAAATTTTCAACATAATTAAGGTCGCAAAGCCGCTGAAGCTTAACCGTAAGGTCTTTTTGATCAATAATATGTAGTGATGCTAACTCTTTTTTTCTAATATAGCCTTCGCTTAATGCAAGTAGTAATTTGATTACAAGGTAAGGATTTTTAAAATTACTTTCAATTATGTCTATCTCGCGAATAAATTTTTGAAAAAAATACGCCTCTTGTTCATATATCGCATGACGTACGATAGAAATGATAGAAATATCCTCATCGTTATTTATGTATTTTTCTTTCATCATCTCTTTTATAAAATTATAATAGACGATATTTGAACCAAAAATATTTACGAAAAAAGAAATAAAGAACGGCGAACAAGGTAACGGAATCAGTGAATTTTTTAGATACTTATAATTTTCAAGAAAATTAGTCTCATTTAAAAGGATTTTCTCAAAATTTCCAAAAAGAAAATTAAGATCGGAATACAGTGTTTTTTCCGACTCTTTTATGTCAAGACTTGTCAAAATAACCATGCAGTTACGTTGCAAAACTATAAACTTTGAAAAATCGTTATGGAAGCTAGGAAATACTCTTTTCAATGCTAATAAATTTTCAATAATGAAAATACATCTTTTTCCGCTTTCGTTTATAAACTTATTAACTACCTCTAATATATCTAAGAATGAGGGAGAAGTATTTCGCTTTATAATGTCTTTAATAAAGACCACAGTAGTACTTAAGCTTGTACAAGTACAGTTTAGTAGATTATCGAAGGTTTCATTTTTATTTAGATATTCACTGAGAAGGGAAAACACTACACTTTTAAAAAAACTTTTGCGATCGCTATGGGAAGCGCTAGTATGAATATAAATAATCTCTTTTAATTTATTTGTTTTGAAGTAATTCTCTAATAAATATGAAATTTCTTTTTCGTCGTCGCCAAGAATAGCAATATTTTGCCTATATCCTTGAGGAAATGCTTTAATCCTTTTATCTAATGTGTTAAGTCTTGTTTTCCAGAATTCAATTTCTTCCATGACTAGCCACCCTTAAAATATTCTAAGGGATTGCCTGCGCTGTAACCCTTACGTATTTCAAAATGAAGAATATCGTTATCGTAACTTCCCGCAGCCGATAGTTTGCCTATAACTTCGCCTTTTTTGACTGAATTGTTTTCTTTAGTTAAAATTTCGTAAAGATTTGCATAAACAGTATAAAAATTCTCGCTGTGTTTTATAATTACAGTCTTTCCCCAACCCTTAATGTGATCAACGTAAATCGCTTTTCCTTCTTCTGCGGCTAAGACGCTTCCTGAAGATTTATTTTTGATATTGATGCCTTTATTAACAATATTACCTACTTTCTCTCCAAAACGATTTACAATTTGGCCTTTCAACGGCCAAATAAAAGAAAGCCTTGCGTTTGATTTAAAATAGGTGGGTATTTTTAGGTCTTGTCCGACTTTTAGGTCCGAGGCAGAAGATATATTATTCGCTTTCATAATACTTTCTATATTCACGCCGTATTCTTTAGCAATTTTCCATAGAGAATCGTCTCTCTTGACAATATAATGCGGTTGTTGCGTTACGGAGAGGGGGGGTGAAAACGACTGATGGCATACCCTTTCAGGGGCACACGACACAAGCAGGACACTCATAGATAAAAACAATAGGCGAATCATAGCCACAGAATATATTTATAATACCGTAAATTTCAATAATTTCAACTAAAATAATGCGTTATTGAATACATTAATAGTGCAAAAATAGTTATGTAAACCAAATTAAATCTACTGTTTTACAGAAACGCAAAGACGTTGGAGCGCGACATGGGACTTGTGTCAAATCTCTTGCGAAGCAAGAGGGCCGTAAGGCTCTCATTTGACCCAAGACTGTTTTCGCATCAAAGCAAACATAGCTATCGTGCAAAACCACCCCATTGACCACTATGGAGCGGGATACGGGACTTGTATCAAATCTCTTGCGTAAGCAAGAGCCTGTAAGATTTTATTTGATCCAAGGTTGCCTTAGCACTGAATCAAGTATCTGTATCGCATGAAACCTCTATACTAATCAACATGGAGCGGGATACGGGACTTGAATTAAATCTTTTGCGTGAGCAAAAGTGCCGTAAGGCTATTTATTTAATCCAAGAATGCTCTCGCGCTAAATTCAGCATAAATATCACATAAAACCGTTCCATCAATCAACATGGAGCGGGATACGGGACTTGAACCCGTTTCTTCAGCTTGGGAAGCTGACACTCTACCAGTTGAGCTAATCCCGCGAAAAAATATCTATAAAATATTTTAAATAACCAAGCTCCAAGAAATCCGTCAAATTCTTCAAATTTGACGAGACCTCGTCAAATTGCCTGCAGTAAATTGACGGGCAATAACCAAACAATGACCAACAACCAAATTCCAATAATCAAACCTCCCTGTTTGGTTATTGGGTTATTGAATATTGGGATTTGTTTGGTGTTTGTATCTTGATTATTGGTGATTTCATTGCTAGTGCTTCAAATTTCGTGCTTCGGATTACCATCTCTGGCGGAAAATTTAACGTTCATTTCAAAAATTTACATTTTTCTATTATTTTCAAGGAACAAAATTCTCCGCACATTGTGCACATATCTTTGGATGAATCCAGGGTTTGTCTGTATTTACGAGCCTTATCTTCATCTATACTTAAAGGAAAAAGTTTCTCCCAATTTCTGCGCGACCGGTAAAGCGAAAGATTATAATCTTTTTGCCATTCATTTTTAAAACGTAAAATATCCACTGAATGCGCCGCAATGCGCGAAGCGATAACTCCATCCTTAATATCATCTATCGAAGGATGCCGCAAGTGCTCTGCGGGAGTAACGACGCATAAAAAATCCGCACCATAGAAAGCAGCCATCGCCCCGCCTATGGCTGCCGTAATATGGTCATACCCAGCTGCAATATCCGTCGTAAGCGGCCCTAAAACATAAAAAGGAGCATGATCGCAAAGCCTCTTCTCTAATGACATATTAAATTTTATTTCATTTAATTTTATATGCCCAGGGCCTTCCACTATCACCTGAACACCATTTTTTCGACATTTCTTGACTAATTGGCCTAAAACTTTTAGTTCTGAAACTTGTAACGCATCTGTTGAATCCGCGATAGCCCCTGGCCTTAACGCATCACCTAAACTTAAAGTAATATTATAGTCTTTCGCTAATTGAATTATTTTATCAAAATTTTCGTAAATGAGATTTTCCTTGTTATTAACATACATCCAGCGCGCTAAAATTGCTCCGCCTCTGCTGACAATTCCGCCTACCCTTTTTTCTTTTTCTATAATTTTTAAAAAATTTCTTAAAATGCCTGCGTGAATGGTAAAAAAATCAACACCATCCTCAGCCTGTTTTTTAAGAACATCCCAGATATCATCAAAAGTCATTTTTTCAAAACTCTGCCTTCTTCTCTGTGTCTCAACCGCAGCTTCATATATCGGAACCGTCCCCAGCGGAATGCTTGATGTTTCTAGTATAGTTTGTCTAATTTTGGCTAAATCACCACCGGTGCTTAAATCCATAACCGTATCGGTTTTATACTTGATTGCAACGTTAAGCTTTTTTATTTCATTCATAATTACAGTTTTTTCTGTAGATGTTCCGATATTGGTATTAATCTTTATTTTTAAGCCTTCGCCGATTGCGACTACGCTTTCTATTCTGCGTTTTCGGTTTAATGGAATAACTACTCTACCGCTAGCAAACTGTTTCTCTAGAAAACGTAACGTGACACTTTCTTTGGCTGCAACCTGTTTGAGTAGACTTTTTTTTAGCATTTTTAATTCCTAATACTGAAAAATTAGAAGACAATACCCATAAACTTTAATACTTAAAGCTTATTAAAGAAATATTCCCAGCGCGCTGATTTTGATAGTTAAGGAAGATATTTTGAAAAAGACTCTTTTTCAAGACTATAAATATCATAGCGTAGTTTTTTTAAATACCTAATCTCCCTCGAAGATATTATTTTAAAAAACTCCTCCATAACTCTCAATGATTCTTTTACTCTCTGAAAATTTATGTAGAGGATGTCGGATGCGTTCTTTCGTTTAATCTCTAAAACATCGACTTTGCTTCCCAAATCTTTTTTAGAATTTCTATCTAGAATTGCTTCCCTAAAAATTTTTTTCTTGCTAATGCCGTCCAAAGAATGCCTTACTTTTCTTATCTTTTTTCTTAATGCGTCGTCTTCTAAGACAAAACGGAAAATATCTTCAATAACTCTTAAGCCCTCTTTGGAGCGGTTAAAATTCGCATCAAGGATTCGTAGTGTTCCTTTTTTAAACACTTTTTATTTTTTTAATAATTGCTGTGGTTGAATATCCGGGATAAAATTTAACTCGCAATACCTTCTTGACAAATTCTCTTCCTATAACTTTATCTTTATCCCAATCCTCGCCCTTTACTAAATAGTCGGGCTTAATCTCTTTAATCAGCTGGTAAGGAGTGTCCTCGCTAAATAATATTACATAATCAACGTAGACTATTGCCGAAAGTAGCTGTGCCCTTGCGGTTTCATCTAGAATTGGCCTCTTTTTTCCTTTAATTCGCCTTATTGAAGCGTCCGAGTTTAACCCTACAATAAGGATATCTCCTCTTTTTTTTGCCTCGCTTAAAATTTTTATATGCCCAGGATGAAGTAAATCAAAACAGCCATTCGTAAAAACAATGGATTTGCCCTCTCTTTTGAGCATAGCGACGCTTCGCTTTATGCTCGCTAAACTTCTTATTTTTGCCATAATATTCCTATGCATTTATACATTCACGGCGCTGCAACCGTGCGGCATTCATGCCGCGCGGATTATATGGTGCGCCGTTCAGTATTAGCCATGCTGAAACCTCGGGGCTTTTGAGCACATTTTAGGTAATGTATTAGCGAAATCCCGATATGTCGGGATAGCCCGAGGAGCTATGGAAGGCTTCATTGTCAAATATAATGCCAACGTATTTTTTTAGGTAAGCTGTTCTTCGA
This sequence comes from Candidatus Omnitrophota bacterium, assembly GCA_030692055.1. The sequence goes on along the minus strand of JAUYCY010000046.1, from coordinate 8,975 downwards.
CTATTTCACAAATTATATGACCGGCAAAAATATGCATTTCCTGGATACGAGGGGTATCTGAAGAAGGAATCAGTAAAGAAAAATCAACAATGCTATTGAGCTTTCCTCCGTTTTTACCTAAAAAACCAACGGTTTTCAATCCTAATTCCTTTGCTTTTTTGATCGCTTTTATGATATTTTCAGAATCCCCCGAGGTAGATATTCCTATTGCTAAGTCACGAGGATTTGCCAAGGATTCTATTTGGCGTACGAATATCTCGTCAAAACCAAAATCATTGCCTATGGCAGTAAGAATAGAGGTATTGGTAGAAAAAGCAATGGCAGCTAAAGCTGGTCGGTTTTTCTTGAACCTACCGACTAATTCTGCCGCTAAATGCTGTGCATCGGCGGCGCTGCCGCCGTTACCCATAAAAATAATTTTTCCTTTATTCTTTAAAGTGGAAACAAACAGCGAGGCTATTTCTTCTATCTTTGACCGATTAGTTTCCAAGAATTCTAAGGCCTTCTTGTGGTTCTCTATCGATGTTTTTATTATTTTTTCCATATCTTTTTACAAAAAGTGATTCTTAGCCAAAAAATATTTTAGCAATTTCGTAGAGCTTTAAATCTAAAGTCTTTAGCTCTTTGGTAGCGTCAGATAAAGGAACATCTACTATTTGATTCCCGCGTAAACTTACCATACGGCCGAATTTTTTTGTTTTCACTAATTCATAAGCTTTTACGCCAAACCTTGTCCCTAAAACTCGGTCAAACGCAGTAGGGGAACCGCCTCTTTGAATATGCCCTAAAACCGTCACTCTTGTTTCGAAACCGGTTTTCTCTTCTATGAGTTTACCTAAGGCATCCCCTATACCGCCTAAACGTACATGCCCAAATTCATCTAACTTTCCCTCTTGGACAGAAAGATTCGTATCCTTAAATGCCGCGCCTTCAGAAACTACGATAATACTAAAATTCTTTCCTCTATCATGCCGTTTTTTTATAGATTCACATAGCTCTCTAAGATCTATGGGCAACTCCGGAACAAGTATATAGTCTGCGCCTCCGGCAATACCAGCATAAGTGGCAATCCAGCCTGCGTGCCTACCCATAACTTCTACTACCATTATCCTGTTGTGAGACTCTGCGGTAGTATGCAGCCTGTCTATGCATTCCATAACAATATTTACTGCTGTATCAAAACCGAAAGTAAAATCTGTGGCGTTTAAATCGTTATCAATAGTTTTAGGAACTCCTATTGTGTTTAACCCTTCATTATATAGTTTCATTGCTGTGCCTAATGTATCCTCTCCGCCCACAGCGACTAATGCATCTAACTTTAGTTCATTAAAATTTCTTTTCGCGATTGCCGCTCCCCCCTCTTTTTTGTAAGGATTAGTACGGGAAGTCCCAAGTATAGTTCCTCCTTTAGGAAGAATGCCCGATACAGACTTTAGATCTAAAACCATATAATCTTTCTCTAGCAACCCCTTCCAGCCATATCTTATTCCTAATACTTCGCTACCGTCATTTAGCGCTGCCCTTACCACTGCGCGTATAACAGGGTTAAGCCCCGGACAATCGCCTCCGCCTGTAAGAATACCTACCCTCATCTAATTCCTCCTTGTTAATAATATCTGAATGGCACTTCTGGCTCTACTTCTTTTATGTTTTTCTTTCCGTCAAAAACCATCTTTTTAATTTCTATCTTCACCTTTATCTCTTTTTCTTCGCCTAAAAGATTTTGCACTTTGTCTTTTGTGCCTTCCTGCACTTCTTTCGTAAACTCTGGCAGATTTATCTCTGATTTCAAATTGCCCCTAACAATAACTTCAACGGCCTTTTTCCCAGGAACTACCTTCACCCTCACATGCGTAAGTTCTTTTTTGCTTTCTAGCATATTTCTGATCATGTCCTCAATAGCAAATAAAGTTATGCTTACCCTTCCATACGTAGATTCATAAACTACAGAGCGCTCCCGTCGATAAAGTATTTTTTGAATATATCGTACACAGAAAAGTATAATCAATGCGCCGCAAATAAAAAGTATTGCTCGAGAAAATAAATCAGAAAGTACTTGCTGTTGAAGGTACTTAAAAACAATGACTAAATCGATCGTGTTTAGGGAAAGCCCTATAAGAGTACCGCCTAAAAAAAATGAAATCAGAACATATACCAGTATAGTTAAAAACCCCATATTACCCCCTTTCTTCAATGAGCAGACGACTTACGGAGCTATCGCGACGTAAATCGTAGCCCGTAAGGGTGTCTGCGAATTGAACCCCACACCCAGTTTTGAAACAACACTTCGTAATAAAGACAAAGGATAAATCTTGGTTTCACACCCATATCTTTCATTTCATATCATTTGCAAAACTGGGTGTGGGGTCAAATTCAGCTACGCCCCGACATTCGTCGGGGCTGCTTCATTTGACCTTTCTACTCTTTTTACCTTAACATCTATAACTACTGTATCAATATTAAGACTGTCAAGCATCTGAGAAATGATTTTTTTTTGTATTTCATAGGCAACATCCACTATGTTTTCCTTCCAGACAATCGTTACAGGAATTACTATCCTGAGTTCATTTTCTTGGCTTACTCTGGTACCGGCAAGATTAAAAAATTTTAGAATCCCCTTCCACATGCCATAGCATTCCCATCCGACACGTTTTACTCCGCTAATTTGGCGTGCGGATGTTTCTGCTATCTGCACAACCACCCGTCGGTGTATTTTTATCTGCCCATATTCAGAGCTGATATTTCTGCTCACTCTTCCTCCTTGCCCAAAAATTTCTCTAAAAAGCCCGTGTGATAGTGGCCTCTTCTAAAATCAGAATCTGTTATTACTTCTTTACAGAAAGAAACGGTGGTCTTTATGGGTTCAATCAGAAACTCATCCAGTGCCCTTTCCATCTTTTTTAAAGCGTCCTCTCTTTTTTCTCCTTTGGCTATCAATTTAGCAAGAAGAGAATCATAATAGGGGGTGATTTTATAGCCGCTGTAGATATGTGTATCGACTCTTATATCCTTTCCACCGGGTATATAACAGAATTCAATATTACCCGGGCAAGGAAGAAAACTATTTTCGGGATCTTCTGCGTTAATACGGCACTCAATAGCGTTTCCATTGATACGAACATCATCCTGCCGGATATTTAGCTTTTCACCCATGGCTGTGAGAATTTGTAATTTTACTAAATCTATACCGGTTACCTCTTCAGTTATAGGATGTTCAACTTGTATTCTGGTGTTCATTTCCATAAAATAAAAATGCCCACTTTTGTCAAGTAAAAACTCAATTGTGCCGACACTACGGTAATTTATGGACTTTATGCCTTTTACGCATAGTTCTCCAAGTTTTCTCCTTAAACGCTGATCTACTGCCGGAGAAGGCGTTTCTTCAACTACTTTTTGGTGCCGACGCTGAATGCTGCAATCTCTTTCTCCCAAATAAATAACATTACCGTAGTTATCCGCAGCGATTTGAACTTCGATATGGCGTGGATTTTCTATAAATTTTTCCATATAAATTTCTGAGTCACCAAAGGCAGCCTGAGCTTCTGACTGAGCCGTTAAAAGCGCGCTTACCAATCTCACGTCACTATGGCAAACACGCATTCCTTTACCTCCGCCGCCTGCTTTAGCCTTTAGAATGAGCGGGTAGCCCATTTTCTTCGCCAAAGAGAGCGCTTCTTCTTTAGATTTTATAGCTCCTTTGCTGCCAGGAATCAAAGGAAGATTAGCCTTATGCATAGTTTCTTTTGCTTTTAACTTATCGCCCATTAGCCGTATATTTTCTGGCGTTGGCCCTATAAATTTTATGCCACAGGATTCACATACTTCGGCAAAATAAGGATTCTCAGCTAAAAAACCATAACCAGGATGAATCGCATCGCTATCGGTGATTTCTGCTGCGCTAATGATACTCGATATATTAAGATAGCTTTCCGATGCCGGAGCTTTACCGATACAGATAGCCTCATCGGCAAACTCAACATGCAAAGAATCTTTATCAGCCACAGAATACACTGCTACTGTCTTTACGCCTAATTCTTTACAGGCCCGAATTACTCTTATGGCAATTTCGCCTCTGTTAGCAATAAGAACTTTTGAAAACATATTTTTATGAAATAACCAATAACCAAGAAACAAGATACAAACAAATTTCAATATCCAATAACCAATTACCAAACAGTGTATTTAATTTTCGTTTGGTTATTGGGATTTGGCTATTGGTCATTGTTTGGTTATTGTCTCTTGTATCTTATTTATTTCTCCCTCAATATTATGCGGGTTCTAAGACAAATAACGGCTGATCAAATTCTACCGGTTGCCCAGTTTCCACTAAAATTTCCGTAATTTTGCCGCCTATTTCAGCTTTGATTTCGTTCATAAGCTTCATTGCTTCAATAATACACACAACATCGCCGGGTTTAATGGTATCTCCTATCTCCACGTATGGTTTTGCTCCCGGGGAAGGCGCGCGATAAAAGGTACCCACCATAGGCGATTTTATTTCTAGCGCAGCCTCTTTTTTGGTCTCCTTCTCTTCTCTTAGTGTGGGGCTATTTTGGGCTATTACTACCGGTTGGTCTTGGGAAAATTTTTTTAGGCGGATACGTTTTCCTTCTTCCTCAATTTCTAATTCACACAAATTATTCTCATTCATAAAATTAATAAAATCTTTTAATTTTTCTAATTCCATATTCCCTCCTACCCTTAAGCCTTCTTTGTATATTTTTATATTATAATTTTAAATAGGGCTAATTTTTTGGTTTGTTTATATCACATTCTTCCCAAATATTGCTTATTTTGCGTATCTACCTTAACCAGGTCATCTTTGTTTACGAAAAGAGGAACTTGTATTACCACCCCTGTCTCCAATGTGGCAGCTTTATTGCCTGACTTGACGGTATCGCCTCTATATCCTGGTTCTGTTTCTACAACCCTTAAAACCAAAGTTGCGGGTAATTTTACGTTTATAAGTTCATCTTTATAAAATAGCCCAGTAATTTCTAAATTATCCTTAAGCCAATCTGCCGCATCTAAAATGGCGGTTCTATTACAGACAATGTCTTCGTAAGTTTCTAAATCTAAAAAATGATGCGTGTTTTGTTCGCAATAAAGATGCTGTAACTTTCTTTCTTCAATAAGGGCTTCGCTGACGCCATCGGAATCTCTTAATGTACAATCCGATATTTGAGAGGTTCTTAAGTTTCGTATTTTTGCTTTACAAAACGCTGGGCCTCTGGCTAACTTTACATGGGTGCACTCTATCACAGTGTAAGGCTCCTCATTGTAAAGAATAACCGTAGAGGGCTTTATGTTACCTATCGACATCCCCACTAAAGAACTTCTCCTTTGTTATTACCTACTAAAACCATGTCTTCGATTCTTATCCCAAAGTTGCCATTGATATAAACCGCTGGCTCTACGGTAACTACCATACCATCTTTTAAAATCTCATCATTTTTGCAATTTAGAAACGGCGGCTCATGTACAGATAAGCCTATGCCATGGCCAACGCCATGGCCAAAATATTTAACCAGCCCTTTCTTATCTAAAAATTTCCTGGCTGCCAAATCCACTTCTTTTGCCTTTACTCCGTCTTTTATTTTTTTGATACTTAACTCTTGGGCACGATGAACAATGCTATATATTTTTTTAAATAAAGGCGGCATTTTACCCCAAAAAAATACCCTTGTCAAGTCAGCGCAGTATCCATAATTCTTTGCGCCTAAATCAATTAGGAAGAATTTCTTGTTTAGCTTAGCTTCGCCAGATAAGTGATGGGGGAAAGCGCTATTTCTTCCTGAAGCAACAATAGTAGGAAAAGCAACCTGGCTATCACCTTTGAGTTTTAAAAACTTTTCTACTTCTAAACTCAACTCCTTTTCGCGCATTGTTTTCTCGTGAATTTCGCCTATGAATGTAAGCGCTTCTTGAGTTATCCGGGCGGCTTTTTTTATTAATGAAACTTCGCTATGACTTTTTATTATCCGTAAATTCTCAATAAAATCTATAGTTTTTATAAAATTTATACCTTCCGCCGCTAAATCATCGCTAAATTTTGCATATTCCAAAAAAGGTAAATGCTTTGCTTCAAAGCCTATATTTTTTAAATGAAGCCGCCGAATCTCATCCTCAACTAATTTGAAAATATTTCCGCCGCTAGTTAAAACCCGGCAATAAGAAAGTTTTTGTGCCTCATATTTATATAAAAAATTAGTAAAATAAGTGGGTTGAGTGTCAGGATTAATTAAAAGATAACCTTCGGCCTCACGAAAACCATTAAGATAAGTTATATTTGTAGGATTAGATAAAAGAATAGCATCGAGATTTTTTGTTTTTAGCTTTGCAATGCATTTCTTAATCCTGTTTTCCATTATCGCTTTATTTGAGCTGCTTCTGTAGAGGGGCAAAGTTTCATGAGATTGGCCGCAGCTTCAAAGGCAAGAAGGTAGCTGTATTTACCTAAACCGGTTATTACTCCTAATACCACATCACTCACTAGAGATTTTTTCCGAAAATCTTCTCTTTTGTATATATTCGACAGATGTACTTCTATGGTAGGCCTATTCACTGCTAAAAGAGCATCTCTTATGGCAACAGAAGTATGCGTGTAGGCAGCAGGATTAATGATTAAAAAATCATAGCGAGCGGATGTGATCTTTTCGACAATCTCGCCTTCTGAATTAAATTGGAAAATATCTATACTCACATTACCTTTTTTAGCCTTTTCTTTCAATTCTTGATTAATTTGCTTGAGCGTAAAATTACCGTAGATTTGAGGTTGACGTTTACCCAAAAGATGTAAATTCGGCCCATGAATTACTAAAATTTTATTTTTTTTCTTCATCTGCTTCTGCCTCCTCTATTAGCATTACTGGTATACCGTCTCGTATGGGATACTTTCTAGCACATTTTACACATACAATTTTTTCATTCTTTAAAACCACATCTGCCTTACACAAAGGACAAGCCAAAATATTCAACAGCTCTTCGTTGATCATTTTTTTTCCTCCTCTACATAGATCATTCTTAAATTAAATAACGACTCATCCAATAACTTTTCCTCTTCAAGGTTCAAGTTTCCTTTAGTCTTTTCTTTAATAATACCCAAGGTATCAACCAGAAAACGTGCCTGTTCTAAATTCTTTTCTGGTTTTCCAGTCACGGGATTAACTAATCTTCCCATAGCAATAAGCGCCTGCATGCCTAAAGAAGATAAAAATATCGTAAAAGTTGGCTCATGATAAATTTCGTCTTTGTCTTGCGCCTTTTTCTTTTCTTTTTCAGCCTGCACCTTCCAGTCTTCGTCTATTTTTTTCTTAATTTCTTCTTCCATTTACCCCCCTTCAATGAGCACATTATTTTTTTCAAGTGTATTGCCCGCTTCGCCCGCGAAGCGAGGCGAGCACGCAGAAAAAATAATAGTGCGAATTGACCCCACACCCAGCAGTTTATTTTTCCCCCTTACGATGTAAGGCTTACTATTCTCTTTTCTATAGAGTTTACTCACCACACCACGTTATCTGGGTGTGGGGTTAAATTCGACTACCCAGCAGGGTGTCCTGTTGGACTAAGTGGTTTTTCTACGCTTCAAGCGCTTGAAAAACCACAAGTCTCATTTAACTAATAATTATCCCCGCATACCCTACTACAGAGCTGTAATCACCGCTAACATCGCCACTGGTCTGATATAGCGCCACTTGCGCCTTCCTTGCGCCCAAGCGTTTAACAAGGTTAATTAAAATTGCCACCGGTGCAACACCGCACATACTTATATTGTCTTTGGTAACTTTCCTTACTAACCCTTCCTCATCAAGGTTTATAATATATTCCAAAGCCTCTCTATCTTTTTTACGCGCTGTCGCATCAGGTTCATAATGCGTCATATCGGTTGAAGCCACTAAAATCACGTCTTCTTTTATTGACTTTATCCCTTCGTAAATTTGAGCTGCAACATGTTGATACGTAGATACATCGGATACCTGACAAGCTATAGGAATAAAACTATAGGCGTTAAAAAAATATGAAATTATAGGTAACTCTACTTCGATAGAATGCTCAAACTTATGCGCAAGATATTCTTCTTTTATATAATCGCCTTTTTCTATTATAAGTTTTGCTAAATCTTCGGCAATCTCTATTTCCCCTAACGGTGTTTTCCAACCCCCCTTTGCCCACAATGCAAAGTCGCTGCCGTGTCCAGTATGGTTAGGGCCCAAAATTATGACCTGTTTTCTAGCGAGCACTCTGCTTACCGTTACAACTGCTACGCGTCCCGAATAAATATAGCCGGCATGTGGAATAATTATTGCTTTTGCTAATATCTTTGCTGATTCCTTAGGCCTGAGACTGCTAATTAGTGCAGTCAATTTTTCTTTACCGGCCGGATAAAATTGTCCGCTTACTACTGGCTCCCTAACCATATTTTTTCTATTAAGTAGAAAGTAACAAGTAGAAAGAATTTTTGTAACTTTTGTTTATCTTGCTACTTGTCCTTCAGTTTACTCAGGACCATGAGTGAAGTCGAAGGGTTACTTTCTTTTAAATAGGATAGCAACTATCGTCTTAAATGTCAACATACTCATGTACCTACGAATCAGCATCTCTTTATTCTCTCTCAGGCGTTTACCCCGTGGCTTGCCACTGGGATGAAGCCGAAATCGTAAACGTAGTTAACCTCATTCCAAGGCAATGAATGAACCCAGCCTTTGCGTAAGCAAAGTAAAGATATGCTGGGTCCGCGATAGCTAAGCGATAAGAATATACATCTATGACAAGTTGCAATTGCTCTGTTTTAAAAATACGCTATAGCTTAAAAAGAGCGAACCAGTAATAATATTAGTATGGAGCCCCACGGGCATGCCCGTGGTACCTTTATTTACCCGCCAGATTTGCTGCGCAAATCTGGCGAGGTATCCGCCTTGCGTCCGATGCGACATCTCGCCGAAGCAGTACCTCAGTTCGCATTCACCCCCGGCCAT
>JAUYCY010000005.1 GCA_030692055.1 Candidatus Omnitrophota bacterium | reverse complement strand
GATCAACCAGTCTCCGCGGCAAGCCGCGGAGTATGTTCTATGCTAATATTATCACTGGTTCATTCATTGCCTTGGAATGAGGTCAACTACGTTTACGATTTCGGCTTCATCCCCGTGGCAAGCCACGGGGTATTCGCCGAGAGAGAATAAATGCCAGCAATAAATTATTTTCGTAACCATTTTGCTGGGATTAATTTTAATTTATTATTGGCGTGCGAAGAAGAGATTATTTAGCCTTTTTCTTATTTAGTTTTGTTGCTTTAAATATATTTTTTTTCTCCCACCTTTTTCCTATTACGAATTTCTATTTAGCCATTGACGACTTTACCTGCCAAACTTTTTATATCATCGCTAAAAATAGTCACGCTGCAGACGATATAGTTTTGGTAAGCATAGATGATTTTTCTCTTAATAAAATAAATCAAAAATGGCCGTTTTCAAGGACTTTATATGCCCAGGCGCTTAACATTATTGCCGAAGAAAAGGCGCGGGTTATCGGTCTGGATGTTATTTTTATGGGGAAAGGAAATGACGATGATGAGGATAAAAATTTTCTTGCGGCGTTGAAGAAACTTTCCAGCAAAGTTGTAATTGGCTATTTCTTAGAGAAAGAAGGTAGCCCCATATACCCTTACCACGAATTTAAAGAAAATTCTACAGCCGCTTTTATCAATGCGCCTTCGGATAAAGACGGAGTCGTAAGAAAACTATATACCTATGTTAAAACAAAAGATTTCTTTGATTTTTCGTGGCCGATAAAAATTGTAGCTTATTTTTATGATGCGGTGCCAAAGATCGAAAACAACATTATTCATTTGCCAAATAAAAAAATTCCAATTAGCAAATATGGAATTATTGATATAAATTATCTTGTAAAGCCGCAAGATTTAAAAACTATATCTTTTTATGATTTAATTAATAAAAATTTCCCGTCAGGTATACTTAAAGATAAAATTGTCCTCATCGGTTCAACTTCGAAGATAATCCAAGATATACATCGCACGCCGCTGGGAGAAATGCCAGGAGTACTTATTCATGTCAACGTAATAACAGATATCCTAAACGGCAATATCTATAAGCCGTTACCGATTTTTATTTTTTTACTAATTCTTGTTTTTAGCGTTTTTCTTACCACGAGGATTTTACTTTCTTTTACTTTCTTGCGAGGTTTTTCCCTTTCATTGGGGGTTTTACTTTTACTTTTCTGGCTAAATATTTTATTGAGATTTCTGGGATGGAGTTTTTCCTATGGCAGAATTACTATTTTTTTACTGGTTTATTTAATCCTCAGTTATTTTTATTTATATGCAAAATTTTTCACCCTTATCCTAAAAACAAAAGATGCAATAATAAGGGATCCCTTGACAAATTTATTTAATTTGAGATATTTTCGCGAGAGATTGGCGTTAGACTTAAAGAGCATCCTTTTTCGCAAGAAGAATTTGATAGTTATCAGCTTGAAAGGTTTTATGATATCTTCGAGAGGTGAAGATTTTGATAAGTTTAAATCTACTTGGAATAAAGTATATCATTCTCTTTTTTGCGTTTCTAATCTTTGGGCAAGATATAGTGAAGAAGTTATTGTTGGGGCGACTAAAAAGGGTTTTGATGCCCAAGGGATAAAGGAAGGGTTAGAAAACATTATTTTCGAAGATGGGATTAAGGCTCAGATAAAAATCGGGGTTTTAAAAATCGATTCAGATATCAACCTTGCCACTGTTTTGCCTTTTTTAATAGAGAGCTTGGAGAAGGCATCGCAAGATATAGTTTTCTATGCAAAAAATGTTCTTCCCTCCGGAATACATACCAAAACTAAAAGTGATGATTTATTTTCTTCTCTTTATTTGGATACGGAAGATAAAAACAGGGAGCTTTTAGCGCTTATAAAGAAATTAAAAACCGAAGAGAATAGAACGGAAAATGCTTACCTACAATTAGTTTCTTCTTTGGTGGCGGCATTGGAGTCTAAAGACCCATACACAAAAGGGCATACTCAACGCGTATGTAATTACGCTTTTATGTTAGCGGATAAATTAAATCTGCCCCCTGGCGAGAAAGAAAAGATAAGAAAAGCAGCCCTTTTGCATGATTTAGGAAAAATAGGCATTCCGGATAATATCCTTCATAAAAAAGGAGGATTGACTGACGAAGAATTTTCTATAATTAAAGAACACGAAGTGACCAGTGCAAAGATATTGGAACCCATAAAGGAATTTCAAGATATTATTCCCTATATTCTTTACCATCACGAAAATTTTGACGGAAGCGGTTATCCTCATGGTCTTGCGGGAGAATTTATCCCCTTAGGCGCCAGGATTATTGCTATAGCTGATATTTTTGATGCCCTTACAACTGGCAGGGACTATAAAGAAGCTTTTCCTGTCGCAGCTGCTGTAAATGAACTAGAGAGACTTGAAGGAAAAAAAATAGATCCTGTTTTGACGAATAGTTTTATAGAGGCTCTTAAAGAGCTACATCTGTTTCATGCTTAGAAATTAGCCCGCCTATAGCAGACTTTCCGAAAAGGATACTTATCGCATAAAGTATTTTTATATTGTATTTTCTCTCTAATATTATATAATTCTTAAGTAATTTTAGGTATGCTGTAGATTTTATGGAAATTTCAAGTAAATATAACCCAAAAGAAGTAGAAAATAAAATTCTTGCCAGGTGGTTAGAGAGAGGGGTTTTTAGCGCTGACGTAAACACCACGAAAAAACCTTTCTGCATAGTTATCCCTCCGCCAAACATTACCGGAATTTTACATATGGGCCATGCTTTAAATAATACTATTCAGGATGTCTTAATCCGCTTTAAGCGTATGCAGGGCTATGAATCTTTATGGATGCCGGGAACAGACCATGCCGGTATTGCCACGCAAAATGTTGTAGAGAAAGATTTAGCTAAGCAGGGCCTAAAAAAAGAAGATATCGGCAGAGAGGAATTCTTAAGGCGGCTATGGCAATGGAGAGATAAATATGGTTCCACCATATTAAATCAACTTAAAAGTTTAGGTGCAAGCTGTGATTGGCGTAGAATCCGTTTTACAATGGATGATGACTATAGTGATGCGGTTAAGGAAGTATTCGTAAACTTATATGAAAAAGGGTTAATTTATAGAGGTAATTATATTATCAATTGGTGTCCGCGTTGTAAAACTGCGCTAAGCGATGAAGAAGCACCACGTAAAGAGATTGATGGGTGGCTGTATTATATAAAATATCCCATAAAACCACAGGCTACGGGCTACAAGCTACAAGCGGAATATGTAATAGTTGCGACGACGAGGCCGGAAACAATGTTAGGCGATACTGCTATAGCGATAAATCCCAAGGATACGCGATATACGTGGTTAAGGGGTGCGAAGGTGATTCTTCCGATAATGGAAAGAGAATTAAAGATTATTGAGGACGAATTGGTTGATCTTGAATTTGGAACAGGAGCAGTGAAGGTGACGCCTGCGCACGACCCCTTAGATTTTATTTTCGCCAAAAAGCATAATTTAGAATTTATTAATATAATGCATGACGACGCGGTTTTAAATGAAAACGCCGGCGATTTTTCCGGTATGGATAGGTTCGAAGCGCGCGAAGCAATTTTAGAAGTTTTGGAAGAAAAAAAGCTTATTGAGAAGAAGGAACCGCATAAAATAAGTGCCGGGCATTGCTACCGCTGCCATACCATGATTGAGCCGCGGTTGTCGCTACAATGGTTTGTAAGAATGAGGCCTTTAGCCGAACCTGCGATAAGGGTAGTTGAAGAAGATAAAATAAAATTTTATCCGGAAAGATGGAAAAAAGTATATCTTAACTGGATGAACAATATCCAAGACTGGTGTATATCAAGGCAGATATGGTGGGGGCACCGCATCCCTGTCTATTATTGTAAAGAATGCCAGACAGGGAAATCCCAAATCCCAAATCCTAAATCCCAAATAAATCCCAAATCACAAATTACAAATCCCAAAGAAAGCTTAGGCGTAATTGTTTCGCGAACGAAACCTGAAAAATGCCCTGATTGTGGTTCAAGCGACATCTTTCAGGATGAGGATGTTTTGGATACATGGTTTTCTTCCTGGCTCTGGCCTTTCGCCACTTTTTATTGGCCTTTCGGCGCAAAGCGCAAAGCGCATAGCGCAAAGCGTGAAGAAGAGTTAGAATATTTTTATCCTACAAGTGTATTGGTGACGGCATCAGAGATACTATTCTTCTGGGTGGCAAGAATGATTATGGCGGGTTTGGAATTTATGAAAGAAATACCCTTTAAGGATGTTTTTATCCACGGAACAGTGCGAGACGCACGCGGTATAAAGATGTCCAAGTCTTTAGGAAACATTATTGACCCGCTGGAAATTATCGATAAATTCGGAGCGGATTCTTTGCGTTTTTCGCTAATGCTTATTGCTTCAACTGGCGCGGATGTTTATCTTTCGGATGAGAAATTTTTAGTGGGCAGAAATTTTTGCAATAAGATTTGGAACGCGACAAGATTTATTTTGAATAAGATTAAAGAAAATAATTTAAAAGTAGAAGATATAGAACTACGCGAAATCGATGATATTGATGGCTGGGTACTTAATGAATTTAACAAGACCATAGAGGATGTGACACGGCATTTAGATAGCTATCGCATGAATGATGCAGCCCAAGTAATATACGAATTTTTTTGGCATACTTTCTGTGATTGGTATATAGAAATAGCCAAGGACAATTTTACGCCGGCTAAAGCAAAGGTGTTAATTTATCTTATTTATAACTCTATGAAACTACTTCATCCGTTTACGCCGTTCATTAGCGAGGAGATTTTAGGACTCATAAAAAACTATACGAGTTTGCCGCTAGAAGAAAACATAGCAACTTCCTCTTGGCCTGCGAAATATGCGCTCAAAACAAAGGAAAGCGAGCTAAGTAAAGTTTCGATGTTGCTGGAAACTATTAATCAATTACGTAATATTAAAGCAGATTTAGGTATTGCTCAGAAAAAAGTAAAACTAGAGATAAATACGCAAGACGTGCACGCCGAATATTGGAGATTACACCAAGCGTGGATTAAGCGTCTTGTTTTTCTTGAGGGAATTGAGTTTCACGAGAAGTTAAAACGAGTGCTTTACAAAAACGATGCCTGGAAGATCAACTTAGATATTGCAAATTTTGATGAGAATAATTTCATGGCGTCTTTGGATAAAAAAATCGGCAATCTAAAACTTATTACTGAAAAGGTCCAAGGCCGCCTTCAAAATGAAAATTTTATAAAAAATGCTCCAGTTGAAACCGTAGAAGCGGAGCGGTTACGATTTAAGGAGTTGTTGGCGCAACAGGTGCGCCTAGAGGAGCTGAAAAATGCGTTTAGACCGTAAAGTCAGGATAATTATAAAGACCGCCCTGCAGGAAGATATCGGCAGGGAAGACATTACCACTCTTTTTACTATTCCTTATCACTTTAAGGCAGAAAGCGCAATTATTGCCAAAGAAACAGGGGTGTTATGCGGATTAGATATTGTAAAGGCAGTTTTTAAGGAAAGAAGCAAGAATGTAATTTTTAAAGCGCTTAAAAAAGACGGCGATACCTTTAAAAAGAACGAAAAAATAGCCTATATTAAAGGTGATGCGCGCGTTGTGCTTTCGGCAGAGCGTGTAGCTTTAAATTTTTTGTCACTTTTATCCGGAATCGCAACCACTACAAGGAGTTTTGTTAATCGGACTAAAAGAACTACCGTAAAGATACTCGATACCCGTAAGACTACCCCCAATTTACGAATTTTAGAAAAGTATGCCGTGCAGGTAGGCGGGGGGTATAATCACAGAAAAGCTCTCGTTGACGCAATACTTATAAAAGATAATCACCTCAGAGCCGGAAAATTCATTCGTAAAGGCAAACTGGATGAGATAAGAATGGCGAAATGCCTCTCGTATGTAAAGAATCTGCCGTCAATCAAGGTAGAAATTGAAGTGGAGACATTAGATGAGTTTAAAAAAGTGATTAAATATAAGCCGGATGTGGTTATGTTAGATAACTTTAAGCCTAAGCAGATGAAAAAAGCAGTAAAGTTTCGCCAGAAATATTTTCCCAAAGTAAAACTGGAAGCCTCAGGCGGAATAAATTTAGAAAACGTAAGGAGAATAGCAAAGACTGGTGTAGATTTTATATCTATAGGAAGCCTCACGCACTCACCTAAGGCGATAGATTTCTCGTTGGAAATAATAGATAAGGAATAGCATAGCGCATAGAGCATAGCGCAAAGCAAAATCGCATGGCGCATAGTGCATAGCGCAAAGCGCTTAAGAAGTATATTAATTATTTATCTTTTTTATTTACGCTATGCGCTCTGCGCCTTGCGCTATGCGAAATTCACTATGCGCTTAGCGCTTTGCGTTAAAAATGGATAAATTTAAGCTTGTCAGCAAATTCAAGCCTACCGGCGACCAACCTCAGGCAATTAAAAAACTTACGCAAGGCCTTAATCACGCAAAGCAGTTTCAAACACTTTTAGGGGTAACTGGTTCCGGAAAAACCTTTACTTTAGCTTGTGTTATCGAAAAAATAAACCGCCCCGTATTGGTTATTTCCCATAATAAAACATTAGCCAGCCAGCTTTATGCCGAATTTAAGGAATTTTTTCCTCATAATGCTGTTGAGTATTTTGTAAGTTACTACGACTATTATCAACCAGAAAGTTATATTCCTCAAACTGATACCTATATAGAAAAAGATGCCTCTATAAACGAAAAATTAGATCGTTTAAGATTATCTACTACTAGTTCTCTTATGTCGCGAAATGATGTAGTTGTGGTGGCTTCCGTATCTTGTATTTATAATTTAGGCTCACCGCAAGATTATCAAGAGCTAACCTTATATGTTAAAAAAAACGATAGTATTTGCCTAGATACCTTCTCGAAAAGGTTAGTTTCCATGCAATATGAACGAAACGACTTCGACTTTAGGCGCGGGGCGTTTAGGGTAAAAGGCGATACCGTAGATATTTTTCCTGCTTATAAAGAGAATGCCGTGCGTATAGAGTTTTTTGCAGATACAATTGATAAGATATGCGAGTTTGAACCGCTAACCGGCAAGCGCATAACAGATTTAGAAAAAATAGGAATTTATCCGGCAAAACATTTTATTATGGCAGAAGATAAGATAAAGGCGGCATTACAAACTATCGATTGGGAATTGGAGGATAGGCGGAAATTTTTGCATAAAAATGGAAAAATTTTAGAGGCAGAACGCCTGCGTTCCCGTACTCGTTATGATATGGAGATGCTTCGCGAAATGGGTTATTGCCATGGCATAGAAAACTATTCCCGCCACCTTTCTGCCAGGCCCCCTCACTCGCGGCCATATTGCCTATTAGATTATTTTCCTTCAGATTTTATAATTATTATTGACGAAAGCCATGTGGCTATTCCTCAAATAAGAGGAATGTACGAAGGCGATAAGTCCAGAAAAGAAACACTTGTTGATTACGGTTTTAGGCTCCCGTCTTGCCTTGATAACCGGCCTTTAAAGTTTGACGAGTTTATGGGGCTCACAAAGCAAACTATTTTTGTTTCCGCAACGCCTTCCTCCTATGAAATAGGTTTATCAAAAGGCGAAATAACCGAACAAGTCGTCAGGCCTACGGGATTGCCTGACCCTCAAATTCAAGTAAGGCCGACAAAAAACCAGATCGAAGACCTTATAAAAGAAATTAGAAAGCGGACAGATAAACAAGAACGGACATTAGTAACTACGCTTACTAAAAGAATGGCTGAAGAGTTGAGTCAATATTTAAAAGATGAAGGCCTAAAGGTTACCTATATACATTCCGAAATAGATACCATAGAAAGGGTTAAAATCCTTAAAGACTTACGGATGAAAAAAATCGATACCCTTGTCGGAATTAACCTTCTAAGAGAAGGGCTTGACCTGCCAGAAGTTTCCTTGGTGGTAATACTTGACGCCGACAAAGAAGGGTTTTTAAGGTCGGCTACGTCATTGATTCAGGTTGCCGGCAGGTGCGCGAGAAATATCAATGGTTTAGTGCTGATGTATGCGGATAAAATTACGGGTTCGATGAGGAAAGCCATTATCGAAAGCAATCGCAGAAGAAAGTTACAGTTAGGCTATAATCGTAAATATCATATTACTCCTAGAAGTATTCAAAAGGCAATACATGATAGCATTGAGGTTTATCTAGAACAAGAATCGCATTTGCGAGAGCGCCTTGATTTAAGCGAGGAAGAAATCGAAATCCGGGAAATTATCGGACAGTTAGAAAAAGAAATGTATCTGGCGGCAAAGAATTTGCAGTTTGAAAGAGCTGTATCGCTACGCGATAAAATAAAAGAGTTAAAGGGGGTTTTGAAGAATAATGGAAAATAAAGCATATCTTAAAATAATAAAGATAGACTCCGTCGGTTCAACGAACGTATATTCCTGTAAATTGGCTAAAGATGGCGCGAGAGAAATAACTATAGTCAGAGCAAATAGCCAAACTAAAGGCAGGGGCCGTATGGGCCGTAGCTGGATTTCTCCAAAAAACAAAGGTATATATTCATCATTTATCTTCAGGCCCTCAAACTCTCTAGATGATATGTATTATCTTCCTGTTATTTTTGCCTTAGCGGTTGCGCGGGCTTTACAGCATATTTTGCCCCTTAAAATTAAATTACCTAACGACATAGTAGCCGCTGATAGAAAAATTGCCGGTATTTTAGTTGAAGCGAAAGTAGCCAAGGAGAAAGCGGACTTTGTGGTAGTGGGTATCGGCATAAACGTCAATGCCGAGAAAGAAGAACTTGTGCAAAAAGCGAGCTCTCTTTACTTAGAAACAGGGATAAAGTATAATATCGATGATTTGTTTAGAAAGCTAATTATGGAAGTAATTTTTATTTATAATGAATTTAAAAGAGGCAACATCAAAGCGCTTCTTAAAGAGGTTTTTCTTTATCAGGAAATAAAAAGTTTAAAAAAATTACAAGTGCGAGTTTTAAGAAATAAAGCAGCACAGGAATGGGTGCATTTATTATGATAGCCGTTGATGTCGGAAATACGAGTTTACATTTTGCCTGGGGAAAAGATAATAAAATTATAAAAACTGTACAATTGTCTACGCACAAAGCTACGATAAAAGCGATAGGGAAAATTATTTGTAGATACCCCAACGAGGAAATTTTTGTTTGCTCAGTGGTTCCCGCTATCACAGAGCTATTTAAAAAATTGGGACACAAAGTAAATATCATTGGTAGAGACATAACCGTTCCTGTGAGGTGTTTGTATAATAAAAAGAAAGTCGGGATGGATAGGTTAGTAGGCGCATTCGCGGCTAAGGTGCTTTATCCGCATGTAAGGATAATTATAGATTTTGGGACAGCAATAACGTTTGATGTTTTATCAAAAAGCGGAGATTACGAAGGAGGGTTGATTCTTCCCGGCGTAGGCTCTACTTTAAAGGTGTTGTCCGTCTGCGCGCTTTTACCTAAAAAAATAGTAATGAAAAAAACAAAACGACTGGTTCCAAGGGATACTAGTGAAAGCATAAGTAAAGGTGTCGAGGAAGGATTCTCAGCTATGATGAACGCCTTGGTAAAAAAATATAAAAAAAGTTTAAAGCTATCAGATTGTGATGCTATCGTTATAACGGGCGGCGATGCGCGTTATATTCTGCCTAAAATCGGCTTTTCGTATGTTTATGACCCATATCTAGTTATAAAAGGCACCTTTATTCTCTCTCGGCGAATACCCCGTGGCTTGGCCTACTCCGCCGAAGTAGCTTCGGCTACGAAGGCTGGACCACGGGGATGAAGCCGAAATCGTAAACGTAGTTAACCTCATTCCAAGGCAATGAATGAACCAGTGATAATATCAGTATAGAACATACTCCGCGGCTTGCCGCGGAGACTGGTTGATTTTTGGGTGGGGGTTTACCCCGTTAGAAAGAAAGCCCTGCCCTGTGGGTGGGGTGAAAAAATACAGCGAGGCCCGTTAGAAAAGATATTTCTAACTGGTCGAGCTTTCTAACGGGGTTTACCTTCCGCTACATAAAATCTTCAAAAAAAAACTTGACAAGATATTTTTTACAAATAGAATGCTTTAGCACTCTAAGGTAGAGAGTGCTAATCAAATAAAGCAGCCCCGACGTTACGTCGGGACGTAGTCCAACAGGACACCCTGCTGGGTAGCCGAATTTGACCCCGCCCTTTTGGCTGGATAGAGTTTAAAGTGTTATAACACATAGCGTTTAGCCAAAAGGCAAACAGTGTTTTATTCTCTCTCGGCGAATACCCCGTGGCTTGCCATGGGGATGAAGCCGAAATCGTAAACGTAGTTGACCTCATTCTAAGGCAATGAATGAACCAGTGATAATATTAGCATAGAACATACTCCGCGGCTTGCCGCGGAGACTGGTTGATTTAAATAATTATAGCCTCGCCAAAAGGGCGGGGTTTAATTCCCCCGATTTATCGGGGTCATTAAAGGAGGTGTTAGGTTATGAAGGTTAAACCATTGGGAGACAGAGTAGTAATTCAGCCGTCTGAAGGGCAAGAAAAAACAAAAGGAGGCATTGTGCTTCCGGATACGGCAAAAGAAAAGCCACAAGAAGGCAAGGTGGTTGCTATTGGAACTGGCAAAAAGACAGAGGAAGGTAAAGTAATTCCTCTATCAGTAAAGGTTGGGGATACGGTATTGTATGGCAAATATTCAGGGACAGAAATAACCATAGGTGGCGAAGAGTATTTAATTGTTAGGGAAGAGGATATTTTAGCGATTATTTGATAATCAAATGAGACTTATCCCGACATAACGTTGGGATGTAGTCGAATTTGACCCCACACCCAGATAACTCGGTGTGGCGAGTAAGCTCAATAAAAAATAGAATAGTAAACCCTATATCGTAAGGTAGTAAAATGAACTGCTGGGTGTGGGGTTTAATTCCCCCGATACGTCGGGGTCATTAAAGGAGGTATAATAAATGGCTAAGCAATTAATGTTTGGTGAAGATGCGAGAAAAGCAATCTTAAGGGGCGCAGAAATTCTCGCAAAGGCAGTCAAGGCCACATTAGGCCCAAAAGGGAGGAACGTAGTTATTGATAAGAAATTCGGTTCTCCTACAATAACTAAGGATGGAGTTACTGTTGCTAAGGAAATAGAGCTCGAAGATCCATATGAAAATATCGGCGCGCAGCTAATAAAAGAAGTAGCTGAAAAAACTTCTGATACCGCCGGTGACGGAACTACTACGGCGACCGTGCTTGCGGAAGCTATCTACAAAGAGGGCTTGAAAAATGTTGCTGCCGGCTCTAATCCTATGGCGCTAAAACGAGGAATTGATAAAGCCGTAGCAGTGGTCGTGGAAGAGTTAAAGAAGATTTCCAAACCCGTTAAGGATAAAAAAGAAATCGCCCAGGTTGCGACCATTGCCGCTAACGGCGATATCAAGATAGGCGAGCTTATCGCTGATGCAATGGACAAAGTTGGTAAAGACGGCGTAATTACCGTAGAAGAAGCAAAGTCTATGGCTACAACTTTAGAGGTAGTCGAAGGAATGCAATTTGACCAGGGCTATCTTTCCCCATATTTTATCACCGATATGGAAAAAATGGTTTGTAATTTAGAAGATCCCTATATTTTGATTTATGAGAAAAAGATTTCTAACGTAAAAGATATGCTTCCGCTTTTAGAAAAGATTGCCCGTGCAGGCAAGCCGTTCCTGATTCTCGCTGAGGATATTGAAGGTGAAGCGTTGGCAACGTTGGTCGTCAATAAAATTCGTGGAATTCTTACCTGCAGTGCAGTTAAGGCTCCGGGTTATGGCGATAGACGCAAATCCATGCTTGAAGATATAGCGATTTTGACTGGCGGAAAGGCAATCACCGAAGATTTAGGCGTAAAATTAGAAAGTATCGACCTAAACGACTTAGGTAGAGCAAAGAGAGTGAGGATTGACAAGGACGATACAACTATCGTAGAAGGCGCCGGAAAATCCGCTGCCATTCAGGGTAGAATCAGCCAGCTTAAAAAGCAAATCGAGCAGACAGATTCCGATTACGATAAGGAAAAATTGCAAGAACGACTTGCGAAACTTGCCGGCGGAGTAGCGGTAATCAACGTTGGCGCAGCGACAGAAACAGAAATGAAAGAAAAGAAAGCGCGCGTTGAAGATGCGTTGCATGCAACCAGAGCTGCCGTTGAAGAAGGAATCATCCCGGGAGGAGAAATCGGGTTATTACGCAGCATTCCTGCTGTGGAAAAGTTAAAATTAGAAGGTGATGAGCAAATCGGTGCCAATATTATTAAAAGGGCACTAGAAGAACCATTAAGACAATTAGTTTCTAACGCAGGAGTAGAAGGCTCAGTAATTGTAGAGAAGGTTAAAAAGGAAAAAACTAACATCGGTTTTGACGCTGAAAAGAACGAAATTACCGATATGATTGAGGCAGGAATTATTGATCCGACAAAAGTATCTAGAACTGCCCTGCAAAATGCAGCATCTATCGCATCTTTGTTAATTACAACCGAAGCAGTAGTCGCAGAAAAACCTGAAAAGGAAAAATCTGCTATGCCACCAATGCCAGGAGGCGGCGGCTATCCGGAATATTAATGAACACATCATTTTTCCAAGTGCGTAAGCACGCAGCCCCCTTACGGGGACGCTCCGCAGGAAAAATGATAGTATGAATTATCCCGCCGAGTGCATAGAAGAGGTGGGATGAACAAATCAGGTTAATTCAAAACCCCCGTTTTGCGACGGGGGTTTTTATTTTTATGGTATAGGAAAGTATAAAACACTTTCCTAACCACTGAAAATCGCATTGAAGTTATCGCGAAGCGATTTTCTTGTAGATTTTTTTATGGCTAATGGTATAATTAAATCAATCCGTGGTACGATGAAAGACACTTTTTATCTTAACATTTCTACTGCTGACCATTTAGGCATAGGGTTATTCAAATACGAGCTCCTGCCTTATGAAAGATTCCTTATCGTCAATTCTACCTTAGCCCATATGCTGGGTTATCCTTCCAAAATAGAATTAAAGAAAGAAAGATTAAGCAGCTTTTTTGTAAATTTCAAAGATAGAGATGAGTTCTACCGGCTTATAAAAAGAGAAGGGAAAGCTAAGTTTTTTGAGACAATCTTTAAAGATAAAAGTGATAAATCTTTTTGGGTGGCTATCTCAGCTTCCTTGGTGGCCTTTGAAGATAAAAAGGAATATTTAGAAGGTATTATTGAGAATATTTCTTCCCATAAAGAGATGGAGAGTAAGTTTGAATTAGAAAAGGATTTTCTTCAAGGCCTTCTAGATAATCTGCCGGAGGCAATTTATTTCAAAGATATCAACAACCGTATTATAAAAGTTAATAAATTCTATACGCAAGGAGTGGGGCTAAAATCAGACGAGATAGTAGGTAAGACTGACTTTGATTTTTTCCCTCGCCAGCAGGCAGAGCAGATGTTTAAAGACGACAATTGCATTTTAAATACCGGAAAACCAATCATAGGAAAAATTGAACGCACAATTTTGCCTGACGGAACATGGAATCAAGTGATAACAACCAAAATTCCTATGTATGATAGCGCAGGTAAAATTATCGGAACTATGGGTATGACCAGAGATATGACTGCCTATGCAAATTTAGAAAAAGAACGCTTAGATATGTTGATAAATAGCTTAAAGATTTTAGGAAAGGCTTTAGAGATGCGTGACCCTTATACATTTAGCCATACTCGCCATGTGGCAAATATTGCGGAAATTATCGCAAAAGCCCTGCAATGGGATGAAAACCGCCTCTTGGGAATACGTTTGGCAGGAGAACTTCATGATTTGGGCAAAATCAGTATTCCTTTAGATATTTTAAACAAGCCTGGTAAATTAACCGACTTAGAGTACAGTCTAATCCAAGAACATTCCAAGAACTGTTATGACCTTATAAAGGATATTGAATTTCCTTTTCCTTTATCGGAGACAATTTATCAGCACCATGAGCGTCTTGACGGTTCAGGGTATCCTCGTAAACTTAAGGGCGACGATATACTTTTTGAGGCCCGCCTTTTAGCGGTAAGCGATGTTTTGGAATCAATGACTCATCACAGGCCTTACCGGGAAGCATTAGGCTTAGAAAGAGCCCGTCAAGAGTTAGAAGAAGGCTCTGGCTTAAGATATGATCCAAAGATAGTAGAAGTTGTATCCAGCCTCATTAAAGAAAATGGCGAGAAAATATTTTGGATGAACGGTTAGCTTTCGCCGCACCGCTTAAAGAACAAGTTTTTTTCTTGCCTTTTCTCAATTTTATGATATAACCTTTCCTTATGAAAGAAATCAAAGTATTTGCAAGGGCAGGCCAAGGCGCGATTACTACCGCTGCAATTTTAGGAGAAGCATTTTTTCACCAAAACATATATACGTATGCGTTCCCTAGTTTTGGCGCAGCACGTATGGGCGCGCCCATGAATGCTTTTTTGAGGTTTGATACCAAACCGGTAAGGCTACGTTCAAAAATCTATAATCCCGGCTATGTTCTCGTCATTGACCCCACCTTAATTAAGAGTGAAAATTGTTTTTCTGGAATGAAAAAGGAAGGCGTTGCGATTGTTGCCACAAGAGAAGATACCGGAACTATTAAAGTTCCTAAGGGCGTAAAGCTAGTAATATTACCTGCAGAAAAAATTGCCCTAGAAGTTATCGGTAAGCCCTTTAGTAATACTGTTTTATTGGGAGCATTTGCCAAGGCAACCGGAGAAATAAAGATAGAATCTATATACGAAGCGATAAAGAAAAGATTTGCGGGTAAACCTGAGGTGTTAGATAAAAATATAGAAGCAGTAAAGAGAGGATATGAAGCAGTAGTTTAAATAACCAATCTCCAATTTCCAATAACCAAACAAAACAATGACCAATAACCAAATTCGAATAATCAAACAAAGACAACAAAGCAGTTTGGGTATTGATTATTGGAATTTATTTGGTGATTGTATCTTGGTTATTGGTTATTTCATAAAAATTTATCAGTAATAAATATGTTTGGACCATTAGTAGGAAAACCGGGTTCTTCTAAAAATAATAAAACTGGTTCGTGGCGCTCTAGCACAAAGCCGAAGTTTTTAAAAAAAGAATGCATTGCTTGCGGCCTGTGTAAGTTGATTTGTCCGGAAGGTTGCATTGAAGGCAAAGAGAAAAATACCTATCATACTGATTATCTTTATTGTAAGGGTTGCGGCCTTTGCGCATATATTTGTCCAAAAAAAGATATTGAGATGATTGGAGAGCAGCAAGAATGAACCCAATCTTTGCGTTAGCAAAGAGCGCCGCAGGCGCGTTAATTGGGTCCATCGTTGGATTTGATTGTGGATATAAGCATTTCGCAGCAATATTTGATAACCTATTATTTTACAAAATATTATCGATTACTATAGCAACCTAATAAAAAATTTCAGATGAAACAATTTATCGAAGGTTCGTTTGCAGTAGCAGAAGCTGTTAAGTTATGTAAGCCCGCAGTTATCTCGGCTTATCCGATTACTCCGCAGACTCATATCGTAGAGCGCCTGGCTGATTTTGTAGCTAATGGTGAGCTTAAATCCCAATTCATCAATGTAGAAAGCGAACATTCTGCGGCAAGCGTTGTTTTGGGGGCGGTGGCAACAGGAGTAAGAGTATTTACCGCTACTAGTTCCCAAGGGCTTATTTATATGAGTGAAGTTTTATTTAATATTGCCGGCATGCGCATGCCCATAGTTATGGTAAATGCTAATCGCGCGATTAGCGCTCCGATTAATATTTGGAATGATCAACAGGATGCTATCAGCCTGCGCGATAGCGGCTGGATGCAGGTGTATGCAGAAAATAACCAAGACGCGTTTGATTATGTTATACAAGCCTATAAAATAGCTGAGAATCGTAAAATCATGCTGCCGGTAATGGTAAACATGGATGGTTTTATCTTAACCCATGGCATGGAGGCTGTGGATATACCTTCTCAAGAGCAAGTAGAAAAATTTTTACCCGCCTATGCCCCGCCATATAAGTTAGATGTCGAAAATCCTTTAAGCTTTGGTTTATTGGGTGATCCTTCCATATATATAGAAACGCGTTATGCATTGCATAAAACATTAGAAGACACCTTAGGATTAATTCCTCAGGTCGGAAAAGATTTTGAGTCAATTTTTGGCAGAAAAGGGCTTGATTTAGTCGAACCATATTGCTTAGAAGACGCTAAAGTAGCAATAGTGGCCATGGGTTCGGTATGTGGAACAATAAAAGATTATATTGATCAAGAAAGAGCAAAGGGTAAAAAGATAGGGCTTTTGAAAATAATTACCTATAGGCCTTTCCCTAAAGAGCAAGTCGCGAATGCCTTAGCTGGTGTAGGAAAAGTATTAGTCCTTGATAAAGCCATATCTTTGGGCAGCGAAGGGCCGGTATATACGGAAGTTAAGTCTTTGTTTGCAAGTAAAAAACCAAAGATAAGCGGTTTTGTGGCTGGTTTAGGAGAAAGAGATATTACTTTACAGACCATTAAAGATATGGTGAGTATTTCCAAGAAAAACGATGTGCGTTGCCAATTTTTGGGGCTCAAGGAAGACTTGTTAAAAGAGGAATTCTATGTCTGAAGATTTTAACCATTTTCAGGAACATTTGTTTGTTTCCGGCCATACTGCTTGCGCAGGTTGCGGACAATCCATGGCTGCGCGTATAGTTGCTGATGTGGCGGGTAAGAATACCATTGTAGCTAATGCTACCGGATGTTTAGAGGTTTTTTCTACAAAAGCCCCTGAGACAAGTTGGCGCGTTCCTTGGATTCACTCGTTATTTGAGAATTCTGCTGCTGTTGCTTCAGGAGTTGAGGCGGCGCTGCGATATTTAGGTAAAATTGACACTATCCGCGTGATTGCGCAAGGCGGAGACGGCGGAACAGCTGATATAGGGTTACAAGCTCTAAGCGGAATGCTTGAGAGGGGTCACGATATTTTATATGTTTGCTATGATAATGAGGCTTATATGAATACCGGAATACAAAGAAGCGGCCTTACTCCTTTAGCTGCAAATACCACCACATCTCCTGCCGGTACTACTTGGAAAGGTAATTGGCGTAAGAAAAAGCCCTTAGTTGAAATATGCGCGGCCCATTTTATACCTTATGCCGCAACTGCTTCTGTGGGGTATATCCCGGACTTACAGAGAAAGGTCAAAAAAGCACTTGATATCCGTGGGCCTAAGTATATTCAAATTCATGTGCCTTGTCCGTTAGGTTGGGGTCATGAATCAAGTTTAACCTTAGAGGTAGCAAAAGCAGCTGTTACCTGCGGGCTTTATCCGTTAGTTGAATATGAAAACGGCAAAATGACTAATGTTTTTAAAGTGCCTACCCCTAAACCCATAACTGATTATATAAAGCCGCAAAGCAGGTTTAAGCATTTATTTAAGGATAATGCTGCATTGGCGGCATTACAAGAAGTAGCAAATAAAAATATAGAATATTACGGATTGAATAAGAAACCAGAAACCAGTTTACAGAAACCAGAATAAAGTCAAACGAGACTATCCTTGACATCAAAGATGTCAAGGATTTAATTCCGACATACAACTTACGTTCGTCGGTAGGTTGCCGTAAGTTGTGTCGTCATTAAAGGAGGAAAAAATGGCAAAGATAACTATCGATGAGAGTATATGCGTTGGTTGCGGTTTATGCGTAAATAATTGCCCTGATTGTTTTGAGATGCCTGGAGACGGTATTGCCAAAGTAAAAGCCCCAAAGTGTTCCAGTTGTGATCTTCATGAAGTTGCCTCTCAGTGCCCAGTTAACGCTATTATCATAGAGGACTAATACTATCATATAAACTTCAAATTATATTTATTCTCTCTTGGCGAATACCCCGTGGTTTGCCACGGGGATGAAGCCGAAATCGTAAACGTAATTGACCTCATTCCAAGGCAATGAATGAACCAGTGATAATATCAGTATAGAACATACTCCGCGGCTTGCCGCGGAGACTGGTTGATCAACAAACAGCTGCTATCAAATTTATCTTCTCAGGGACTGTTGCGAAACGCACCAGTCCCTGATTTCAGCGATTAAAACTTGATTACAGTGATTAAAATTGTTAATGTTTTCAATCGTTGGAATCTTTTAGTAATCATCGTAATCAGGCGCTGGCGCTATTTCGCGACAGTGCCATTATCGAGGTGGGAAGCTGTCTTTTATGGCGGTGGTTAATTTTGCTTCTTTTGCCAATCGAGAAACGAATCTTGTCTTTTCAATAAAAGTTTTCTGCTGTATCAGATATTGGCGGTAATTTTCTTGCTTTTGCGTAAAGTCTTTTTCATCGAAAGAAGTGATTTCTTTAAGTTGGATAATATAGGCGCCTTTAAGTAGCAAGATTGGGTAAGGATAGATATTGTCTTTTTTTAGCGAGAATATTATTTTACTCACTTTTTCTGAAAGGCCTAGGCCTTCTATGTAGTCATAGTATTTAAAGTAGCCGGCTTCCTTAAGATCAAGTTTTTCCTGCGCGGCAATTTTAGCTATATTCTTTATTTCTTCATTTTTTATCTTTTCTAAAATTTTTACACATAAAACTTTTGCTTGTTCTTTCTCTTTCGCCTGTTTTATTCGCGACTCGATTTTATCTTTTATTTGGGCTAAAGTTGGAATATAGGCTGGTTTTTCTTCTTGTTTTTCTATAAAAATGTAACCGATATTCGTATCTAAGGGTTGATTGAAGCTTTTCTTTTTCAAGGAAAAAGCATATTTATTTATCAATGGTTGCCAACCCATTCCCTCAATTGGGTCTTTTATACCTATAAAACCAGTTTCCTTAATTTCCACACCAAACTTATTTTTTAGATCATCGATAGTTTTGATGTTCGGCATATCCTTCAATATTTTAGCGGCTACCTCTGTGTCTTGGCTTACGAGTGCATATTTTATCTTTATTTTTGATTCTTCCTCAAAGGTATTTTTATTTTTTTGATAAAAACTTTCTATTTCTTCGGCAGTTACATTAATTTCATCTTTAAATTTATCGTAAGGAATAAAAATATATGTTATTTTTGCCTTTTGGTTATCTTTTTTATATATTTTTTTCAAGTCACTGTCAGTTACCGTTATTCTTACGTGTTTAGCGTATAGTCTATCCGCTTTTAGGATATTGCGTATGTATTCCTCAAAAGTTCGTGGGGCTATTCTTAAACGGTTTAAAAATCGATAATATATATCACTATCAAATTTTCCGCCAGGCATAAAAAGCTTTATTTTTTTAACTGCATCAGCTACTTCTTTATCGCTTATTTTAATCCTTTCTTTATCCGCCTTCTGGATGAGTAACAAATACTCCAAACCTTTTATAAATATATCCTGAGCGGTAAATTTTTTAGTTTTATCAGCGGTAGTAAAGAATGCAAAATATATCTCAGCAATATCGGCATATTGCTTAAATTCAGTTTTTGTTATTTTGTGACTGCCAATTTTAGCGATAATTTCCTCTTTATCGTCCTTTAAACTTCCCCACATGACGAAGGCAGGAATAATAAGGACAGCTAAAACCCAGAGAATTTTTTTGTGATGTGTTCGGAATTTGTTAAGCATGTTAGATTATATTAGCGACTTAAAAGAAATTTGCAAGTATTTTATTATCATAATCTGCGTAATCAATAGTTATAATAAGTCTTGAAAAATAAGTGAATTTGTGCTATTTTTTAAATGGTAGAAGTGTGCGTTCTTTGATATTTTGGGGGTGAAAAGGGCTCGACTTATAGGAGACGTAAAGGGTTGCATGCCGAGCGGTGTGGGCCTGCTGCGTTAGTGAGGCTTACAAAAAACTAAACGCAACACCACTATTTGCTGGTGTAAGTAACCCATCTCCATGGGTTACTCCTTTTAGTATGGCAGTAATGCCACACTAAAAGTGACCTTTATGCTTTTTGTCTCAGGGGGCATAAGGGTTCGGTTTTGAGGCTAAGGGTAAGCTTTTTATCTTGGGGGTTTACCACGAAAACTTACAAGATTGCTTCTTGGTAGATCTTGTCTTTCAGAGCTACCAAGAAAAAGATAAAAGAAAGAATAAGCATGTAGTAGCTTTTTATTAACCCTGTAAGGACGCGGGTTCGATTCTTGCAGAGTCGCACTAAAGGGTAACTTTTAGTGAAACACTCGGCTTACATCAGGGAAGCCCGTAACGTAATTCCGATATAATATTGGAATCGGCGTGGGTAATCCTGAGGGGTGCAAGCCCTGCAGAGACTTCTCCGGTATTGCGCCGGAGGGATAGGAGGTCTATTGTTGGACGAAGTAACGAAAGCGTATTTAGCTGGAATAGTAGATGGTGAAGGAACGGTAACTCTTTCCAGGCATCACAAACATGAAACACCAGCTCCGTTGGTATCGGTCAGTAATACGGATTTGAGGCTACTTAAGTGGATTCGCTATAAAGCCGGAGGGATAATAACTTCCAAGAAGATAAGTAAACCTCATCATACTCAATCGTATGTATGGCGTCTAAGGCAAAATAGCGCTCTTTATTTTTTAAATGAAATAAAGAAATATCTCATTGTAAAAAGAGAGCAGGCCGAGCTTATTACGAAAGAGTATAAAAAAGTTACGCATCGAGCAGGTAGATATACTTCACAATTGTTGCACAGGAAAGAGAAGCTTGTTAACAAGATACGCGCGTTGAACCAACGATAAACTATACCTCCTATAAGACGCTGAGCCCCTTGATATCTTTGATGTCAAGGGTGAAGAGATAGTCCACTTCCTTTGGAAACAGAGGGTTAAGTGTCCCGCCACCTCCACCACACTTCGCTAACCTTAGAAGCTATTTCATAGAAGCAAGCTTCGTGTGGTAAACCAAAACCCTTTAGCCTCCGAAGCAATACTGCTTTGGGTATGCTTCATTGAGGCGAAGGAGACCGCCACCTCCACCATAGCGAGGGCGCTAACGCGCCTCCAATCTAAGATCGCTAAGCGTATCTTTCTATCCGCCTTCGCAGAGTACCCCGGCCATGGCCGGGGGTGAATGCGAACTGAGGTACTGCTTCGGCGAGATGTCGCATCGGACGCAAGGCGGATACCTCGCCAGATTTGCTGCGCAAATCTGGCGGGTAAATAAAGGTACCACGGGCATGCCCGTGGGGCTCCATTTTTGGGCTTATCAGGCTGCTAATATTTTATATAAAAGTGCTCAGGATTCTCGCTATCCACAAGGGGCTTTGCCCCTTGTGGTGTTCGGCTTGTAGGTTTATCATAGAAGTATAACCCGCCTCATGGTTAACCCCGTAGTTATAAAATGAAGCCTTCCATAGCTCCTCGGGCTAAAGCCCGAGGTTTCAGCATGGCTAATACTGAGCGGCGCACTATATAATCCGCGGCATGAATATAGCGCCGTGAATGTATAAAGAAAAACTATATACATATGCAATGCTTTGTTTTTATCTCGAGTATATGATTGCCAAATCTTATTTTCGTAGTACAATTATAAAAACAATCTAAAGTCTAGATATAGACACACAGGTGCATATGCAAATGCGATGGTTTATGGTAGCTATATTAGTGTATAGCTGTTTGTTAGGCGTTAACATATCGTTTGCGGCAGAGCAAGATGCTAATGCTGTTGCCGAAGAAATAAAAAATGAGCTGGCAAAACAAAATGCTATTACTGTGCAAGAAGCAAATGCAATGGATTATCATATAAAAGGCATACTCGCAAAAGGAGTAAAAAAAGAGGATGTAAAAAATATAATTATTGATTTTTCTAACAGCGGCCTTAGCGGCAATGATTTACAAGGAGCGATTAGCTTTGCAAATCAACTTATCAGTGACGGAGAAGACCCTCGCGAAGCTGTTAATATAGTGTCAAGGGCAGCGCAAGAGGCAAAGGCCCAGGGGTTAACGGGAATGGAATTTAATGCTAGGATTGAAGAGGTGATTAAGCAACGAAAGGCTATTGCAGGCGCGTTAAAAGAAAAATTAAAAAAATAACCCAATGCTAATTAAGCGCTTGAAAGAGGTTTAGGATGCCAATAAAAGAAATTATAGCAAGCGATTTAGAGCCAGCTCAATTTATCGAACAGAAGGTAAAAGAGATATCAAAAACAGTAGGCAGCGGTCTTGCTATTAACGCACTTTCCGGAGGAGTGGATTCTTCAGCGGTAACTATGTTAGGCCATAAAGCGTTGGGTAGCCGACTAAAAACCTATTTTATTAATAACGGAATAATGCGCAAAGATGAACCAGAACAAATCGTGGCTACATTTAAGAAGTTAGGTGTTAAGGTAGAAATTATAGATGCGCAGGATAAGTTTTTTAAAGCCTTAAAAGGCATAACTGATCCGGAAGAAAAAAGAGAAGCGATTACCCAAGCTTTCTATAAAGATGTTTTTGGCAAACTAGTAAAGGATAGCGGCGCAAAATATCTTTTGCAAGGAACGATTTTAACTGATGTCGATGAAACAGTCGCCGGGATAAAACGCCAACATAATGTTTTTGAGCAACTAGGCATTGATACTCAGAGTGCATTTGGGTATAAAATTATTGAACCTTTAGTGCAGCTACGTAAAGACGGCGTAAGAAAGTTAGCCCAGGCTCTCGGGTTACCTAAATCAATTTACAGCAGGATGCCTTTCCCTGGCCCGGCTTTAGCTGCCAGAATAATTGGAGAGGTTACGCCTGAAAAGATAATAATAGTCAGACAGGCAACAGCAATTACTGAAGAAGTACTTAGCGAGAGCGATGCTTTTCAGTATATGGCAATTTTGCATAACGATAGAGTTACTGGCATGCGTGCTGGGAAGAGGGATTTTGGCTTGCAGATTGAAATCAGATGTTGGGATAGCATTGATGCCAGGAATGCGAAACCTACGAGCTTATCTTACGATATATTAAATACTTTGTCGCAGAGAATAACTTCTGAGATTAAAGGCGTGGTAAGCGTTACGTATAATATCGCCACTAAGCCGCCGTCGACAATGGAAGCGGTTTAGTTAGCGATAAGCTATAAAGGAGGGGACAATGGAAAGCTTAAAACCTATATTAGAAAAACACCCTTTTTTTAAAGAACTAAAACCGGAATATCTTGATATCATTGTGGGCTGTGCTACAAACGTACGATTTAAGGAAGGCGAAACGATACAGCGTGAAGGTGATCCCGCCGATAAATTTTATCTTATCAGAGAAGGCCGAGTTGCTATTGAGATTAGCGCGACCAGCCACCATTCAATCACTATTCAGACTATTCAGGCAGGCGACATACTCGGGTGGTCTTGGCTTATTCCACCGCACCGTTACCGTTTTGACACAAGAGCCGTTGAAGACGTGCGCGCAATTGCCCTGGATGGGAAATGCCTTAGAGGAAAATGTGAAGAGAATCACGATTTAGGATATGAATTAATTAAACGGTTAGCTGCGATTTTTACCCAGCGCTTAGAAGAAACAAGAAAACAGCTTATAAATATTTACGGAACTAAATAGCTTTAGTTATTACTTCGAAACCCACCAGGAAGCGAAAATAAGTTACCATTATAGTTGTTTTTAAGGGGCAATGTGATAGCTATTTCTACGACTTGGAATTATAAAGAAGATTGCAGCATGCGCGAGATGCTTTTAGCGATAAAAGAACTTGGTGTAAACGATATTGAGTTGGGTTATAATTTTACAATTACGCGATTAGAGGAACTTCTTGGCTTGCTCGATAGCGTGCAAATGCGTGTGGTCAGTGTGCATAATTTCTGTCCGCTGCCGCCGCAAAATCCCTACCACAGATTTTTTATAAACTATTATTATCTTTCTTCTCTTGACGAGACAGAACGCAAATTAGCAGTTGAATATACAAAAAAGACCATTGATACTGCCGCGAGACTTAGCGCAAAAATAGTGATTATTCATGCAGGAAATATTGATATGGATACTGCCAAGATAAAAGCTTTGATGAAGCTTTATTGCGCAGGAAATTCAAACTCGAAAGAATATGATAACTTGAAAACTGATATACTAAAATTACGCGAGGAAAAGAAAATACTTTATCTGGAAGCAACCCGTAAAAGCCTTGAAGAAATAATGCCGTATGCTGCTTCAAAAGATATAAAAATAGGCTTAGAAAACCGTTATTATCCTAATGAAATTCCTAATTTAGAAGAAGCTCAAAAATTTTTGAAATCCTTTGCAAATAAAAGTTTAGTCTATTGGCATGATGTGGGCCACAGCCAAGCGCTAGAGCGCTTAGGTTTCATCGCGACTGGAAGTTTACTCAATAAACTTTCCAAATATTTATTTGGTTTCCATCTGCATGATATAAGAGGCTTGCATGATCATTTAGCGCCTTTTACCGGAGATTTTGACTTTTCGAAACTAAATCGCTATCTTAAAAATGATAAGATATTAAAAGTTATTGAAGCACATCATCCTGCAACAGCGCATGATATAAAGAACGCGATAAAGCACTTAGCACTTTAAAATCAAAAGTTTTGTTTATGTTGTAGATACTGGTAACGTATAATAAAGTGTGTAAGTTCTCTGGCAAGTAAATAAAAAAGGGTGTATCCTTTTTGTGGATAATCCAATATTAACCACATAGCCGTTACAAGCGGCTAATTAAAAGGAGGTACACCCTTATGGAAGTGCTGG